>CAMCZG010000018.1 GCA_945886445.1 Bifidobacterium breve | reverse complement strand
CGTGGCGAGGCCGTTGCCAAGTCACTTGGCGACAAGGCTATTTTCGCCCAGTGCGACGTCACCAAAGAAGCAGACGTTGCAGCTGCAGTCGATGCAGGCATCGCCAAATTTGGCCGCCTCGACAGTGCATTTGCCAACGCTGGCATCGTTGGCGTGGTTGGCCCCATTGCCGACACCCCAATGGACGACTTCGACAAGACCATGGCTGTTCTCGTGCGAGGCGTATTCGTCACCTTTAAACACGCTGCTCGTGGCATCATCGCTTCTGGCAACGGCGGCTGCATCATCGGTACCGCATCGGTTGCCGGTGTTCAAGGTGGCTTGGGGCCACACGCATACGCAATGGCTAAGGCAGGCGTTATTGGTTTGGCACGCAGTGCAGCATCTGAACTTGCTGCATTCAAAATTCGCGCCAACTCCATTGCTCCTGGTTCTATCCCCACCGGTATGACCGCCCACGTTATTGCTGGCGACCCGAATGACTTGAAGACTGCGTCAGAGCGCATTGGCAGCATGTCACCACTTGGTCGTGCAGCACACGCCAACGACATTGCAGAAACTGCACTCTTTTTGTTCAGCGATGGCGGCAGCTACATCACTGGTCAGAACATCACTGTTGATGCTGGTCTCACCTCGGGTGCTGGCATGTCGGCATCATTCCAAAAAACAGGAATGATGGTTGCTCGCTAAGAGTTTTTTAAAAACCATTCCACAAGCACACGTGTGGAATGGTCGAGTGTGGTGTCGTGCGATGTGTTTGCCATATGTGCAAGCACATCGCCGGCCAACACTTTGCCCAGTTCAACGCCCCACTGGTCGAAACTGTTGACGCCCCAAATGCACCCCTGCACAAATGTTTTGTGCTCATAAAGTGCCACCAGTTGACCCAGAACACGTGGGCTTAACTCATTGAACACAATTGTGGTACTTGGACGGTTGCCGGGAAATACTCGATGCTCGCCTTGCGCTGAAGGAATATCGGTTGGCGCTGGTGAGCCAAAGGCCAATGCCGATGCTTGCGCAAACATATTTGCCATGAGCTTTTGATGTTGCTCACGAACACTTTGCTCATCGAGCCCTGCCGCAGTTGTTCGTGCGGCGCCAATGAAATCAACCGGAATCACATCGGTTCCTTGATGTAGCAGTTGGAAAAATGCATGCTGACCGTTGGTGCCAGGTTCCCCCCACACCACTGGCGAGGTTGCATGTTCAACTAGCTCCCCAGCACGGTTTGCGCGCTTGCCGTTGCTTTCCATTTCTAATTGCTGAAGATAGGCAGGGAATCGCGCAAGTTCTTGTAGGTATGGAATAACCGCCTGCGATGCACAGCCAAGAAAATTACGATTCCAAATACCAACGAGCGCCAACAAAACAGGAACGTTCTCTTGCAACTCAGCAGTGCAGAAGTGCTCGTCCATTTCGCGCATACCAAGCAACATGTCACCGAAGTGCTGCGCACCTATGGAACACATGAGCGAAAAGCCAATAGCCGAGCCAAGTGAGAAACGCCCACCCACCCAATCCCACATCGGAAAGATATTTTCCATAGGCACACCAAAATGCACTGCTGCATCAATATTTGCGGTCACCGCAAAATAGTGGTTCGACACCGAGGCAACATTCATTCCGGTCTGGAGCCACTTCATTGCGGTATGGGCATTTGCCATGGTTTCTTGCGTGGTGAAAGTTTTCGACGCGACTACGAAGGCAGTTTCATGCGGGTTTAAGTGCGCAAGAACATGAGCCAAGTCTGTGGGGTCAACGTTCGACACGAAATGAGCTTGCACCCCAGTGGCGGCATATGCGATCAGTGCCCGCATTGCCATTGCCGGCCCGAGGTCACTTCCCCCAATGCCAATATTCACAACATGTTTGATGGGCTTACCCGTAGCACCAGAATGTGCTCCGCTCGCAATGTGTTCAGCTGCATAAGACATGCGCTGCAATGTTGCGTGAATTTCAGGAACAACATTTTTCCCGCTGACTACAACACTCTCGTCGGCATTCATACGCAGGGCAACATGCAACACGGGGCGATCTTCAGTGTTGTTAATGGCCTCACCACTAAACATCTTGTTCCGTTGGTTTTCCACGTCGGAGTATTTGGCTAAAGCAACGAGTGCCTGCAGTGCTGCAGCGTCTATTTTTTGTCGTGAGAAATCGACGAGAAGTTCACCAGCGTGGAACATGAACAACTCGGTGCGCGTGGGTTGTTGGGTGAAGAGATTGCTGATTGCAACTTTTTCTAATGCATTTGCCGCTGCACCCACGTTGTTCCAAGCAGAACTCATACCCATACGCTAACTGCCCAAGGGCTGTATCTCGGTGAATAGTTCAATGGGATTTCCCTTTGTACCACCGCGTATATCTACTAAATCACCATTTTTTACTTGTGATAACCCCACCTGCGATGTACACAAAGCAACATATGACAACACGAGTGCACATTGGGGAGACTGTGAAAAACCTCGAACATTTTTAACAGAAGCATTCAAGCCTGCTTTCACTTCGGCCAAGCTGAGATTGCGTTCAGTTCGTTCACTCAAAAGATCAACCAATGCGAGCACTGCAGCACGAATACCTTCACGATACGACGAGACCCAGTTCTTCAACCCAAATTCAGCATCGCGAACATTGGTGAAATCATTCCCGTATCTTGCGACGAACCAATTTTCCGTTTCGCTTATTGTGTTCTGCAATGCACATGCATCTGTGGCGAGCACAACGGGCTTAGTTGTTAATGAGTTCACCCAGTTTGCAAAACCAGAACAGCTTTCCCCTGCAACGTCGGCTATCACCATTGAAGAATCGATCCCAGCATCAGTGAGTAGTTCCACCACCTCTTCACTTGTTGCATCGTCAGGAACAACAACTTCGGAAATATTTTCAACGCGCAGCCCCGACTTCACCAGTACTGGTCGCACAATTGATGCAAAAATTGATTTCGATTCTTCGCTGCCGCTATGAACAACGCTGATGCTTTTGTTCTCACCAGCGAATTCGCCCGCAGCCACAATGGCCAACGACAGCATGAGCCCGGGCATTCCTGGCGTGATGGCCGTCATTTTTTGAGAGACCAGCACAGACACACCAATAGGGTTAGCTACCACCACTGGGGTATCTTCAGACGCTTCTTCCAGTGCTGCGCCAATATCTCCAACCCCTTCATCGGTAGCCAAAATGGCGTACACCTTGTTTTGTGCAAACTCTGCAACACAGTCACCCAGTGTTTTTTCTGGAGAAACTTTGCATTCCAGCAGAGCTAGTGGCCTACCACCTACACCTCTGCGTTGTACATTCACATACTTCGCAATCTCTTGCAGCACACTGGCTTGCGAGGAGCGCGTGAGCACCCCTAATGCCACGGGCTCCCCCGACGCTGCAGGAACTGTGCTTGTGGTGGAAGATGCAACGGGCTGCACAGTTGTGGAGGGCGAAGTGCTGGTGGATGCAGGAGTGCTCGATGCCCCACACGACGCCGTGACGGCCAGAACAGCAACTAGACAATGGATTCGCGCTCTGGGTCTTTTACATTTCACCACTCGTGTTTACACTATGACGACCGCTGAATTGCGGACTTTCTCTAGGGGGAACATGAGCGCAGCACTTTCCGACCACGATGCCATTCGACAAGTTGCGGCCAGGTACGCACGCGGCGTAGACCGCCTCGACGGCGACCTCATGAAATCGGCTTATTGGCCAGAGGCCACCGACGACCACGGGGTCTTTGTGGGAAATGCAATGGCATTTTGCGACCGCGTGATTGACTCTCACCAACGCTTCACCGCCACCATGCACTGTTGCATGAACCATGCCATCGAAGTGAGCGGCACCAAAGGTTCGGGCGAAATATACAACGTCACTTACGTGTTTCGCTCCGACAATGGCGTTGACTTTCTCGATACCTGGTTTGGGCGTTATCTCGACCAATATGAAAATCGCAACGGCGAATGGCGCATCATTGAGCGCATTTGCGTGCACGAGAACACCACGAGCCAATCAATTGACTCACATATGCCCATTGACTCGGCAAAATTTCGCCACGGAAGTATTGACCGCGGTACCGCTACTCCACTTGGCTATTAGCCACGACCCACAAGGTCTAATGCACCAAGAACTTGCATTTCAATAGCCGAGCGAGCATCGAGCACTTCTTTCACAGCATCAATACGGCCTTGGTCGCCACTGCGAAATGCTGCGCCCACCTCACTAGAAAGCAGTGAACTGACCTCGTGATACCACGCCAGCACGTCTTCTAAGTGCAAACTTGCTGGCTGGCCAATGGGCTTGCCAGTCAGCGCACCAATTTTTACTGCCTCTTCATGCACCCATGCAATTTCATGTGCGGCACGGCGAGAGCAGCCCATGAGAATTTGATCAATTTGCTGCAACATAATTTTGGTGGTCTCGGTTTGCACTTCACCTGCCACTACTGTGCGCAACTCTTCAGCAATACCAGCGAGCAATTGTTCGGTTGTTGGTCGTGAAAACATTTACTTCCCTCCATTTGCTGCAGCAGCAATTTTTTTCAACGGCTCAGAGAGTTGCCCCAGGAAATCGAGCCACATACTTTGACCAAAGAGCACCGAACTCAAGTTGAACACCGAGTTGAACAAATGATTTTCGCCCTTTGCCCAAGCAGCACCACCCTTCATCAACTGCTCTACGGTACCCACCACACCCAGCACCAAGAAATACGCAACAGTTGCTGGGTTCACTTGCAGTTCGTTGAGACCCGTGAGTTCGCAGTAACGAGCACAGAACCCTTCAATGCCGTCGTCGCCCAAAAGGTCTGGTGGTGAAGCTTGCGACACCGCTTTGAAATACCCAATGTCTTCACGTGGGTCGCCAATGCCGGCAAGTTCCCAGTCGATGACTTCAATATGCCCATCGGCAGTCACCATTACGTTGGCGCACTGGAAGTCGCCGTGCATCAGCACTAACGGTGCTGGCGGCGGGCGATGCGCATCGAGCCACTCAGCAACATAATGAAACACAGGAAGTGACTCCACATGGTTATTGCTTGCTTCGCGCCACGAGTTAATGCGCTTGGTCATGTAAGCATCCCAGCTTGCTGGGCGTTCCATGCTCGCTGGCAAAGCACTAATAGGAATGCTCTGATACGAAGCAATTGCTTCCGCTAGGCGAATATTCAAACCTTCAATGGAATTCCCTGCAGCAACGTACGGCAGAAACGACATGGAATGTGAAAAGTCCATCACAATTGCCAAGGTGCCGAGGTCTTCGCCCGTTGCATCGAAATGCACTGCATGAGGAGTACGCACACCGGCATCACCAACAATGCGCAAAAGTTCATACTCTTGCACTCGGCTTGTGTACAACAAACTTTTGTCGGCTGGTGGGTCGCCACGTAATACAAAAGTAGAAACAATGCCATCGTGCGCTATATCTGCCCGGGCTAACAAGCGGCTATAGCCACCCGTCATCACTTCATACTTCTGAACAGAGACGTTTTTCCACGTTGGCTCTACCTTTTCAAAAAAGGCCTGTACCCGTTGTGGCATTTCCTCTAAATGACGCACGATTCCCCCAATCGATACTGTGGCTTTGTCAACACCAAGTTGGTGCGGTCATTACCCTCTTAGATAGTTGGCACTTCAACATGGCGCCCGAACACGTTCGCCATGGTGCTCATCATTTCGCCCAAAGTTGCATACGCCTTTGAAGCCTCAATGAGAGTCGGCATGAGATTGACCGACGGATCGGCTGCTTCTTTTGCCAACTTTGCCAAGACAGCATCGACTGCGGTCTGGTTACGGTCGTGCTTCACAACGTCGAGACGCTTCAGCTGACGAGCCTCATCTTCGTTGGTGATTTGCAAAATGTCGAGGCTGTCGTCTTCGTTGCCTTCTTTAAATTTGCTCACGCCAACAATGGTGCGACGCCCTTGGTTAAAAGCACGCTCAAGTTCATATGCCGAGTCGGCAATGCGACCCTGGAACCAGTTTTCTTCGATTCCGCGAATACAACCTTCCAAGATGGAACCTTCTCCAAGTTTGTCGAGGTGAGCAAAAATCTCTTCTGCCTGACGTTCCATTTCATCGGTAAGTTCTTCAACGAACCATGAACCACCGAGCGGGTCGGCCACGTGAGTGACGTTGGTTTCAAAGGCAATGACTTGCTGTGTGCGCAATGCAATACGTGCGGTCTTCTCGGTAGGCAAAGCAAGTGCTTCGTCCATTGAGTTGGTGTGCAGGCTCTGTGTACCACCCAAAACACCAGCGAGAGCTTCAATTGCCGTACGCACAATGTTGACTTCTGGCTGCTGAGCAGTAAGTGACACACCTGCAGTTTGCGTATGGAAACGCAATTGCATGGAGCGGTCGAGCTTGGCTCCGTAACGCTCTTTCAACCAACGTGCCCAAATGCGACGAGCAGCACGGTACTTCGCAATTTCTTCGAAGAAGTCAATGTGTGCGTTGAAGAAAAACGACAAACGTGGTGCGAATGAGTCGATGGGCAAGCCAGCCTGCAACGCAAGTTCTACGTATGCAAAACCGTTGGCAATAGTAAATGCCAATTCCTCAGCGGCAGTAGAGCCCGCTTCGCGAATGTGGTAACCCGAAATTGAAATGGAGTGCCACTTCGGCATTTCCTCGGCGGTAAACGCAATGGTGTCTCGCACCAAACGCATGCTCTGACGTGGAGGGAACACAAATTCTTTTTGTGCTTGGTATTCCTTCAAGATGTCGTTCTGCAAGGTGCCGCCAACGCGGGCACGATTCACTCCAGCTTTTTCTGCCTGCGCAATGAACATGGCAAAAATAACGGCAGCTGGAGAATTAATGGTCATTGACGTAGTGATCTGTGAAAGATCGATACCCGAGTAGAGGTCTTCCATGTCGGACAAGGTGTCAATGGCTACACCACAACGACCCACTTCACCTTCCGACATTTCATCGTCGGAGTCGAGACCCAACAATGTGGGCATGTCGAATGCGGTCGAGAGTCCGTCGCCACCCGACTTAATAATTTCTTTAAAGCGCCAGTTGGTGTCTTCGGCAGTACCAAAGCCAGCGAACATGCGCATGGTCCACAACTTCGAGCGATACATGGAGGCGTATGGCCCACGTGTGTATGGGTACACGCCAGGGTGCTCGGCATCTTCTGGCCCGTACACAGGCTTTATAGGAATACCCGACATGGTGGTGTATTCGCCCTCACGCAATTTCGACGCCTCAAAGGCCTCGCTCCATTCTTGGCGCGGTGAGATTTTCTTGGCATCAGTCATGTGGGGTCCTTCATTCGAGAATCGTTCTGGCATCAACCCCAAGGGCGATGACCACTAGTCTAAATCTTATGGGATTTACCTTCAATTTGGACCAGACAGACCACCTCCTTTCCACAACTCGGGCCGTACGCAAGCGCCTCGACCTCACCCGACCCGTTCCGCGGGAGCTGATCGTCGACTGCGTGCGCTTGGCGACACAGGCTCCAGCCGGCTCAAACTTGCAAAAGTGGCGTTGGATGGTGGTTGACGACCCCGACCTGAAGATGGGCTTGGCCGATCTGTACCGCAAGGCGTACCTCCCTTACATCGAGATGCAGCGCAACCAGGTAGAGAAAAAAGGCCGCACCGACGCCGACGGAATTATGGACTCAGCCGACTACCTCGCAAACATTCTCGAGAAAGTTCCTGCACTTCTTATTCCCATTGGGCTCGACCGCCTTCCCACCAATTCTGATGTTCATGCTCAAACTGGCTACTACGGTTCTCTGCTTCCCGCTGTATGGAGTTTCATGCTGGCTGCACGCTCACGTGGGCTTGGCACGGCCTACACCACCTTGCACTTGAAGTATGAACAAGAAGCAGCACAGTTGCTCGGCTTGCCCGACACTGTTACGCAACTCGCACTTATTCCTGTTGCGTATTACACCGGTGAAGATTTCAAAGTGGGCAAGCGCCGCCCTGCAGAAGAAATCACTTACTTCAACAGCTGGAAGTCGACACTCTGAGTTCCCCCGACCCGCGTATGCGCTCTGGCCTCATCGCCGGTGTGAGCGCATATGTGATGTGGGGCCTACTCACCATTTACTGGAAAAACCTTCACGGGTTTCCGCCCTTTGAACTCATTGGCTGGCGCATTTTTGCCAGCTTCTGCGTACTTGCACCATTAGTCATTTGGCACAAGCGCCTACGCATCATCGCTACTGCCATGCGTTCGAAGGAAATGGGTTGGCGCCTTTTCGCCGCCAGCATTTTGGTCACCGTGAACTGGAGTTCCTACGTCTGGGCCGTTGCTCACGACCACGTCATTGAAACTGCGCTTGGATACTTCATGGCTCCGCTGTGCACCATGTGGCTTGGTGTGGCGGTCTTGAAAGAGAAACTCAACACCGCACAAAAAGTCACCATCTCATTAGCTGTTGCCGCCATTGCAATTCTCACTGTGGGCTACGGGCGTGTGCCGTATCTCGCCTTGCTCATTGCAGGCTCATGGTCGCTTTACGGGTTGCTCAAAAAACAAATTCCGCTGAAGTCAATTGAAAGCTTGTCTGGCGAGATGATGTTTCTCTTTTTGCCCGCAATTGTTCTGATGATCGCTCAAGGCGGCAACAGCGACAGTGCAATTCATAATGCATCAACCTGGCAATGGGTGCTCATTGCCGGTACCGGCGTCATTACCGTTATTCCACTATGGATTTTTGGTTACGCAGCACAACACGTACCGCTCACTGTTCTGGGCCCACTGCAATACTCCGTACCCACCATCAATTTTTTACTCGGATGGTTGGCGTATCACGAAGAACTCGATGCAACGCGAATAGTTGGGTTCAGCCTCATTTGGGTTGCACTTGCTGTACTTGCAACCGATACTGCTCGCAGAGCACAACGCTCGCGAGTTTTGACTGCTTAACTGTTTAGTTCGACAACACGGTGCATGCGCTGATGCCAGGGGCACCATACACATGAGTGAAAGCAGTCTTAATGGGCTTTGGCACCTGGTGTGTTCCAGCATCGCCGCGCAACTGCAAAGCACTTTCATACACCTGACGTAGACCAGATGCACCAATGGGCTCACCGTTAGCTAGGCAACCACCATCGGTGTTGATGGGCAAGCGACCGTCGAGATTGGTAGCACCACTCTGGATGAGGTCTTCTTGTTCGCCGTCTTCACAGAAACCACATTCAGCCATGTGCATAATTTCTGCACCACTCTCGGTGTCTTGAACCTGCACGATATCCATATCGCTTGGTCCCATTCCAGCCATTTTGAATGCTGCTGCTGCTGCACCCACTGATGGGCTGTTGCCGCGATCAGGAGACAACCACGAGTTGAACACTTCAAAGCTGCCAAACGGACGACTGCGCAATACTGCTGAACGCAAGTACACAGGCTTTGTCTGGAACTTCTTGGCAATGTCACCGCGAGCGAGCACCAAGGCAACGGCGCCTTCACCCGGCGAGCAGAACATGTACTGCGTTAAAGGGTTTGACAACATGAGGGAGTTCAATACTTCCTCTTCGGTCAGTGGCTTACGACGCCATGCATTTTCGTTCAGTGAGCCGTTATGAAAGTTCTTCACTGCAACTTTTGCAAGTGTTGATTCAGAAATGCCGAATTGATGCATGTAGCGCTGAATCTTCATACCAAAAAATTGGGTGGTGAGCATGAGGCCGGTATCGCCGTACCACTGCCCTACCCCATGACTTGCAGGGTCGGGAGCAAAAGCTCCTTTTTCATGCTTGTCGAAACCAATAGCCATACATACATCTGCAGCACCTGCGTTGATGGCGTTGTATGCGCTGATGAGTGCGCTACCACCGGTTGCACAACCGTTAGCAACGTTGATAAAAGGCAAGCCAGTAAGGCCCAGGGTTGACACCATGCTGTCGGCGTTTCCAGCAGATGCTGAACCACCAAAGGCGTAGTTCACATCGCTCCAGTCGCAACCAGCGTCTTTCATCGCGGCACGAGCGGCATAAGCGCCCATTTCCATTCCGGTGTTTTCGTGGCGCCCAAAGGGGTGCATTCCGATTCCGATAATTGCTACATCTTCTGCCATGGTTTTGCCTTTCAATAAAACTTTCTGGTTATTTCTTTACTGGTGCGAATGCGTAAGTAATGAGCTCATTGCCATCGTCATCGGTGGAATAAGGAATGACGACGAGTTCCATGTCCATACCAATTTTCAACTCACTTGCTTCTGCCGTTGTTAGTCGCGATTCAACAATAACCTCGTTGCCGAGTTGAATGTAACCAACTCCATAAGGCTTAAAGGTCTTAGCTGTTTCCTTGCCGGCATAAGGAGGTGACTTGGGAAGAAAGCCTTGTACGGTCCAGCTCCACAGAGTTCCAAGACGAGGCAACAAAACGCGCTCACCGTTTTCGCTGCCACTCTTTGGGCAAGACTTCGACTGTGGGAAGGTGGTGACACCGCTTTCTGGGAAACGCGTGCCAATGAGTTGGGGTGAGTCAGAAGGCCAGGTGAAAAGTTCTTCGGCCACGGGGATCTGGGTTGTCATAAGAATATTCTCGCACCTTTAGCGACCTTCGTGCGATTCAGACTGCGAGCTGAGACTCACTTGGCCCACGGTAAGGGAGCACCACATATGGTCCTGAGGTAAATACAGCGTTTCTCAGCATGAGTTTTAAGACTTCTACTGCTGCCCCATGGCGAGCCGAGTCGTTAATGAGAGTGGAGAACCTCAAAAGGCCAGCCAAAAGAGCGTTGAGGAGGTCCCGAAGTGACTCGCGCGATACCCCCGGGCGGATCTCATTGTTGTGTTCTGCATCGTCGCAGAGCTTTTCCAGAAACGCGCCGGTGCGATGCCGTAATAGCGAAGTAACGCTGCGCAGTTCAGGGTTGCGTTGTACTTCAGAAGCCACGTCAACAACGAAGCCGGCAATGCTGGGGTCGTCGCGGTTGATGCGTACAGAAATATCGAGGATGCTGTTGAAGCGCTCTACCAACGTGTTGTGTTCATTGATGGCGTATTCAAATTCGGAATATATGAAATCTTGAACGCCCTCAAACACTGCTGCATACAGTTCCACTTTTGATGGGAAGTAGTGGTAGATAGCGCCCGTAGTGATGCCTGCAATTTCGGCTATTTGAGCATTGGTTGTTTTTTCGAAACCATTTTGCCCAAAGCAGGTTCGTGCTGCTGCAAGTAATCGCACGCGAGTGTCGACCGAGTCAACGGCACGAGGTCGCCCAAGCTTGCGCACCACAGTTTCGGCATTTTTCGTCACAGCAAATGCTATGCGAGATTCCCTTACGACTTACGACCAGAGCCCGGGTCGACAGGTATGCCAAATTTGATGCGGTTGTTGGCATGGGCAAGATGCTGGTGCACAAATGCTGTGCGCAATGAATTCCATTGTCCTTGTGCTTCAAGGGTTTGATTCACACTTTCCTTGGCAAGCTTCAAGGCAAACGATGGGCGCTGTGCAATAATCGCTGCCATCTTCATCGTTTCGTCACGTAATGAAGCAACAGGAACCACTCTGTTCACCATGCCAGTAGCCGCAGCCTCTTGCGCAGAAAACCACCCGCCAGTAAAAAGCATCTCTTTTGCTTTACGAGGGCCAAGCTCCCACGGGTGAGCAAAATACTCCACGCCGTTTACGCCCATGCCCACAACGGGGTCGGTAAACATTGCGTCGTCGGCAGCAATGATGATGTCGGCTACCCACAGCAACATGAGACCGCCCGCAATAGTTTTTCCTTGTGCTGCAGCAATAACTGGCTTGGGCAAATTGCGCCAACGCCAACACATGTTGAAATACACCTCTTCTTCCCACGCCATTTGGCCTTCTTGGCCTTCGCGACCAAAACCACCGACAGGGAAAACAAGGTCGAACTCACGGTGACTCTCATCGTCGCGCATGTCGTGACCCGATGAGAAGTGTGGGCCATCGGCCTGCAGTACAATTACTTTTACTTGGCTGCTGCGTGATGCGGCAGAAAAGCATGCTTCAAGTTCGTATGTCATGCGCTTATTTTGCGCATTACGACTTTCGGGTCTGTTCAAGGTGACAACAGCGATGCCGTTCTCTCCGGGGTTCACTACTTCATAGCGCGTTACTTGAAGGTTGTTGAGATCTACCGGCATGGGGGTTCCTGTCTTTATGCGGGGGTGAAAGTGAGATGCAAGTTGGTAAGACCACGCAGGGTCATTGACAATTCGCGATGTGTTGGAGTTTCAACGCTTGCAAGCGCGATGTTGTTGAGCCTGCTGAGCAGTAGTTCAAAAGCAATGCGTGCTTCGCTGCGAGCCAGTGCTGCACCCACACAGAAGTGTGGGCCCTGACCAAAAGCCATTTGCGTGCGGGCATTATCACGTTCAATGTCGAACATGTCGGGGTTGGGGTACTTCGCGCCATCACGGTTTGCGCAGCCGTACATGACCATGACTACAGAGCCTTTGGGTATTGCAACACCACCCACTTCAACATCGTCTTTGGTGAAGCGCGGCAACATTTGCACGGGGGCTTCCATGCGCAATGCTTCTTCAACGAGGTTAGGAATAAGTGAGTGGTCGGCGCGCACCTTGGCCATTTGCTCGGGGTTTTCAATGAGCATCAAAGTGGCAGCAGCAATGAGTTTTGTGGTGGTTTCATTTCCTGCAACCAACAGCTGCGCAATGACGTCGAGCATTTCTGCCATTGTCATTCCTTCGCCAGCACGCTCGCCCGAGTCGAATCGTGCTTGCACGAGGTCGGACAACAAATCGTCACGCAAGTTTGCTTCACGCTCATGTACACGGTCGACCATGTAATTCTGAAATTCAATGCGGCTATGAGCACACTCAATTTGGCGCTCAGGCGTGAGCATGCCAGATAGTGGCGCTACGGAGTCGTCGCTCCATTTTTTGAACTTCGGCATGTCGGCACGGTCTACACCCAGCGCATCGGCAATGACGGTGAGTGGAACACCAACGGCGAACTGCTCAACCAAGTCGACCTTGCCATCGTTAATGAAAGCATCAATGAGGTCATTGGTAATTTTGCGAATGGAGTCTTCTAACTGAGCCACGCGTTTTGGCAAAAATGCCTTGTTGACCAAGTTGCGAAACTGTGTATGTGAAGGCGGATCGTTAGAAAGCAAGGTGTTGACTCGTGGGTACCCTTCCTTGGCAATTTCAATCACTTCAGGCGGCGGCGTCGTGACGAAAGAATTGCTTTGGGCAAGCGACGAGAACATTTCAGGGTTGCGTACAACCGACAATACGTCTTCGTAGCGCGACACCGCCCAGAACCCAAGTGGAGTTTGGTGCACTGGAGCTTCTTCGCGCACTCGCTTGTAATACGGGTATGGGCACTCGAGAACCTCGGGCGACACCATATTTACTTTTGTAATGTCTGTTGCATCGATGGAATTGCTCATTGCTATTTCTCCCCTGTTCGATAATCACCAAATGAACTGTCTCGTGCATCGAGAGCCTGAGTGACTCCCCCTGCAAATTTTGCGAAATACTCTTTACTTGCTCGCTGATGGAAACCAAGTGCGTTGATATCGGCAGTGGCACGCATGCCATCACGCATTCCCATGGCCTCCATGGCGCGGTGCACCACACGCTTGTTCAGTGCCTGCAGATCGGCAGGCACTTTTGCCACTCGCTCGGCAATTGCCAACACTTCCGCATCAAGTTTTTCAACAGGGAATGCCCGGTTTGCAAAACCCGAAGCAACTGCTTCATCACCTGTCATGGAATCACCCGTGAGCATTGCTTCCATGGCGCGGCGCATGCCCAGCATCCAGGCGTGCCAAGCCATGTCGGGTGACGACATGGAACGCACTGGTGGGTACCCCACTTGCGCGTCGTGAGCAACATAAACAAGATCACATGCTGTAGCGAGCTCGGTGCCACCTGCCAAACAAAAGCCGTGCACCTGGGCGATGATGGGAGTTGCCATATCCATCATTTCGAACCAACCGGTGAGCACATGACGTGCCCACGCACCATCGGCCGTGCTGATTGGCCATGGTGGAGTTTCCGATTTATCTTGCGCAAGGTCGTAGCCGGCAGAAAAACTTGGCCCAGCTCCACGAATAATGATGACGTTAATTGCTGGGTCTGCATCGGCTTCACGTAACTGTTCGAACAATTGTGTGCGTAACGCATGCGACAACGCATTGCGCTTGGTTGGCCTATTGAGTGTTAAGCGCCGCACATGGGGCACAGGAGTTTCACTGAGTACTAGTTTCTCTGCTTCACCGCTTTGAGTTGTCATTGTTCCCCCATTTGTGATGCCCCCGCATCAGCCAATTGTGCGGCCACTTTCCCAATAAGGGGCACGCAGTGTGCGCTTATTAATTTTGCCCATGGCATTGCGACCCACCGTAGAAACAATTTCTACGGTACGTGGGCACTTGTACCCGGCGAGATGTTCACGGCACAAAGCAATGAGTTCTTCTGGAGTCGGAGCATTGTTGATGTCTTGTGGAACAACAAGTGCTTTCACAGCTTCACCCATGTCTGTGTCGGGCACGCCGATAACGGCAACGTCGGCAACTTGCGGGTGTTCAATAAGAACTTTTTCTGCTTCTGCTGGGTAGATGTTGACGCCACCCGAAACAATCATGTCGCTGAAACGGTCGGTGATGTACACAAAACCATCGGTGGTGACGTAACCAATTTCTCCGAGGGTGAAAACGCCTGGGCGCAAGTGAGCTTTGGCAGATTTTTCAGGGTCATTGGGGTACACCACGCCGCGACCCGTGGAGTCTTCGAAAAAGAGACGGCCTTCGGTGCCTGCGGGCAGCTCGTTGCCATCGTCGTCAACAACAACACAACGTGCAAATGGTGGGATAACACGACCCACCGAACCTTGATGCGTTAGCCAGTCTTCACTTGCAATGGAACACACGGTTCCTACTTCGGTTGCGCCATAGGCATCGACAAAAACAGGGCCAAACCATTCAATCATCTGCTGTTTCACATCGATAGGGCAAGCAGAACCAGTGTGCGACATAATTTTTACGCTCGACACGTCGTATTTTTTGCGAACATCTACAGGAAGATCGAGCAAACGCTTGAAGTGCGTTGGCACCATGACACTGCTCGCAACTTTGTAAGTTTCGATGAGTTGCAAAACACGCTCTGGGTCGAACTTTTCCAGGATGACAACAGGTGCGCCTGCAGCAAGAACACGCACTCCCGACAGCGGGCCCGTGTGGTACATCGGACCCACAACAATGTGTGCACCTAGCATTGCAAAACGGTTCAGTTGCAATGCTGCAATGTGTTCGTCAATATTTTTTCCACCAGCAAACATGGTGGGCGGAAGTTCCACACCCTTTGGTACACCAGTGGTACCACTGGTGTACATGAGGTTCGGACGTGGCGGCACATTGCTTGATGGCTCTTCTTCAGATGCGTTGGCAATGAACTGATCGAGGGTGATAACCCCTGCACTAACAGCTGCCTGCGGACGCCAGACCACAATGGGAATTGGCTTTTCCAACAGTGCAACGGCATTAATTGCACGCTCAAGGTTTTCAGGGCCCGTAAAGAACAATCGCGTATCGGAGTCTTTCAAGATGTATGCAACTTCATCGGCATTCAAGTGAAAGTTCACGGGAACACTGGAGCCACCGGCATGCAAAGTGCATAAATGAGCGAGAGCAGTTTCGACGCTGTTTTCTGCAAATACCGCAACTCGGCGGCTGGGGCCGAGATCGCTGGCATTGATTGCGTTAATAATTTTGTTGACCAACGTATTGAGTTGTGGCCATGTGAGCACTGTGCGCCCATCGCGAACACCTACATCTGTTGGGTGTGACGCCGCAAACTCACGCAGCACAACTGCCATGATTACTTGCCCTTTGAAGAAACGGTTGCCCAAGCAAGTGGCGTGAGGAGACCGGCAAGAGCCAACTTCAACAAGTCGCCCACCAAAAATGGAGTGACTCCGTAGGCAATGGCGTTTGCTTCACCATTTGCTACTGGGATGTTGAGGTCGTGTGCCAACCACAAAGCACCGAAGGCATAGATGATGACGGTGCCAAATGCCATTGCGGCAAGTGATGACATTACTTCACGATCGTGACGACGCTCGGCGAGTTTGCCAATGACGCCTGCTGCAACAATGAAGCCAACAAAGTAGCCCAGTGTTGAACCGGTTCCGTTGTGCCAACCACCGTCACCGCCGGCATAGAAAGGAAGACCAGTTAAGCCAAGACCCCAGTACACGGCCTGGCTTGCAATGCCACGGCGCATACCAAGAGCAGCACCCGACAACAAGACGGCAAATGTTTGGCCGGTCAGCGGCACTGGCGTGAAGCCAAGTGAGAACTGCACCTGAGCTGCAGCTGCAGTGAGCAGCGCGAAACCAAGTACCAAAACGATGTCACGTGTAATGGCGCGGGAGCGCACACTGGACTTTGGCAAAAGATCAACAAGAACTGTGGCCTTTACGCCAGCGGTCAGGGTTGGGGTAGACACAAAAAACCTCACTCAATTGTTTGTAGGGCAGTACTGCACGGCGAACCGTCGTCAAAGTGTACCGAGGTGACCCTTTTCTCAACGAGTTTCTCGGTCCGGCACGAATTTGAGGCTTCGATGTCGCACGGGAAACGGTGCGCTACTAGCGTCTAGAGCGTGACAGACCTTCCTGATATCGACCAGTTCCGTAAAGAAGCCCGCGTTTGGCTCGAGCAAAACGCCGAGGCCCTGCCTGAAGCGGGCACATCTGACGACGAAGAGCAAGAAGTGCAGTGGGGCCAAGGCTCCGACAACGTTGCCATCTTCCACAACTACACCGATGAGCACGAGCTTGAACGCCTCAATGCAGTGAAGGCATGGCAGCACAAGAAGTTTGACGCGGGCTACGCAATGATCAACTGGCCAGAAGACGTGGGTGGCCGCGGCCTTCCTGCCACATATGTGCGCGCCTACACAACCGAAGAATCAAAGTTTCGCATTCCGAGCGCTGGTGAACTTCCCCCTACCTCAATGGGTCTCATTGCCACCACCGTTGGTGCATTTGGAACGCCAGAACAAAAAGAAATGTTTGTGAAACCACTCATGAGCATGGAAATTTGTGGCTGTCAGTTATTCAGCGAACCAAGTGCAGGTTCCGACCTTGCTTCACTCACTACACGTGCAGTACGCGATGGCGACGAATGGGTTTTGAATGGTCAAAAAGTATGGACCTCTGGTGCCCGTTTTGCCGAGTGGGGTTTGGCAATTACCCGCCACGACTTCGATGTGCCAAAGCACAAAGGCATGACGGCATTTATGGTGCCCCTCAATGCCCCGGGCGTTGAAGTGCGTGCCATTAAGCAAATGAGCGGAGGCGCAAACTTCAACGAAGTATTCCTCACCGATGTGCGCATTCCCGACTCGCTGCGACTTGGACCTGTTGGCGAAGGCTGGAAGGTTGCGCTCACCTGTCTTGGCTTTGAACGCGATCACTCGAGTGGCTCAACAAGTAGCCACACCGGCGGCACCTACAAGCAAGTCATTGCTGCAGCCGAATGGGCTGGTGTTGCAAAAGACCCCATCATTCGTCAGTCACTTGCCGATCTCTACATTCAGCACAAAGTTGCCCAACTCACCAACCGTCGCGCCGCTGCTGGCATGCGTGCCGGGCAAACACCTGGCCCTGAAGGTTCGCTTGGCAAGTTGATGTGGACCGCCAACATGACGCGCATTAGCAATGTCATTTCGCAAATTCTTGGCACGCGTTTAGTTGCCGACAATGGCGAATGGGGTACCTACGCTTGGAACGAACACATTTTGGGTGCACCTGGTTACCGTATTGCTGGTGGTAGCGACGAAGTGCAACGCAACATCGTTGGCGAGCGCGTGTTAGGTCTTCCACCAGAACCTCGCGTTGACAAAGACGTTGCGTTCAGCGAGGCACAGCGCCTCGCTCGCAAGTAATTTTTTACTTGTAGTCGCGCCCGACGTTGCCAATAATTTTTGCTTGGCCAGCGGCGGTGTCATCTTCAATGAGCGCAATTACTGCGACAGCTATGTCTTCAGCATGAAGCATGACCGTTGATGCAATGACTGGCTCGAGCCATGCAGCGGGGCGTGTTCCGTCACCTGTTTGCTTCATGGTCATGTCGGTATCGACCATGCCAGGAAGCACGGCGTTCACGCGAATTCCTTCGGCAGCAAAACCGGCGCAACTTTCCACAATGCGCACCACGCCAACTTTGGTTGCTGAGTAAACCGGGTCGGTTGGCATGGCCTGCAATGCAGCTACAGAAGCTGTATTTACAATTGCTCCACCACCGCGCGCACGCAAAGCCTTAATGGCTTCTTGAGTGCCCATAGCAACGCCACCGAGGTTCACTGCAATAACTGCAGAGATTTTCTCGAGTGCAGCATCGGGCCACAACGGTTCGCCGCAGATGAGCCCAGCATTGTTGTGCACAATGTCGAGGCCACCAAAAGCTGCAGTTGCCGAAGCAAACATGGCACGAACACCAGCAGCCGTAGAAACATCTGCTTTCACCGTCACCACATTGGCGCCAGGCACCGCCTGTTGCACAAGTGCAGCAGTTTCTTTCAAACCATCTTCGTTGATATCGGCTGCAACCACCTTGGCGCCTTTTTGCGCGAGTGCAATGACTGTTGCGCGACCAATGCCTGCGCCAGCGCCTGTAACGAGAGCGTGCTTGCCTGAGATCTCCATGAGATGACTCTTTTCTATATGTGTGGTTTAGTCGATGCTGCCAATTTGGGTGCCTACTTCGTAGGTTTCACCCTCTTCACCGGTGATGTGAACAGTGCCGGCCACTGGAGCTTCAATTTCGTTTTCGACTTTGTCGGTTTCAATGCGGTACAGCACATCGCCAGGGGTCACGGCGTCGCCGTCGGCGACAAGCCATTCAACGAGTGTGCCTTCGGTCATGGAAACGCCGAGCTTAGGAATGCTGATGGGGGTAGACATGGCTCTTGTTCTATCGGATTTTCGTGGCACACTGCGAATTATGGATTCTTCGCCTGCCCCAGACACCCAAAAACCTGACTCCCAGCCCCTCCCGTGGTGGATGAACCCGCTCAACATCATCCTTCTGGTTGTTGCCGGCATTGTGCTCTCAGGGGCCATCGCCTTCACCGTGGGCGAGTCTCGAGGCCGCGGGGCACACAACGGATCCGACATTGGGTTTCTTCAAGACATGCGCATTCACCACGAACAAGCAGTTGTGATGAGCCTCGTCTACATCGATGCATCGAGTGCTGGAACACCTGAGGGTCTTCCATCGCGCAGCGTACTGCGACTCATTGCGCGTGAAATTATCGTGGCTCAATCTGCCGAGTCGGGCCGCATGGTGCAGATGTTGCGCCAATTCAAAGCATCTGAAACAAACGAAACAGACCAAGTGATGGGGTGGATGAATGAACCACTCCCCCTCAACCAAATGCCGGGCTATGCCACCGACACACAGTTACAACAACTACGCAATACCCGCGGCAAAGAAGTAGACGCTCTTTTTGGACAACTCATGATTGCCCACCACAACGGTGGAATTCACATGGCAGAACATGCGGGCATGCATGGCAAAAACAGTGAAGTGACTGCTCTTGCCAAGGTCATGGCCTCAGCTCAAAAATCTGAAGTAAAAGAACTCACCCGCCTCATTGGCTAGGAGAATGCCTTTTATTTATTGAGTGATTTGATTGCTGCAACGATGTCGGCAACCTGGGGAACAAATGCTGTTTCCAAGTTCTTTGCATATGGCACCGGAGTGTTTTGCCCACCAACACGAGCAACTGGCGCAGCAAGAGTGCCGAACAGTTCTTCGTGAATACGGCTGGACAATTCAGCACCAAAACCACAACGCGTGACCGCTTCATGAACAACAACTGCGCGCTTGGTTTTTGATACCGACGCAAGAACAGTTGCCTCATCAAGTGGAACAAGGGTACGCAAGTCGATGACTTCAACAGACACGCCCTCAGCAGCAAGAATGTCGGCTGCTTTCACAGCGTCGTGTACTTGCTTGCCGTAAGAAATGACAGTGACGTCTTTTCCTTCGCGCACAATGTTTGCCTTGCCAAGTGGAATGCGATTGTCGCCCACTGGGACGTCACATGCGTATTGAGGATCCCAATACATGAGCATTGGCTCAACAAAGAGCACTGGGTCTGGATCAAAGATTGAGCTGATGAGCAAACCTTTAGCATCGGCAGGGTTCGAAGGAACAACTACCTTGAGCCCAGGTGTGTGCACTGCCCATGCTTCAAGCATTTCTGAGTGCTGCGCGCCGAACTGACGACCAGCACCAGCACTGGTACGAATGACCATAGGTACTGTGGTCTGACCACCTGACATGTAGCGAATTTTCGCTGCGTGGTTGGTGATTTGGTCGAGACACACGGCAATGAAGTCCATGATCATGATTTCAGCAACTGGCTTGTAGCCGGCAATAGCAGCACCCACTGCAGCGCCAATGATGGCAGCTTCAGAAATAGGGGTCTTACGCACACGGTGTGTTCCGTATTTTGTTGAGAGGCCCTTGGTGATTTTGTATACGCCACCAGATGGCTCGGCAATGTCTTCGCCCAACAAGAAAACTTTCTCGTCGAGACCCATTGCGATGTCCATAGCTTCGTTGAGCGCTACGCCCATTGGAATAATGCGGGGTTCAGTAGTAGTCATGGTTGTCTCTCACTTAGTGATTTCTTCGTAGACGTCTGTGTACAACTCGTCGAGTGACGGTTCAGGGCTATTCATTGCGAATTCCACTGCATCATCCACCATTGCAACGATCTTGTCTTCAATTTCAGCAAGCTGTGCTTCAGTTGCATGACCGTTCTCTAGCAACCAAGCACGGAATGCTGGTACTGGGTCGGCGGCCATTGCGGCTTTGCGCTCTTCTTTTGGCATGTACTCCATGGCATCACCCATGAGGTGACCATAGAAACGATACGTACGAGCTTCAATGAGAGTTGGACCCTCACCAGCACGCGCACGCGCAATTGCTTCGCCAGCGGCATGCCACATTGCAACAGGATCGTTACCGTTCACTGTTACTCCAGGCATTCCGTATGCTGCGGCGCGCTCTGAGATGTACTCAACGCCTGTTGACATTGACATTGGTGTGTGCTCGCCATAAAGGTTGTTCTGGCAAACGAAAATGACTGGCAATTTCCACACAGCGGCCATGTTCATGCCTTCGTGGAAGGCGCCGATGTTTGACGCACCATCACCAAAGTTCACCACGGTGACCTGGTCGGTTCCTGCAAGCTGTGATGCGAGTCCGAAACCGTTTGCAATGGGAATACCAGAACCCACGATGCCGGTAGTTACTACCAAGCCCGATTCGGGGTGAGTGATGTGCATTGGGCCACCCTTGCCCTTGCATGTTCCTGTGGAACGACCAAGGAACTCTGCCCAGAGTTCACGCATAGGAACACCCTTTGCGAGGTGGTCGTGGAGTCCGCGATAAATGGTGACCACGTAGTCGTCGGGGCGAAGGTGCACGGCATAACCAGCACTAATGCACTCTTGTCCGCGTGGCGAGTAATAGATCAATTGAATTTGACCACTTGTCAACATTGAGCGAAAACGCTCGTCGGTGGTTTTGATCTTGTTTTGGATCTCGTACATCTGTACGAGGGTTTCACGATCAGGTGAATCGGGACGATTAGTTGTTGCCATAGGGTCTCGTATGCCTTTACAAATCCGAAAACGGGATGTGGGTTTCTGAATAGTCTTCAAAAAAAATATTGCCCTGCTTTCCTATCAGAAAAAGGGTCTCACCAAGGTGGTCGAACGGCGAGCTGCGAATGAAAAAGCCGCCTAGGCACTAAAACTTGGCTCGCTATGCACCTTTGGTGGCTAGGAAGGCAGCTAGCTCGCGGGGCTTGTCGCCCTGAATGCTGTGACCAGCCCCGTCGATGACGAGCACCGCAGCACGACCCTGGCGCCGCAACAACTCGGCAACATCGGCATCGTCAACCACAGGAGAAGTGCCTCCGCGCAACAGCGTGAGGGGGCATTCCAGTGATCCAATGAGGTCCCATAGTTTGCCCAGCGCGTCGCCCGAGATGGGCTCTGAGTTTTCACTGCGGATATGACTGCGGCGGTCGTAGCGCCATTGCCAAGAACCGTCGTCAAGTTGTTGGGCGTTGTGCAGAATGCCACGACGTAAAGACTCAATAGTGCGGGTGGGGTTGTGCTCAATGGTGCGCTTCAACAAGTCGTCAAATGAGGCAAAAGCTTGCGGACCATTAACAAAGTCGAGAATTGCTTTTGCCTTATCGCCATTCACACCCGGCGTGATATCGACAAGAACGAGTTCTCGCACCAAATGTGGCGCGTAGCCAGCAAGAGCCAGCGAGGTGAGACCTCCCAGCGACATGCCCACCACTGCTTTCGCCGACGGAGCATGCAGAGCAATGACCTCAGCAATATCGACCGCCATAGAGTGCGGCGAATACATAGCATCGTCTCTCCACGACGAATGCCCGTGGCCAGGTAAGTCGATGGCAAGTGCAGGTACTCCAAGATCGAGAAGCACGGTGTCCCATGTGTGCGCATTTTGCGACCCACCATGAACAAAAACCATTTGTGGTTCTGCACTTCCCCACTTCAGTGCACTCACAGTGCGACCATCGGCAAGTTGATGCACGATGCGCTGCACCTGTGGTTGCGCAGATGCCGTTAAGGAATACTCGGCAATGTTCTCATGAAACAATGAGAATTCGTCGTAGGGCACTCGTTCCATTGTTCCTCACATTTCAGGGCAGCGTGCTTGCAGGCACTGGCGCAACGGTAGACGTTGTTGCCGTCGGCACTGGAGCCGGAAGCGTTGTTATTGGTTTCTGCTTCATGGTCGTGGTTGTTTTCACAACAGTTGAAGTTGTTGTGATTGAACTAGTTGTAGTGGTGTAGTCAGGATCGGGTTTGTCGGCAGGAGGCACAGGTGCACCATATTGC
Organism: Bifidobacterium breve; assembly: GCA_945886445.1. Classification (GTDB taxonomy): domain Bacteria; phylum Actinomycetota; class Acidimicrobiia; order Acidimicrobiales; family Ilumatobacteraceae; genus F1-20-MAGs119. The sequence continues at coordinate 10,951 of CAMCZG010000018.1, read as the reverse complement.
TCTGGCTCTTTCACACCGTCGAATACATAGACGCGGTCGCCATAGGCAACAAGAGTTTGGAAATATTCCGACACGTGCATGGGAATACGCACACACCCGTGAGATGCAGGTGAATTCGGCACTTGGGCTGCGCCATGCACTGCAATACCGCCATTGAAATACACCGGGTTCCACATTGTGCCAAGTTTGCTTTGACGTGTTCCCGACTTGCGGTTGTAGAAATAATAAAAGCCGCCAGGCGTTACTGCATTTCCGCAGATACCTTTTTTCAGAGGCTCGGTACCAGGGTTACCTTGTTCACCTGGGTCGATGGTCACTTCTTCACACCAGTCTTCGCCGGTGCCAGTCGAGATATGCGTGACCAAAATTGGCTTGCCCTTTTTGAATACCACCAGCACTTGCTCAGGAAGGTAGATCTCAACGTGCGACTCTGTAGGTGCCTGCGGACGACGCGGCACAATGAGGTTGTCTTGTTGCAACAACTGCCATGACTCGGGGGTGATGGAGCCAGTCACTTTTTTACGCGGCGTTTTCAAGACGAGCTTTTCAAAGGCCCACACCGACTGTGTGGTGTTGTAGCCAAAATCGCCGTCGATGAGATTTGGGTCAAAAGCGAGATCTTTCAACCTTTGTTGCAGTTGACGAACGTCTAGGCCTTTCACGCCGGCCTTCAAGGTGCGAGTCAATGAAGGAACCGTTGTTGTTGGGCCACTCGCTACCGTCGTTGTTGTGCTGGGGCCGTCAGTACCACTATTCGCAGCAACGCCAACTGCAACAACTCCAACAAGAAGCAATGCGGCCACCGCAGCAGGCCACCATTGACGCACGTGACTCGGCGCGGCATCAAACTCTTGAGGGAAATTGTCAGTCGGCTTCAATGGCTCGAAGTTCTTTACGCAAAGTGAACATTTCCTTGACAATTTTGCGAATGACCGACATTGAACTCAGCGTGGAAACACCGCGTGTACGCGGAAAGTAATCGACACCAAACTGAATGACGTTCATGCCCAACTTCTTTGCACGAATGACAAGCTCAGCGTCTATGAATGAGCCTTCGCTTTTCAATTCAATTTTTTCAAAAATAGAACCGCGACAAAGTTTGAATGCAAAGTTGATATCGCGCATTTTTACGCCGAAAAAAACTCGCACAAGCCCGTTGTAGAAAGTGGAATAGACAGACCGGATATAGCCCTCACCAGTTCGGTCAAAACGAAAAGCGCTGACAACGTCGGCTTCGTAATAATGCATGAGACGCACGGCGCGGCGCACTTCAAGCATGTCGAATGGCAGATCGGCATCGGTATAGAGAACGAGGTCACCAGTTGCAGTGGCAAAACCGGTCTTCATGGAACCACCTAGTTTGCGGTTCACTGGGTGATGCACCACTTTGACACGAGGGTCAGCGGCGGCAGCAGCGTCGGCAATTTGGGGAGTTTTATCGGTTGAGGCATCGTCAATAATGATGAGCTCGTACGTTTCAATTTCGCCATCGGCAATGAGCACATCGCAGAGTTCGCGACCAGCAGAGAGAGCACGTTCGAGATATTCCTCTTCGTTCCACATGGGGAAGAAGATGGAAAGTTTATTGAAATGCGCAGTGTTCATAGCGGTGTTTAGGCTAGTGGCGTAGACCCAATGCGCGACACCGTTCATTCGCCTCATGGCAGTAGCGTGTTCATATGACAAAAAGCGATTTAGTGCGGTATTTCGGCACACCACTCACTCGCGTGTGGAATCGTGTTCTCTTTCTTACATGGGCACTTTTCGCCGTGGCGATGGGTTTTCTCGCAGCAGCTAGCCAACGCACCGGGAAACGCTTGTGGTGGGTCGATGCCCACGGTGTACAACTCTTTTTAACTATCGCTCTCATTTACTGCAGTGCCATTGTGGTGATGGGGCTCGCTATCAAACAGTCACGTTTCGCCCTGCTTGTGGGAGTTCTTATGGGCATTGCCCACATTGTGAGCGCCTGCTTCGACCTGTCGGGCACAACAGGCTCGGCCCTTGCCGCATTCGTATTGGCCATTTCTACTCTTGTCGCCAGCCTTGCTTGCACAGCCGGCGTCGGGCAACACCCCCGCAGCACAACAGTCCAGTAAGGGCTCGCATCATTCATCAGCAGTAGCGTTGAGAGAAATTGAGAGTGGTGGGGGCTACACATGCGCACGATCAAACATCCATTATCTGGGGCTCTATACGACCTCACCGACAACGGCACCGTCCTTGTACAAAAAGATGGGGCAACAGGCGAGTTCACCAGTGAAGGTCGATACGTCACTGGAGCCATCAAACAATGCGACCCGCATATTTGCGTATGGATCGCCGGTCGCCAAGTTCCCTCGAATCCCCGCGCAGGCACACAATCACTCATCGACGACAAAGGAAGCAAATGAGCATTACATCGAACGACAAAACCTCTGCTCGCTCACCGGGTGTGAACTATCAAGATCTTCACGAGCGCGACTCACGTCCTGTTCCTGAAGTTTTACGTTGGCAAAGCGGCGGCTGGCTTGGCGATGAAGACATCCCAGTATCGCGTTATACAAGCCGTGAATTTCATGAACTTGAGAAAGAAAAAATGTGGAAGCGCGTTTGGCAAATGGCTTGCCGCGAAGAAGACATTCCTGAAGTGGGCGACACATTGGTATATGAAATTTGTGAAATCTCTCTACTTGTTGTTCGCACCTCAGAAAATGAAATTAAGACCTATCACAACGCCTGCTTGCATCGTGGTCGACAACTGCGTGAGTACGACGGGAATGCGCAAGAACTGCGCTGCCCATTTCACGGCTTTTGTTGGAATCTCGATGGATCATTGAAGCAAGTTCCCTGCGAGTGGGACTTTCCTCATATCGAAAAAGATCAATGGGGTCTTCCTGAAGTGAAAGTTGCAACATGGGGCGGATTCGTATTTATCAACCTCGACCCCGACTGTGAGTCCTTTTCATCATTCCTTGGCGACTTTGGTTGGCACTTCGAAAAGTGGCCATTAGAAAAGCGCTACAAGAGCGTTCACGTTGCACGTATTTTTCCGTGCAACTGGAAAATAGTGCAAGATGCTTTCAGCGAGGCATTCCACGTCGTAGCGACTCACCCGCAATTGTTAGCCGCCATCGGCGATGCAAATTCCCAGTACGACTGGAAAGACAATTATTCGCGCGCAATCACGCCGAATGGAACGCCAAGCCCGCATATCAAGTGGACTCCGACTGAACAAGAGATGTTTGATGCAATGTCTGACCGCAGACTTGATGAGCCACCAATTCTCACTCTCGCCGATGGAGCCACTGCTCGGTCGACCGCCGGCGACGGAGGACGCGCAACATTGAAAGAAGTTCTTGGCGACAAGGCCGACGAAGTGAGCGATGCGGAATTAAGTGACAGCATTTATTACACGCTGTTCCCCAACTTCCACCCATGGGGCGCATACAACCGCATTTGTTACCGCTTTCGCCCATACGAAGATCGCCACGACATGTCGGTGATGGAATGCATGTACCTCGAGCCATACGACGAGTCTCAACCGAAACCACCTGCAGTACCCATTCATTGGCTCGGCGTTGATGACGACTGGGCAGAAGCTCCTGAGCTTGGGCTCCTTGCACGTGTCTTCAACCAAGACACGTTCAACTTGCCAAAGGTTCAAAAGGGCTTGAAGAGCATGAAAAAACCTGGAGTCACCTTGGCCAACTATCAGGAAACCAAAATTCGCCATTTTCATACACGACTCTCTGAATGGATCGCAAAGCCCTAGCGAGCGAGGAACAGCCCTGCGGCCCTCAAATCGTTAATAACATCTCCGCAGGTGCTTCCACTCGGTACGGTAAGAGCCATGTCTGGTAAAGATTCCGCTGGCTCTCGCTCGAAAGTACTCACGCAACTCCCTGTAGGGGAACGTGTAGGTATCGCTTTTTCTGGCGGACTCGATACTTCAGCGGCAGTTGCATGGATGCGAGAAAAAGGCGCGTTGCCATATTGCTACACAGCAGACCTTGGCCAGCCCGATGAACCAGAGCTCGACCAAATACCTGACCGCGCCAAAGAGTACGGGGCAGAACTTGCTCGCCTCATCGATTGCCGTGAAGAACTTGTTCGCGAAGGTCTCATTGCATTGCAGTGCGGTGCATTCCATATCGCTACTGCCGGCAAAACATATTTCAACACCACCCCCCTTGGTCGTGCAGTAACAGGCACGCTTCTTGTGCGCGCAATGCAAAGCGACAACGTCGACATTTGGGGCGACGGTTCCACATACAAAGGCAACGACATCGAGCGTTTCTATCGCTATGGACTCATGGTGAACCCGTCATTGCGCATATACAAGCCATGGCTTGACCCAACTTTCGTCGACGAATTAGGCGGCAGAAGCGAAATGAGCGAATTCCTTACTACTCGCAAGTTGCCCTACCGCGCCAGCAAAGAAAAGGCGTACTCCACCGACGCCAATATTTGGGGCGCAACGCATGAAGCAAAATTGCTTGAAGAACTCGACAACGGCATGGATCTTGTAGAGCCCATCATGGGTGTGGCGCATTGGAAGAGCGACGTTTCTATTGCTGAAGAAACAGTCACCATGGAATTCGTTGAAGGTTGGCCAGTTTCACTCAATGGCAAAAAGTTTGAAACGCAAACCGATTTGGTACATGAAGCAAACGCCATTGGCGGCCGCCACGGACTTGGCATGAGCGACCAAATTGAGAACCGCATCATTGAGGCAAAAAGCCGCGGTATTTACGAATCACCTGGGCTTGCGCTCTTGCACATTGGCTACGAGCGCCTCGTCAGCGGAATTCATAACGAAAACACTCTCGAGAACTACCGCACTATGGGCCGCCGTTTGGGCCGTTTGCTCTATGAAGGCCGCTGGTTCGACCCGCAAGCCCTCATGTTGCGCGAACCGCTTATGCGCTGGGTAGGAAGTGCAGTCACCGGAACCGTGGCCGTGCGCTTGCGTCGTGGCGACGACTACACCTTGGTCAATACTGCTGGCCCACATCTCACTTATGCACCCGAGCGCCTCAGCATGGAGCGCGTTGACGATGCACCATTTGGCCCACTCGACCGCATTGGTCAACTCACTATGCGTAATCTCGATATCGACGACAGTCGCGAGAAGCTCGAGGTCTACCGCAAAACCGGAACGCTTGGTGCAGGTGGATTACTGGGGCTAGACCCAGGCAAGGAATAACTACTGCGCAAGTACGCGCTGCATAATTTCTGCAAGAAGCGCTATGCGTGGTGCGATGCTTTCAACAACAACATGTTCTGTTTCACCATGAGCACCGCCACCTACTGCACCTAATCCGTCGAGTGTACGAATGCCAAGTGCTGCGGTGAAGTTGCCATCGGAGCCACCGCCCACAGAAACTCCACTAATGCTTTCGCCTATTACCGCACGTTGAGATTCAACGGCGAGCGCAAACAATTCTTCCGACATTGAAGAATGCATGGGTGGGCGGTGTAAAGAACCACTGACAGAAATACTTGCCCCAGGCACAACAGGAACAAGCGAAGACATCAACTTCTCTACACGCATTTTTTCTTCGGGCACCACAACGCGAGCATCGACCAACACATGTGCTTCTGCAGGAACTGTGTTATCGGTTGTTCCTGCGCTGGCCACCGTTGGAGTGACCGTGGTGCCAAGTTCAGCGTTGCCAAATGTTGAAATGCGTTGCACCTGGTGCGCTAGTTCAAGAAGAGCGTTAATTCCTTTTTCTGGCTCTAACCCAGCATGTGAAGCACGGCCTGTAATGCGTACGTCAAATGTGCCTGTTCCCTTTCGCGCAATTTTCAATGCACCACCATCGGCACTTGGTTCAAGCACAAGTACAGCGCTATTTTTACCGAGTGCTTGTGCGTGTTCTTCAATGAGTGCACGACTTGTGGAGGAACCGATTTCTTCATCGGAGGTCCACAGCATTTCAATTCCCGAAGTATCAACACCTGAACTCTCGAGAATTGCCATTGCGTATATTGCTTGCACAATTCCTGTAGCCATATCGAATACACCTGGCCCAAGTAATACCTTGCCGTTGTTACTGAAGGGTCGTGTGGCAAGAGTTCCCAAAGGGTGAACAGTGTCGTGGTGACCTAATAACAAAATGCGCGCGGCACCACGTGCTGGCACCAACACATGCGGGCCAACATCAGAGTCGACAAGCACGGAAGAGCGTTGTGCAACACGTTGAATAATGCTCTCTAACATTGCGGCACTTTTTGCTACTTGGCTTGCGTTGCGCGAAGGCGACTCAATATTGACAATTGCTTCAATATCGCCGAGCACCTGGGGCAGCATCGACTGAGCAGTGGCGAGAAACGGATGCATCCCTAGATGTTGCCACGATGCCCACCCATTTCATCGCCAATTTCGCATAACCTCATGACATGCGCCGTTTCTCACCAGCTATCTGTGTTTCCATCGCTGCCGTTGTTGTGCTTTCTTCCTGTGGCTCCAGCTCTTCTGAGGCACCACCGTCCACAACCAGCATTGCAACCACACCTACTACCGCCCTCTCCACCGATTTTTATGAAGCGCCTACCGACCTCAGCACCTTGCAACCTGGCGACCTCATTCGCTCATCAATTGTTTCCACCACGAACGATTTCACTGCATTCATCGTTCTCTATGCCTCACGTTCGGTTTCCGATGAGCCAATTGCAGTAAGTGGCATGGTGTGGGTTCCTAACGCCCCCACAGCAGGTAACCCACTAGTTTCCTATGCGCATGGCACCACCGGTATTGCCGATGAATGTGCCCCGAGCAAGAGCAATGGCTCAGGAGAGACCGGAGTCATTGCCAATATTTTGGTGTCGAACGGGTACATCTTTGCTGCAACCGACTACGAGGGCCTCGGCACCGCAGGTGTGCATCCGTATGTTGTGGGCGTCAGCGAAGCGCGCAGCATGCTCGACATCATTCGCGCAGCACGTCAACTCACGGAATCGAGTGGCAAGTCGGTGGTGTGGGGTCATTCACAAGGTGGTGGTGCTGCATTAATGGCGAGCGAAGTTGCACCGAAGTACGCACCCGATGCGCAAGTTGTTGGCGCAATTGGCGGTGCCCCCGTTGTTGAACTCGACAAATTAAGTGGGGTCTTCACCACCACCGATTCATTTGGTTTTATGTTCATGGTGGCCGCAGGTTTTCACGCCGCATACCCCGATATTGACTTGTCAAAAGTGATGACCCAAAAAGGTCTCGACATGGTTGCCCTTGCAGAAAGCACATGCACCGAGGTCATTACGAAAGCACGCGGTACCGATGTGAAGACGTATCTTCTGTCTGACACCCTCAACACCGAACCATTACTAACGCATCTTGCCGAGAACACGCCAGGAAATACGCCAACAAACGTTCCTATTTTTGTGTACCACGGTGAAAATGATGAACTCATTCCCGCTGCTACATCACTTCAATACCTGCAGCGCGCCTGCGCAACGGGTGGCTACAACATTCAACGCAAGACCTACCCCGGTGCTTCACATGTTGATGTTCTGTTCAGTGCGTCAGCCGATATTCAACAGTGGATTGCCGACCGCTTCAGCGCAACTGCGCCTACCCCGACTCCCTGCACGTAGTACCGCATCGGCAATGATGGTGAAATGGAATTCATTGCCAACCTCATGACCGCTGAAGAGGACCCCGTCGTTTGGGCCCAAATACGCGAAGCGGAAGGTTGGAACGTACTTGGCTGCGCAGACCACTTCTTTAGCCCCAACAAGAGCTACCCCCATGTGTGGGTCACGCTTGCCACCATGGCGGCCGCGACAAAGAACGTAAAGCTCACCACTTCATTTGCGAATAATTTATTTCGCTCGCCTGTTGAATTCGCACAAGCATCTTTGCAAATGCAGTCGGTCTCTCACGGGCGTTTTGAAGCAGGACTCGGTGCTGGTTGGGAAAAAGCAGAAGCAGAAGGCTCGAGCATTCGTTACCCAAGCCCCAGTGAGCGCGCCGGAATGTACATCGAGGCGGCACATATTGTGCGCGAACTTTTCGATACAGGTGGTTGTACTTTTTCTGGCAAGCACTACAACATGAATGTTCCCAAAATTGGACCCACGCCTGCCGCTGGCCCTCCTCCACTCGTGGCATCTTTAGGCGGCCCTCGCACCATTAAGGGCATTGCCCCCATTGCCGACCGCGTGGAAATTAAACTCATCTCTGGCATTACACGCAACGGAACTGTTGACCTTCCGGCAATGACCACGGTTCCCGAGTCGCATTTATATGACCTCGTGCAACAGGTGCGCGCAGTGAACCCCACGGTTCCGCTCAGCGTGTTTATTTTGTGCAGTGTTGGCGACGACCCACGCACCAAAGCAGTAGAGAACATGTTGGGCGATTCGTTTCTTGGCGGGTTTTACGGCTCGGCAGCGAAAGTGTCGGAGTCGATGTTTCGCCTTGCTGAGGCCGGCATAGACCGTGTGGAAGTGAGCCCGTTTACCGAGAGCAGTTTCGCCACGTTGGCGACGAAACTTTTTGCCTAAAGCGATGTAGTAGTGCCCGGGATGGGACTTGAACCCATACGGCTATTTCTAGCCAGGGGGGTTTAAGCCCCCCGCGTCTGCCTATTCCGCCACCCGGACGCCGCCTTTAGGCTACGCGCTGAGGAGCCGAGATTGCACGAGAAAAAGTAACGGGCGCTGCAGAGGACTGCAAAAGTTGCTCTACTTCTTCCCATAATGCCGTTCGCAACGTGCATGACTCGGTAAGCGAGAGGTCGTTGAGCACCACAATGCCTTCAATCATGTCGGCAAGCACCCCAGCAAGTGGACGACCCTTAATGGTCACGGCAACAACACCGCCACCTTGGCGACGGCGAATGGTGCGCTGAACCCCAACGACACGTGGCGGGCTACGAAAACCTGGAGCAATAAGACCGCACCGCCCGGCCACAGCACCAAGCAACTGAGCTGCTGTGGTGAAAGTGGCGGTATCGGACATACATGCATCATGACAGCAGGGTGTCACAGCAATTCTCTAGTGTTGCGCCGTGAGCGACGCAACACATAACCCCATCCAGACCATGGTGCTCAATGTGCTTGCCAAGCGCGGCGACTTTGTGCCTAGCTCTCCCGAGTTAGCAACAGAAGTAGAAGAGCACCTCTGCGATGCGCTCTCCCCCATTGCAGAGCACTACAGCACAAGCAACCCGCTCTGGGTCACCAAGCATGCCCTCAGTACCGTGCATGGGTGCGAATCACACCACGTTGCCTCACGCGACGCTTTTTCTTGGACCATTGCATCTGTCCGCGGCACAGTTGCCCACAAGGCCATTGAAATTCTCATTAATTCACGTACATCACGCAGCCCCGGCGAATACGTCGACGACGCGCTCGATCGTATTGTTGAATCAGAACGAGGCACAGCGTCTGACTTCATTGCATCGTTGTCGCCGGGCGAACAAGCAGACCTGCGTTCACAAGTAGTTGACCTCGTGACCAAGTACGAAGACTCATTTCCCAAGTTAGAAATGCGTTGGCGCCCTGTGGTGGAAAGCAACGCAAAAGTAGAGCTCTTTGGTGGTGCTGTAGTTATGAGCACGCGCGCCGACTTAGTTATTGGTGCGCCAGGCAGCAAGGTCATCATCGACATTAAATCGAGCCGCATTATGGCTTCACATCGTGAAGACCTGCGCTTCTACTCACTGGTCGAAACACTTCGCTCTCGCCAATCGCCACGGCTCACAGCAACATTTTCTTTAGAGACACAGCGCATCGATGCTGAAGACGTTTCGCAATCTACTCTCAGCGTTGCCGTACATCGCTTGGTTCAAGGTGCACAACTCTTGCACGAACTCGACCAAGAAAAGCGTGCCCCCACGCGTCGTAGCGGCAGTACGTGCTACTGGTGTCCACTCGCCGCCAACTGCAGCGAGGGCCAAGAGTTTTTAAATGGCGACCGCGACGCCTAAATCCATGACGGCGAAAGGAACGCCGAGCGCCGCACCACTACGGGCACTCGCAATTCTTCTTCCTGGTTGTGTTGCAGGTTTTGGTGTTCCCAAAATATCTGGGCCGAGAAATGCACAGAGTGCATCGACATCGCTCACATTCACCACAAAACCCCAAAGATGCGTTTTTTCTACTTGCTCTGTTGCGCTCACCACTTCCACAACAACTGAACCCAGTTTGTGAAAAGCCTGTTGCATTCCAGAACCTGCATCGCGAATGCGTTTCACTGGCGCACCAGTTGCCGCTTCAATTGCAGCACACGTGACATCGAGTGAGTTAGTACGCACCACCACGTGGTCAACCCCCAAGCAACCAGCGTTGCCAGGTTCAAGTGGCAACTCAAGGTCGTTGGCACCACGGGCAGTAAGAACGCCGTCGATGGTTTCGGTATTCACCTCGGTGATTTCCCATGACACCATTCCGGCTGGCTGAGTGCTGTTGACAACAAGCACTACATCGCCAAGCGAGAATCGTGACTCAGATGGGGTCGCCGACAGAAGATGGAAGCCAAAAGCTTTCCAAGGTTCCGGGGAACCACCCACCACCAAGGCGGTGATGAGGCTCATTGAAACAGGCTCGAGTTAGCCGCGGCCCATGTTGGGACGCTTGCCGTGGTTTGCTTTTGAACGGCGGAGCTTTGCCTTGCGCTTTTTGGTCTTCTTTGACATAGGTACGCAGACTATCGGTGAAATTAGCCTTTTCGCCACCGCGCTCGGCCGTCGGTATAAGCCGCCCCCGTTGCGCTCGTGGTGGCACAAAGGTAAGAAACTTTGCTTTCGGCAATTCCCTGCGCCCCAATTGGGGTGCAATAGGCACCTGGGCTCACGTATTTCACCGTGCTTGGAGCGGTGGTTGTCACACTCGAAACAGTGCTCGGTATCGATGTGACCACTGGGGTTCCTGCGCAACTGTCCACAAGTTTTTTCACTCGACCGTATTCACTTTGATCCATCGACAATTTCCAACGGGCCTTGATGGCTACCCAATCGGA
>CAMCZG010000017.1 GCA_945886445.1 Bifidobacterium breve | reverse complement strand
CACTCCACCTTCAGCTTGATACCGCAAGTCGTTACCTGCGCAAAAGCCGCGACCTTCGCCGGTGATGATTGCGACCCACATGTTGTCGTCAGACTCATAGTCATCGAAAACTTCTGCGAGTTCTAAATGCGCAAGTGAATGCAGTGCGTTCAGGCGCTCGGGCCTATTTAAACGCACGGTGAGCACATGCTCTGATTTTTCAACAATGCAATATTCTTTGGTCACAATTTCGCTCATCTGGTGACCTTACTCCGTCGCTTCACCCTCTGCGATTTGATGACGCACGTCATCCATATCGACTGCGCGAATTGCAGCAATGAGTTCATCGAACGATGCAGCTGGTAAAGCGCCCGGCTGAGAAAACAGCAATACACCATCACGAAACGCCATGATTGTTGGAATTGACTGGATGCGCAAACCACCAGCAAGGTCTTGCTCGGCTTCGGTATCTACTTTTGCAAAGCGAATATCGGTATTTGCATCTGACGCTGTTTCATAGATTGGCCCGAATGACTTGCATGGCCCGCACCATTCAGCCCAAAAGTCAATAAAAGTGATGCCGTCGGCGCTCACTGTTTCTTCGAATTTTTCTGCTGTGAGATTAAAGGTGGCCATGGCTCTCTGCTTTTCTTTGGGTTGTTGGTTTTCTACATATTACTTGGTGATCTTCTTCAGCATTTCCTGCAATATGTCGAGCCGTATATACCTCCTGAGGTGTCAGGGAAGTAGCGAGTTGACGGTAGGTTGAACCACTGCCTCGCGGCGTTTGCTATGGAAAATCTTGCCCCCAACATCGCCACCGGCGACATTGCCCTTGAAGCCACCCGCCGGCGTACTTTTGCCATTATCAGCCACCCCGACGCCGGTAAAACCACTCTCACCGAGAAGTTCCTGTTGTATGCGGGCGCCGTGCAAGAAGCAGGTGCTGTTCATAACCGCGGCGACCGTAAGGCATCTACTTCTGACTGGATGGATATTGAGCGGCAGCGTGGCATTTCCATCTCGTCAGCCGTTTTGCAGTTTCCCTATCGCGATCACGTGTTCAACTTGCTCGATACGCCTGGGCACAAAGACTTCTCAGAAGACACTTACCGCGTACTAGCTGCCGTTGACGCGGTCATCATGGTGCTCGATACTGCTAAAGGTATTGAGCCACAAACGCTGAAACTTTTCCAAGTGTGTCGCTCACGCAACTTGCCTGTTATTACTTTCTTCAATAAGTTCGACCGCCCCGGGCGAGACCCATTCGAGCTTCTTGACGAAGTGGAAAAACAAATTGGGTTGCGCCCAACTCCAGCAACATGGCCCGTGGGCATTCCTGGCGACTTCCGCGGCGTTATTGATAGACGCACTGGTGAATACATTCGTTTTACCCGCACGGCCCGTGGTTCTTCATTAGCTCCTGAAGAAATTATTCCTGTAGATCGTGCTGCCGAAGAAGAAGGTGCCGCATGGACAACTGCGCTGGAAAGCTGCTCGTTGCTCGATGCTATTGAGGCAGACGTAGATGTTGAGTCTTTCCTTGCCGGTGAATCAACTCCTGTTTTCGTTGGCTCGGCACTCACCAACTTCGGTGTACGCATGTTGCTTGATGCCGTTATTGATATTGCACCTGCGCCTAAGCCACGTACCGACATTGATGGAAATGACCGCGCGCTTGCCACACCTTTTTCTGCTTTTGTTTTCAAAGTGCAAGCGAACATGGACCCTAACCACCGCGACCGTTTGGCTTTTGCTCGGGTCTGCTCTGGCGAGTTCACGCGCGGTATGGACGCAACCTGTTCGCGCACCACAAAACCCGTGAGCACGAAATACGCAACAACAGCATTCGGTGCCGACCGCGAAACAATTGAAGTTGCCTACCCTGGCGACATCATTGGTCTCATTAACGCCGCTGGCTTACAAATTGGCGACACTATTTTTGCCAGTAGCCCTGTTACCTACCCTGGCGTTCCTCGGTTTGCCCCAGAGGTTTTTGCTACTGCTCGCCCCACCGATGGTGGTCGTGTGAAGCAATTCCGCCGAGGTCTTGCGCAACTCGATGAGGAGGGCGTTGTGCAAGTGTTGCGCGACCCCGACCTTGCCGACTCTGAACCCATTTTGGCTGCTGTTGGAGCACTGCAAATTGAAGTTTTTGCTTACCGACTCGCCAGCGAATTTAATTCGCCCGTTGAGGTAAACCCGGCTATTTACCAGGCCATACGTATTACCGACGAGAAGAGCGTCGACCGCTTGCGTCGCATTGGCGGCATTCGCATTTTAAGGCGAGGCGACAATGCTCTTGTTGCCCTCTTTGAGAACAAATATCGCTTGCAACGCTTAGAAGCCGACGAACCAGAGCTCACTCTGACCCCTATTTTGGCCGATACCGACACGTCAAAATAGGTACTTTTTCCTCTCGCATCATTTACGGGTTCGTCATACCCTTGCCTTATGTCGAAGCACCCAAAACAACGTATCGCAGTAGGAATAGACGGCTCCGAAAACTCACATGCTGCAGCGAAGTGGGCAATTGAACATTCCCGCCAAGGTGACACTGTTGTTTTGGTTCACGTGTGGCACCCCTACGTATATGGCACAGAGCTTGCTACGGCATTCACTATTGACGACACTGCTGCCACTGAACTGCTTGAAGCAGAATTTGTGCGTTTCGTTCCCCTAGCCAAAGAGCATGAAGTCATGTTGAAACGCGACCTCATTGAAGGCGATGCTCGCGACACTTTGAATATTCCGAATATTGACTTGTTGGTTATTGGTGCACGTGGACACAGTGGCATTGCTGGCATTCTGCTGGGTTCTGTTGCCGATTTCGTTACGCGACATGCAACAGTTCCCGTGGTGGTCATTCCACCAGACAACCGCGTTACAACGAAGTAATACTGCGCACGTCTACAACACTGGGGTTGTACGTCAGTTCACCCAGTAAGTGTTCATACTTATTCGACAGTATTTGCGCGCCGCCAAAAGATGTCTCAAAAATAATTTCACGAGCGCCACGGTTCGTTGTGAAATACACAAGCCCTTCGCGGTCACACTCCAATAAATAAACACGTACAGCGGCATCGCCCAATTCATCACGAATATCAAATTCTGTTGCCTTCACCACTCGCCAAGCCCGTTGGGAATAGATGCGAGATTCCACGGCAAGTTCATCGCTTTGCATTTCGTTACCACCGCTCATACGCCACTGCAGTAACAACTCTGCATCAATACGCACTTCGGTACGAGAAGACAACAAAAGAGGCATCTTCTCAGCCCCAGTAAGTACGCCAGTAAAGATGAGCATCTTGCTGTGTTCGAGCGAGGGAGATATTCCTTCCGATTGCATTTCGCCTACCCACGAGGCAATAGAGGCAACGTCGTGGCATCGCTCTAGCGATACGTACAAACCATCGGTAGCAAGGTGCTGAGCAACACAATGCGATAATGGCGATGATGTTGCGGTGAGCGCATGCGGAAGTTCGGCAATTGCAGAAAAATAGCCAAATGAACCCTGCCGTCCGGACGACATCTCTTCACGTAGAGCCACCGAAAGAACACAGCCAAATGTTTTCCCTAACCGGAGACCTGCAATTTCTTGCTGATGGAATTCAACATTGGAAAGCCCCAGCAGCTGTGCGAGTTTTTGTGCCGTTGCCACTACGTCGGGAAGGAGGTCGATTCCTACAACTTTTTTTTCTGGGTACTTCTGCGCTAGAAAGCATGCGACAACGCCAGCACCACTTCCCAATTCCAAAATGTCGCCTGGTGGAAGTTGATTTGCATCAAGTTCGTGCAATAGAGCGTCGAGATACGGTGAAACCACGTTGTGGAAGAACTGGCTATTTTCCAGCGATTCAAAAAAGAATGCCGAGTGCACCGGGTCCACCCGACCAGACTGGCGCTCTTCAAAAATAGCTCTTGCAATAACTGCAGTATCTTTATTTGGCAGGCCGTGAAGCCGTTCCCAAAATTCTTCTGGTGAATTGAAATGAGCTATATCAACACTGTTGAGGAAATCAGCGATGCTCATCGTTGAAGATTAGTGCTCAAATAATGCGGCGGAACCATCGCAATGACAAAACAGAAGCAGCGAACATCGCGAGCAAGCTCAGCATTGTCAAAATATCGCCGTGTTCGTGAACATTTGTTTTACGCACAACGGCTTCGCTGAGCGAATCGTAAATTGCCTGCAGGTCTTTAGCGGTCGCTGCAGTAAATGACTTACCACGAGCAATATCAGCAATATTGCTGAGTGCTTGCTCGTCGGGCGGTACAGGTACCACTTGTCCATCGGGAGTTGTCACCGTTCCATCTTGTGTACCAAATGCGATGGTGTTGATTTTCACACCGAGTGATTGGGCCTCTGCGGCTGCTTCTGTGTCGGGGCGCCCCGTTGTTGTGGTTCCATCTGACAGCAAAATAATGGTGCCGGCGTTTTTCGTATCGCCACTTGGGTCGACGGCTGACGAAATGGTGTCGAGAGCTGCATAAATGGCTTCACCAATCGCTGTACCCGTTCCGGGCTGAAGGGCGGTTACCACTCGCGAAATGGCTGCTTTGTTGTCGGTCGCAGCAATAATTTGCCGCGCATTGCTATCGAATGCCACAACGCCAATGAGTGTGTTGCTGGGTGCTTTTGCAACAAAGCGCAGTGCCGCATCTTTTGCAACTTCAATTCGCGATGGCTCTACGTCAGTAGCGCTCATTGACAACGACACGTCGATGACTAGTACCACCACTGCCTTGCTGCCCGCATCAATTCCATTGGTTGCAGGGCGGGCAAACCCAAACACGCCAAAGAGTAGAGCCAACACCACAAGTACTGCTGGCGTAGCGCTCTTCCACTTCCGAGGCTTTTCTACCAAACCCTCCAACATGCCGAGCGCACTGAATGAAACTGCAGATTCAGATCGTTTCTTTCCCGACAGATAGATGAGCGCAAGAAGTATTGCGGGTATAACGAGCAGCAAAAGTCGCCATGGCTCAAGCAAATAGAGCGCAATCATCGACGATGCCCCATTGCTAAGCGCCGCTTTCGTGTGCGCAGAAAAGTTGCAAGCTGTGCGACCCAATCTTCATCGGCACACAGCGACAATCCGTCGGCGCGCGCCAGGCGAACATCGTTAGCGATTTTCTGATGTCGCTGCTGTGCAGAGGTAGCGAAATTGTTTCGCCACTCCTTTTGTGAGGTGTCAACGCGAAGCGTTTTAGCGGTTTCAGCATCGCGAAACTCAACTATTCCAACATCTTGGAACTCATGTTCACGGCGATCGGAAACTGCAACTGCGATGACATCATGTTTTTGCGCAAGTTGCGACATCGCATTTTGCCAAGGTGATTCGTCGAAAAAGTCGGAAACCACAACTACAAGACCGCGGCGCGTACTTGCCGACAAACATTTTTCCAACGCTTGTGTCAAGCTTCCAGCATCGTCATTGTTCTTTGCCAGTCTTCCCAGCACCTGCGCAAGTTGATGCGTGCCGCTACGTGGCATGAGCGATTCGCCAGAGCGTGCGGTCGTGATGCAACCCAACCGATTTCCCGTATGCGAAATGAGATAGCCAAAGGCCCCTGCTACATCACTAGCCATCTGTGCTTTTGTTATTTTTCCTGTTCCAAACTTCATGCTGGCTGAAGTATCTACCACTAGCCACGCTTCTAACTCATGGTCGGCAATAGTGTCGTGCACCTGTGTTTCATTGGTACGAGCAGTCGCAGGCCAATCGATGCGACGAACATCATCGCCCTCCATATACCTACGCGTGTCACCAATTTCTGAACCCGCACGGTGCAAGAGCCCGGAATAGTCACCGTGCAAAAGCCCCGAGATTCTTCTACTGACAGGAAGTAGCGATGGCGGTAATCGCGGTGGAGCAGAAAGCGCCATGTCACCAACCCACAGGTGCGAGCACTCGCTCGAGCAGCGCAACAATGAATTCATCTACCGATGCTCCACGAGTCACTGCATCCCACGACAAAACAAGCCTGTGGTTGAGTACGTCATAGGCGATGTCGTAAATGTCTTGCACCTGCACCACACTGCGTTTGCGCATCAGGGCCAAGCCGCGACCGGCAGCAAGTAAGCCGATTGTTGCACGAGGACTTGCACCAAAAGACAACCAACCATCGAGCGAGTCGAACCCAAATTCACGGGGGTTACGTGTGGCCATAACCAAACGCACTGCATAGTCTTGCACCGCGTCAGGAACCGGTAGCGCATTTGCTTGTAGTTGCAACGACACCAATTCATCGATCGACAGCACTTGTTGTGGAGTGCGAGATGGCGTGGAACTACGACGTGCAATTTCATGCTCTTCTGCAAGAGTTGGATAATCAACCGGAACACGCATGAGGAAGCGGTCGCGCTGCGCTTCGGGCAGTAGGTACACGCCTTCTTGCTCAATGGGGTTCTGTGTTGCAAGAACCATAAACGGCAGTGCAAGTTTTGTGCTGACTCCACCAATGGTGACTTGGCGCTCAGCCATTACTTCCAGCAATGCCGACTGCACTTTTGCCGGTGCGCGGTTAATTTCATCGGCCAAAACGAAGTTGGCGAAAATAGGGCCGAGCTCAATATCAAATGACTCTTTTGATGCACGATAAATACGTGTTCCGACAATGTCAGAAGGCAAAAGGTCTGGCGTGAACTGAATACGCGAGAAGGTTCCACCCACCATTTGCGCGAGTGTTGAAGTCATCATTGTTTTCCCGACACCCGGAACACCTTCTAAGAGGCAATGCCCATTGGCAAGCAACGACACGATGAGCCGTTCAATGACTCGCTCTTGGCCTACTACATGGTGTGCCAATTCATTTTTTAATACATTGAGTTGATCGCTCACGTGATTACTTCTTTTCTTTCACGGCATCGGCAATGGTCTTTAAGTCTTTGCTCGACACATCCCCAAAACCTTCAACAACAACTGTGATGTCTTCGCCAATCTTGCGCACTATTCCATTTCCTTTGTACTGCTCGGCAACTTGAGAGCTACGTGAACCCTTTGTGCCGGAAACATTTACTTGTCCACTGGGGCCAATGAGCGTGATGCTGTGCACACCTTCTTCACCGGTTGGGGTGTTATTTAAAAATGAGGAATCACCCACTTGCGACCAACCAGATGGCATTGGATTGACCTCTAAAAAACCCGTGTTCTTCTGGGGTGCACTGCCATTGTTTCCCGTTCCCCCATCGGTCCCCGGATCATTAAATTGTTTAAACAAATCGCCGAATAAATCATTCAACGAGTCGGGCATTTGGAAATCGAAACCAGGTATATCCGAAGAGCTGAGTTCTGGGGCCTCAATTGTGGGCGCTTTTGCCCCGCCTGCTGCCTCAACTTTTTCCTGCAACTCTTTTGCATCATTTACTGGAACAGCAAAACCAACACCGTTGCTTCCACCAGACGCGGTGGCAATTGCAGTGTTAATTCCGATGACCTTGTTCGATGCATCAATGAGTGGGCCACCCGAGTTGCCAGGGTTAATAGCAGCATCTGTTTGAATAAGGCCAGTAAGTGTGAGATTCGTCAGTTTCAGTTGGCGGTTGAGACCACTGATAATGCCGGATGTAACTGATGCTTGATATCCGAATGGGCTACCAAGTGCAACGACTGGTTGACCAATGGCCAAGTTCGCAGTGTCGGCTAATTGTGCTGCGGTTAATTCCTTTTCAGAAGTCACTGCCACAACGGCGAGGTCGCGTGCAGGCTGACGCCCCACTACTCGCCCTTCAACTTTTGTTCCATCGGCAAAAACCACAGTGACTGTTGAAGAATTCGCCACTACGTGATGCGCGGTCAAAATGAGGCCACTCTTGTTGTAGATGACCCCACTACCAATACTGCCTTTGTCGTCTATTTGCACAACTGCTGGGCCGACTGCTTGCGCAATTGCTTGTGGTGAACCTGCAGCGCCCACTGAAGGTGAGGAGTTGCCCGGGGCAACTGTGGTGCCAGGAATAGTTGAAGCACTCTCACTCGTCTCGCTAGTCGTCGTAGTTGCTTTTTCTGCATCGGTGGAATCATTTCCGCCTTGTGCTGCCAGAACAGCGACAGCAGCCACGATGAGTACCGCACCTGCAATAGCACTGACCAACTTTTTGCGCGATCTTTGTGACACCTCGGGCGAGTATGCCCCTGCACCACTCGAGTGCGTTGGTGGTGGCAACGGCGAGCCCAGCGGTGGAGCAGGCGGAATATCGCGCCATGTGCGTGAGCGCGGTTCTTCATGCGGAGAATCCTGGGGGTTCGGGGGGGTGAGGGTCATTTGTCTGGCCTTTACGTTGTACCTGCGCCATAATGTCGCCGGTAGGTAAGAAAAGAGTAAAGCATCTTTGCCAACAATGGGTAACGCTCTACGAAATGGAGCCGTTTCCCCATTTTGTGTGAGCAACTTCGTACACCACTTGCCCGTAACTGAACTCAATCACATTGCCATCGGGGTCACTCACCGCGCACAGATAGCCCACGGGTGAGGGGTTATCTCCAGCTTCCCAAGCCAAACAACCCTCTAGGCGCGCCCGCTGTGCAACGAGGTCTACTTCGCCACGCGTTGCGAGCTGAATTCCTAGATGCCCAAATGGGCCGAGTTGTGGTTGCGCCGCTTTTTGATGGTCGGGCAAGCTTGCCAGTACCAAAACAAATGGATGCTCTACCGCTTCGGGGTGCGACAACCACGCAACATCTGCGCCATCTTCGTGGCGTTCATCTAAAAGTCGCAGTGGGGTGTACCGCTGATACCACGCAAGCGAACGCTCAAGGTCTTGTACCGGTAGAGCAATATGTGTCCAACGAGGGAACACGGTCATTTGCGTTAAGGCCGCGCCATGTACTCGTCGATGGTTTGATGCAAGTGACGAGCACGAATTTCTTGGTAGTTCCCAAGCGTTTCTGCCGTGCGCATACTCCCCTTGAAACCGCGCGTTTGTGAAATCATGTTGTCGGTGTCTTGGTCGAATACTCCGCCAAGACCAGGGTCCATTCCAGGGGCAGTTGTATAACTATCGTTGATATCGAGGAAATATGGTTTGGCAGGAGCAGGTGCAGGTTGCCCAACAGCCGGCAAACGCAGGAAGAGTAAATCAAATGTGCATTCGTCTGGATTATCTGGGTTGGGAAGAAAGCGATAGTTAATGCAAATGCGAGCACCCGGGAAAAAGAATCCATTGGGAAATACAAAATATTCAATGGAATCAATAGAGTCTGCAACTTTAAATTCCGAGTAGTCACTTCCGTATTTATTTGCTAATTGCTCGTTAGAAATCTTGTAATACACATCGCGCGCGGTTTTGCCTTCCGGAACAATTGGACGTCCCTCTAGGCCTGCGAAGCGACGACCAAGAAGGAAGTCTAAAATTTCTTGCTCCGTCTGCTCCGCTGCTACGTGAGGGCTTTGTGTGCCCGATGTATGCATAAAGCGAGAAACATGCTCGCCAAACACGTCGTATTGCGCATTGGCATCGCCTGTTGCACGCAAACCTTGTGGGTGCGTTTTGTACACGTGGTATGCCTCTAAGAATGCACACATCGCCGCTTTCCAGTTGCACGGCAAGCGCTTTTTAATATGCAGTTCCACGTAGCGCTTCGAGAGATCCCAGGCACCTTGAAAATGGTTTGGCACGACGCCAAGGTATTCATTTAGCGGTTGAGCAGTGGGGTCAAAATTGACGAATACGAATCCGCCCCAAGTATCGACCAAAATTTCTGGTAGCTCTAGGTCGTCGTCAGACAAATGTGGGAAGTCCCATCGACAAGGCAGCGATGCAATTTTTCCCGAGGTAGACCACGCCCATCCGTGGTAAGGGCACGTGAACCTGTTTGCATTGCCTTGGTCGCCAGGCGGCTTCAGTTGCGTTCCGCGATGCAAGCAAAAGTTATTGAATGCGCGAATTTTTCCTTGAGGGTCACGCACGAGAATGATGGACCGTTGCCCAACGTCGTAAACGTGGTAATCGCCTTCGTTCGGAATGTGCTCTTCACGGCATGCCCATTGCCATGTCCGCATGAAAACTTTTTCAAATTCCAATTCAGCAAATTCTTTAGAGGTGTAGCGATGAAATCCAATTGGTTCACTACCGCGATAGCGGTATTCACTTTCCAGCACCGGCGCCGGAACACCAGTTTCGTCGCGCAACACGAGATCGCGGTAGCTGGGGCCCGGGCAACGATGATCGCCGAAGGCAACATTGGGGTCTGGCAGTGATTGCTCCATGTAGACAGGGTAACGCATGCGTCAAGTGTCCCGAGAGGCACAGAAACCTTGACTAAAGTACAAAAATGATCAAGAAATTTTTGGCGCTTACCGTCGTTTTTCTCGTAGCCACCTTCCCCACGACCTGGCTACTCATGCTCTTCCTTGGCAATATCGGTACCCACGTTTCCTACTGGGGAACATTGCCGCTTGGCATATTGGGCTCAAGCCTGTTAGCAGGAGCCAGCCGCTCAGGTGGCCACGGACACTAGACCTTTAGTCGTCTTTTTTACGTCGCCCGGTGAGCTTTGCCAGCAAGAACCCAATGAGCATTGACGCAAGGACAAGCACAAAGAGTGGCAACTTGGGCTTGGCAAAGATGAGATTCATTTCAGACTTGTCGCTGTTAAGAACAACAAAAAGTACAGCAATAATTGCTAGGAAGCCCCAACTCACCTGCTGAAAACTGATATTCGATTTCTGGTCTTCTTTATCCGGTTGATTCATATTGTTTCCTTTTCACCATGTAACTCACTGTGAGAACTACCTGCAAAAACAATGTCACAAATACGAGTTGTATACCTGCTTGATTCGAACCGTCGGTCAGAGCGCGGTACACATGCAGCGGAAGTTCATTTCCCGCGCTGAGAGTGCCTTTATAGATATTTTCACAGATTTTTACTGCTGCAACCACCGACGCCGCCCCCAGTAGCCACGCCATCGACACTAACTGTGCGCCACGCCATTTGTTACGAGCAACCCAAACAGTAAGAACCGAGAGGAGCAGCGTAAATAACGGCAGCAGCGTTGCACTTTTTTGCAAAATATCTACCCACCCACGAATGCTCTGCAGTGTCTCAGGGTCGATGATTTCAATGGAATAGTCGCTACCAATGAATGAAACATTTTTGAGAAATGTTGCGCCTTTTGCCACGAGTGCATCGATGGCAGCCTGAATAAAGGACTGCAAACTCAATACTCCAGCAACAACAGTATTTGCCATACCGTCACCTGTGAGTACCTGCTTGATGGCGACGTGCCCCACACGCGCTGCCCCACTCCATAATGAGCGGAACGCATCGCTTTCGACTAACTCTCCCACCAGACTCATTACTAATTTTTGAAAGGCCGCGTTTGACTTTTCTGCCAAAAAATCAAGCTGTCCGGGCAAATATGCGCCAAGACGTCCATCTATATCTGCAACAGCAGTGATGGCTTGAGTGATTTTCCCAGACACCTCCTGCTGCACGACAGGGTCGCCTGCAAGCGGGCTAACAGTTTGAACAAAATGTTCCGTGTTGGTTATCTGCTTATTTGCCCATACCGCCACCGTTGACAACAACAGGGCCATTGCAAGCAATACTGAGAGTAAGTACGGAGCAATTCGCCTCATAGCTAATGCTGAATGGTCATGCCACCGTCAACAACCACAACAGCACCATTCACAAATGATGAAGCTGGCATAGCCAAATTCAAAGTCATATGTGCCACTTCTTCTGGTTCTCCGTAGCGCTTTAATGGCACCTTGCGGTGTGCGTATTTTTCCTTCGCATCACTCGGTATGTCTGCCGTCATGTTGGTGTTAATGGGGCCGGGGCACACTGCATTCACTGTTATTCCATAACGCCCGAGTTGAGTCGCCATACTTTTGGTGAGACCTACCACTCCATGTTTTGCTGCCGTATATGCAGCCAAGCCCGGTGTTGCCACTATTGCCTCTGTGGATGCAATGTTGATGATGCGCCCAGCAATATCTGCGCTACGCATATGCGGAACCACAAGTCGAATGAAATGTGCTTGTGCACTGACATTCACTGCCAATGTGTTATCCCATGCCAACGAAAATTCATCGTCATCAGCAAAGACTGACGAACCCACGCTAATTCCAGCGTTGTTCACCAAAACATCTATCACGCCAAATTCAGACAAGCAGGCATCAACCACGCGGCGCCGATCGGCATCAGACGTAACATCGGCCGCTACCCCAATAACATTTTTGCTTCCGTGCACGGCAACAATTTCCGCAACTACTTTCGCTACGCGATCTTCACCCAAATCGGCTACAACTACACGTGCGCCTTCGTCGGCAAAGAGGTGCGCGGTGGCACGACCCATACCGCTCGCAGCACCAGTAACGATGACCGCCTTACCAGCAACAGATCGGTTGAGTTGAGAAAGTCGTTTTGTCATGCCTTGCGCCATTCTGTGCGGCCACCCATTCCATATTGCGGCAAGTAAACGGCCCGGTATGGCTCAATGCGCATAAACCCTGTGTCGGGCGAATTCTCTGGCCCACCTGGCGCAAATGCATTGAGGTCGTAGTCGAACACTCCATTCCACAAATGCTTTTTCGTTTCCACGTCGGAGTGCAAAGTGGCGGTTCCCCACACCTCAACACCGTCACCGCTTTCCGTTACCTGCCAATGAAACGCCACATGATTGTTGTGGGCAATGTTTTTTGACTTCACCGACGTATTGCCAACGAGCACCCACAACACATCGCCTTCCCAGCACGGATGAACAGGCACCACATCGGGTCGATTGTCTTTACCTACTGTTGCCAGATGCGCCCACGGACTTAACTTCGTTGCCGCACTTTTAATGATCTCAAGGTTTTCGTGTGGAAATGATTTCTGCGACACCACTACCTACCGAGGTCACGTGCAGTGAGGAGCCCTTCAAGACCAACAGGCCGCAAAAAGGTGGGGTGACCAGCCCACACTTGAATGCAGTCTCCGGTGCGCCCCTGTGGACCTTCATTAATGAGTTCCACAACAACTGCAGCTACATCGCCAGGCATCATTGTTCCAGCAGGAGTTGGCTTGTCGCCCACAAAACCTAGATACATCGGAGTAGCAGTAGCGCCCATGCCAAATGAGTTCACGCGTACACCATGCTCGGCAAGACCGCGCGCCCACGTATTGGTGAGACCTTTAATAGCCCACTTCGATGAGTCATAAACATCAAAGCCATTACCGCCAACTGGTGAACGCTGCATGTCTTTCCATTTGCAGTCGTCGGTGTGGTCGTGGGTGATAACCGGATACCCACAGTTATGAATGTGATCGGTGGTGATGTTGATGAGGTCGCCACCTTGTTTAATGAGATGCGGAATTGCGGCACGACCAGTGAGGTACACGCCGCGATAGTTCACTCCAACAACTGCATCGAAGTCGTCAACTGTTTTTTCCCATGAATCTTTTGTTGGCACTGTTATGCGCACAACGCCCGCATTGCTAATGACCAAGTCGAGGCCACCTAGCGCTATTGCAGCATCGTCTACAAACTTTTTAATCTGCTTTTCATTAGCAACGTCAGCAACAGCGCTATACGACTTCACGCCAATTGTTTTCAATTCGTCGGCAACGGCACTGACCGAACTACTGATATCGCATACCGCTACATCGGCTCCAGCATGAGCCAAAGCCAGTGCGAATGCTTTTCCGAGTCCGTCTGCTGCCCCGGTCACAAGTGCCCGGCGTCCTTTTAATGATGCGTTCATAAGCCCGACCATAGTCCGCCTAGAAGAAGCATTGTTCAGCCGACCTATAGTTCCAATACGCCAAGAGGTTTGGCCATGTGTTCACGAAACTAAAGGACTCTCCATGTCACTTATAGAAGAACTCCACAAAACAATTGCCACCACATACGAGGTTGATGCCCAAACTGCATCAACTCAGACCTTTGAGTTTCCACTCATGCCATTGGGAACCGCATACGACATGGGCCGCGATGCGCAAGGCGTTCCGCTTTTTGACCCGCGCATCTTCGACTCGCGCGAATTTCAACGAAACCCCTACCCGTACTACCGCATCTTGCGCGACCACTACCCCGTGTATCACGACAAATTACACAACTGCTATTTCGTCACGCGCTACAACGACATTGCTGCCTGCTATTTCGATGGTCTTGGTTACAACACCATTCCCAAGGGCAGTTCAAACCATGTGCTTGGTAATACTCAACTTGAACTCAGCGGCATTGAGCACAGTCGTCGCCGCAACCTCTATGGCCGTCACTTGGTTGGTGCTGCTCTCACTAAACGTATTGGCGCCATTTGCAAACTTGCTAACGAAATGATTGATGAATGGTTCAACCCCGAATCGGGAATGACCGAATACGACCCAGCAACCGGCAAGTACACCATGGAGCTCGGCAAAGCATTTGCTAATGAGTTCCCTATTCGCGTGGTGTGCCAGGTGCTCGGCTTCCCCGATGAAGCCCGCGACAAGTTTTACTACTGGTACAAATACATGATGGGCGGCATTGGCGGCCGTGACTACGAGCAAAAAGGCCTCATGGCTCGCCAAGACCTTGAAGATTTTGTAGAGAGCATTGTTGAAGAACGCCGTTTGAAGCCGAACTTTTTGCTCGACGATGAAGGCAACGAAGTTGCACCCGACATCATTTCTGAACTGTGCAAAACCATTGTCGATGGCGACGTGCTTTCCACCGAGGAAATCACCTCGAACATTGCACTCATTGTTGGTGGTGGTGGCGAAACCACACGTGGTGCCATTTTGAACATGTGGTACCTGCTGTTGCAGCATCCCGACCAAATGGAAGCAGTACTGAACAACGACCCGTTGTGGGACGCTGCGTTTCACGAAACCCTGCGGCACTCGTCATCTATTGGTGGCCAGCCGAGGCAAAACACCTTTGATGTTGAGTTACAGGGTGTCAAAGTTCCAACAGGTTCGCTCATGCACATGGTCGACTTTTCAGCAAATCACGACGAGCGCATCTTTTCCGACCCCGAAAAGTTCGATGTTTTGCGCAACGACCTCTACAGCGAAAAAATTCTGCGCTCGGGCTACAGCAAAGATGGACGCACCAACCACATGGCATTTGGCGTGGGGCCACACCTCTGCCCCGGAGCATGGATCTCACATCAAGAAGGAAGCATTGGCTCGAGCATCATGTCGAAGCGCATTAAAAACGTGCGTATTGCTACCGATCGCATGGCCAAAGATATAGATGGTGTCTCACTTGCCCCCATCGGTCTAGGTGCTATTAACGAACTCTGGCTTGAATTTGAGGCGATATAAATGTCGGCTGATTATGGTTCACCTACCGTTGAGCATGAAGCAGCGGCCGGTGATGACGAAGCTGGTTACCGCAGTTACGAGGTCTACCAACGTGAACGTGTTGGCTCGCCGCCTCCCGTCAAACCTGGGCAGTTGCGCACGCAAGATTATCTTGACGACCCATACACACTTCTCGCGAACCTCCGCCACTACGGGCCATCGTTTCGCGACTGGCAGGGCAATGCGTTTTGGATTACGCACTACAACGACGTCACTTCAGTACTTGTAGATTCTGCAAACTTTGCTACTCGCTCAAAGCGCTGGTTTTATGGTCTTGCTACTTTTGGTCGCGACCTGCGCAACAATGTTCCCTTTCTCACTGCGCAAGCTGCTGGTATCGACAAACATGCACCTGTTGTTGCGCGTGAAATAGTTGAAGCGTTCGCAACGCGCGGAACAGCCGACCTCGCTACCGAATTTGCCGCGCTCTTTCCTTTGCAACTATTGGGCCGCACATGGGGCATTCCCGATGCCGACCTGCCTGTGTTTGTTGAGCGCTATCTCCGTATGCAACGTGGTTCTCGGTGGAATGTTGCCAACCAAGAGGCTGGCAAACAAGCAATGCTGCAACTTGTTAGCTACTTCACTCCTTTACTTGCCGCACGCCGTGCCGACCCACAAGACGATGTATTGTCTGCGCTTGCCACATTAGAAATAGACGGCCCTGCAATTGATGCCCACGATGTTGTGGCGACACTGCTTGAAGGCGATCACGAAACACTTCATGGCGCACTTGCAAACATGTGGTACCTGTTGCTCACTCACCCCGACCAACTCAACATGGTGAACAACACCAGGCGTTTAGTGAAATACGCCTACTTTGAAACCTTGCGTCATTCCACACCCGTGTTGAGTGGTGAGCGATTCGCAAAGCGCGAAGTAGAACGTTTTGGTTTGCTCATTCCCGAAGGTGCGTTAGTCATTTGCTCTGCTGCTGGTGCGAACCGTGACGAAACTATTTTCCGCGATGCCGATCAATTTATTGTTGGACGCAAAGACCTTGTACAGCGTGAGCCACGCGGCCAATACCGCGCCGACGGTTTACCTGCAGGCATCACGCCAGCACTTGGCACACCTTCAAAGTTCCCCGCACTTCCCGTGGGTAGGCCGCGTTCGCTCTATGCCATCACGCGCGATATTGCAACCATCGCATCGCACGCACTTCTTGACGCAACAAGCAATTTGCAACTCGCCAAAGGCGCACAACCCGTGTTGAAGTCACGCGGCTACGGCGAACTTCATACGTGCTGGCACCTACCAGTAACTTTCACCGCAAAATAATTGCAGTGAAAATAGGCTTTATTGCCCGCCCGATACCACGATGTTCTGACCCGTTACCCACGAACCCGCGGGTGAAGCAAGCCAAACAACTGCAGCTGCACAGTCGGTTGGTGTACCCAAGCGGCCAATAGGAATGCGTGCGGCGATGGCAGGCAACATTTCCTCGGTGATGCCACCAATTTTGAAGGTCGACTCAGTTGGCACGTTTCCAGGAGACACGATGTTGGAACGAATTCCCTTTGGTCCGAGTTCTGTTGCCATGGTCACCGACAATGCGTTCATACCAGCTTTTGCTGAACCGTATGCGCTGAAGTTCACAGCAGCTTTCAAAGCAGCAATGGAAGAAATACCAATGAGGCATGAGCCTGGCTTCATTATTGATGAACATGCGCGCGATGCCACAAAGTGTGGGCGCAAGTTCAGAGCATGCTGGTTGTCCCAGTGCCATTCAGGAAATTCATCGAACGAGAAGTTGCCGGGGTGATCTGACGTACCAGCGTTACTTACCCATGTGTCAATGCGGCCAAAAGTACTCATTGCTGCATCAACGAGAGCAGGAATAGTTTCTGCAGCAGTGATGTCGGCAACCACCTTGATTGCTTTGCGTCCGCGCTTGGCAATTTGAGCCGCTACTTCATCGAGTTCATTTTCGCGGCGAGCAGTAATAATGACGTCGGCACCGGCATCTGCCAGACCAAGTGCAATACCGCGGCCAATTCCTCGGCCAGCACCCGTTACTACGGCAACGGTGCCATCGAGACGAAAGAGATCCATGACATTGGCATCTGCAGGGTCGAGTGGGGTCTGAGTACGGGAAAGGTTTTGAGACATGGCAAACTTTGACACATCACTAGAGGAGGAAAAGAATTGAACGACTCAGCTACCCCATCAGGAGCACTCGCTAACCCCAAGGGCTTTAAGTTCCCCGGCGGCAAATACACCATTGCCCATTGGGAAAACTTCTTACTCACCGATTGCACCACGTCGGCACAGCTTCCCGACAAGCTTGTGCACCCTGTTGCACTCTTCCATGTGCCCATCCTTGGCTCTGGCGTGAACATTGCGAAACTGTTTGAAGTGTGCGGGGCGGCAGGCCCCGGTTCAGTAGGCCTCGATGGTTACGACTGGGAGTACTTCAGTGACTTACGCATCGACATTGAGTACGACGTGCAGGGCTCAATTATTCATTGGGAAAATCATGTTGATGCAAATGGTGTTGGCTACGACGCAATGAAATTTCAAATTGAGTTGCGCGATGGCAACACACTCGCCGCACGCATTACCAACTCGTGGCGCTTTCGTCGTGGGGGATATAAGCAAGCCCTGCAAGCAAAAACCGCAGATGAAGCAACTGCAAAACCACTCGCAACTTTCCCTGAGTTTCATGTTGATGGCGTGAGCGCACAACGTATGAAAACAATGGCAGCAATTTTGCGCGACCCGTATCGCGTGCACTGGGACCGCGAAGCAACTACCGAAATGGGCTTGAAAGGTCGAGTCATTAACCAAGGTCCACTCAACTTGAGTTACATCGTGAACTCCATTCATTCATTTGCAAGCCCAGGCTCTGTGCGACGACTCACCGTTGCCTTTCATCGCCCCGTATTTGACGACGATGTACTGGTAGCTGGTGGCGAAGTATTGAGCACCACAGACGGCGTGAGCACCTGCAATGTGTGGCTGAAGCGCGGCGATGAACTGATGGTCACAGGAACAGCGATGGTTGGAGCAGCCTCTTAAAAAAATATTCTCCGTGAGCTACTTGTAGTCCACAAACAAAACCCCCTCAAAAGCGTGCTTTTGAGGGGGTTTTGTGTTGAAAAGGCCTG
The DNA here is from genome assembly GCA_945886445.1 of Bifidobacterium breve. Classification (GTDB taxonomy): domain Bacteria; phylum Actinomycetota; class Acidimicrobiia; order Acidimicrobiales; family Ilumatobacteraceae; genus F1-20-MAGs119. The sequence goes on along the minus strand of CAMCZG010000017.1, from coordinate 15,616 downwards.
TGTACCGAGGGGTAATTTTTGCGTTTCGCAACCCGGCGCAGTCACATTTCATTTCAATGTCAGCACTTGACGTTCTGCGTTTACTTTTCCCTGTGACAATGGTTATAGTTGGTTCACCGGCATGCCGGTTGTCACATCAATCGGGCCAATCGGCTCAACCTATAGGGGGAATATTGAAGAACCAAAAGAGGAAAATGTTGGTTCCCATTGCACTTGCTGTTTCAGCAGCACTTGCATTCGGATCAACAGCTGCTTCAGCGAAAGCTGGTGGCGGACAAATCAAAGCAAATACAAAGTGTGCAACTGCACTCAAGCCAGAGCTTGACAAGAAAATGGGTGCAGGGGCAGCTTTCCTTGCACGTGCAATAGCATGCGGAAATAGCAACCCAATGAAGGCCACCGGAAAAGCGATCAAAATTGGTTTTGCTGTCCCCGAAGGTCCAGTTGTTAACTTCCCTGAGTACCGCGTTGCAGCGCAAGCTGCAGTTGATTACATCAACAAGGAACTAGGCGGCGTTGGAGCAAACCCAGCAACAGGTAAAGCTGGCGTTCCCATCAAGCTCATTCCTTGCGCATTTAATATTATGGTTCCTACAGAGCAATCTGCTTGCGTTAACACTTTGGCTGAGTCAAAGCCAGCACTCGTGTTCTCATCATTGTCTTTTGATGACACCGTGATTGCTAAGTACGCAGCAGCCAAGATTCCCGTATTGGTGGGAACACCAATCATGCCGAGCGACTTCATCACTCCTGGTGTATATGCAATCGGTAGCGGTGGCGGTTGCTTGGGTGTTCACCTTGGCCTCATTTACTACGCAACTCAAGTATTGAAAGCTAAGAAAATTGCCCTTCCTTGGGCTGGCTCAGCTCCTGGTATTTTCTGCTTCAACGACCTTGAAGCAAAGCCACTCGATATTCTTGCCGGTAAAACGCTTTCAGGTGCTGCGGTTGAGACCACTTCAAAGTTGAAGGGGACAATACCTACATTGACCTACTTACCGATCAAGGTGCCAACAGTTGCTCCAGACGTAGCTTCCTACGCAGCACAAATCACAAAATTTGCGCCGGATGCTTTGGTCTACTCGAACCAAGGCAACTTCTGCTGGGACCTCGTTGGAGAGTTGTTGAAGAATGGCTGGACGAATGCCAGCTATCCCCTTGTTTTGTCTGGTTCATGCATCGATACCGTCACCATGGCAAAACTTGGTGACAAGATCAAAGGTGCTATCACCCTCGGTGGTTTGAGCATCCTCGATCCAGACGCACTCACCGGTGAATACAAGGTTGATGCTCTTACTTACGGAACCAAGATTTTCACCTATTCCAAAGAACGCAAGTTGAATGGCACAGGCTTCTCAACTGCTGGTTTCAGCGGAATCATGTTTGCTTGGCAAATGATGAACGAAGCAGTTGATGCAAAGGGCGTTTTGAACGTCAAAACCATGGTGTCAAAGATCAAAGGAACCAATGGTCATCGTCAATTCGGTGCCCAAAGCAGCAACTGTGCGAAAGCAATTGCTCCTTACATCGGAGTATGCGCAACTGAAGTCAGTGCAAGTGTTTGGGACGGAACCGCTTTGAAGGCCGACAAGGCACATCAGGGCTTCTCTGGTCTGAGCTTGGTTGGAAAAGGCGACAAACTGCGCTTATCTGAAGTGAAGTAATAAAGAATTACAATAATGTTGTTCAAGTAGAGCGACTTTGAATAATAAAGAAAGGGGGCGATCCTCGGGTCGCCCCCTTTCTTTTATAAAAAAAATCAATATCACACAAAGATTATGGGGGAACATGAAGGAAGGTATTGCTTACGCAATCATGGGGCTCGGCTACGGAGGCTTTTATGCCCTCATGGCTATCGGTATTGTGATTGCCTACAAAGGCTCTGGTGTCATTAACTTCGCGCACGGTGCGATTGCAATGTACGTCGCATTTCAATTTTCATATTTAAGATCTGAAGGAACCTTTCGGTTTCCGTGGCTCGACCCGATTCCCACATCATTTTTAAATTTACCGGTCACACTCTCTCTCAGCAATGGTGAACCCATTAACTTTTGGATAGCGGTATTGCTTTCACTATTCACTGCATTAATACTCGGAGCAGCTATTCATTACTTAGTGTTTAAGCCATTACGTAATGCTGCTCCCTTGGGAAAAGTTATTGGCGCAATTGGAGTGATGACCTACCTCTTAGGTGTTGGATCAAAGCACTTTGGCTCCAACCAGCCACAGCCCGACGGAGTGCTATTCCCAGATAAGTTGCTGAAAAACTTCCTCGGTCTTGGTTTAGGTGTTTCAGCAGAAGCTCTCGCGCTTGCGGGAGTTTCTATCATTGCTGGTGCAGTTGTCTGGTTCATCTATAAATATTCGCGTATTGGCCTAGCTACTCGAGCAGCTGCTGGAAACGAAAAAGGTGCCGTTCTTTTGGGTTACTCCCCCGACCGACTCGCGCTATTCAACTGGCTCCTTGCAGCTTTTCTTGCTGGCCTCGTGGGAATCTTGACGGGAACCGTTACCGGTGCCCTCGGCACGGGCAAATTCACCGGTCTCATTGTTCCGGCTCTTGGTGGTGCGCTCATCGGCAGTATGTCGTCCATTCCGTTAGCCGTACTCGGTGGTCTACTCATCGGCAGCCTTCAAACTTTTGTGGGAACTTACGTTTCTGGCCTGTCGTGGTTCCCAGCGTGGCTATATTCTGGAGCACGCGACTCCATTCCTCTCGTCGTGATCGTGGCACTCCTTTTCTTGAGAGGAAAGTCACTTCCTATTCGAGGGAACATCGAAGAAAAGCGACTGCCGTTGGCCCCGTATCCAAAGCGCATCGGCAAGTACGTCGCCATCTTTGTGCCATTGGGTTTCCTACTCTCTGCAGGATTCCCAGGTGACTTCCTCTTTGCTGGTCTCAATGGGCGTTGGGGAATGGCACTCACCACCAGTTTGATTGCAGGAATGTTTGGCTTGAGTTTCGTACTGCTTTCGGGCTACGTGGGCCAAATATCACTCGTGCAAATTTCTTTGGCTGGTATTGCAGCCTTTTTAACAGCGCGTCTCATGTCGCACTACGGACCATCCGATTCCAATCCATTTGCTGTAGGAGGCCTCCATTTGCCATGGCCTGTTGCGATGGTCGCCGGAGTTGCTGTGGCAACAGTTGTAGGTTTGATTCTTGCCGTGCCAGCATTGCGAATTCGTGGTGTACAACTCACCGTGGTCACCATTGCAGCATCAATTTCGTTGTATTCATTCTACTTCGACAACCCGAAGCTCACGTCACTGCAAGGTGGCTCGTCGTACATCATTCAACCACCAACGTTTTTTGGCATAAAATTTGGCAGCACAGGATCACAGGGGCTGACAGATAATCCGAAATTCGCATTGTTCTGCCTCATCGTACTTGCGGGTCTTAGCGTGATTTTGGCAAACCTTCGTCGCGGTAGTTCTGGACGGCGATTCCTTGCTGTTCGAGCGAACGAACGAGCAGCTGCGTCTGCAGGTGTGAACGTTGCTAAAACAAAGTTCCTTGCATTTGGTATTGCCTCAGCTATGGCTGGAGTTGCTGGTGTCGCGGGGGCATTCCAGGCTGGCTCCACTTCGGCCCCGATGTGGGACTACGGCGTTGGTCTTTCAGCGCTTGCCTTTTGCTACCTCGGCGGAATTACCTCAATCAACGGGGCAATCCTCGGCGGCATGATTGCCGGCGGTGGCATGGTTGCCACATTCGGCAACTTCCACTCACCTGGCCTGTACTCATACATTCCAATTTTTGGTGGAATGGGAATGATCTTGACGGCAATTATTCACCCAGCTGGTCAGGCATCTATTTTCCAGCCGCTCATGCGCCACTTTGGCTCATGGCTTCTCACCGCTCGAGGAAAAGAATGGGGAGTCGTTCTACGTCGCCTCGCTCCATACCTCATTGGTGGTGGCATTTGGGGTGCTATTGGTATTAACCCATGGCGAACCGACACCTATAACCGCACATGGATGATTATTCTTGGCATCTTGATTGTGCTCTTTGTGCGCAACATCGTTGTCCAAGTCAAAGCAGCAAAAGCTGCTAACGCACTACCCGATACCAACAGTCTCCAGGAGGTGACAGCATGAGTGCACTACTCGAAACAAACGAACTCACCGTTTCCTACGGCGGGTTGCATGCAAACTCCAATGTCAATATCAAAGCCGAAAAAGGCAAGCTCACCGGGCTCATTGGTCCGAACGGCGCAGGCAAGACCACATTTATCGACGCCATTACTGGCTTCACCAACGTGTCGTCGGGTCGCGCAGAGTTCAATGGCAAAGACCTTGCTGGCGTTGCACCTGATGAGCGGGCAAAGTCTGGTTTAGTACGTACCTTCCAGTCGCTCGAATTGTTCGAAGACCTGACGGTGTGGGACAACCTCATTGTGATGGCGGAAGAGACCAAATGGTGGTCGTTTCTTGCCGACATCGTGAGGCCTAATCGTGTTCTTGGCATTGAGGAACAAGCCGAATGGGCGCTCAACTTGTTGAGCCTGGGCGAGCACCGCGACAAGCTCACACTCGACTTGTCACATGGCCAACGCAAGTTGGTGAGTGTGGCTCGCGCGCTTGCAGCTAAGCCCAGCATGTTGTTACTCGATGAGCCTGCTGCTGGTCTTGACACGGTAGAAAGTCAGCAACTCGGAAAACACTTACGTGAAATTCTGAAGCAAGACATCAGCATCTTCCTCATCGACCACGACATGGGCTTGGTGCTCAGCGTGTGTGACTACATCTATGTGCTCGACTTCGGCAAAATCATTGCTGAAGGAACGCCCGAAGAAGTGCGTAACAACCCAGAAGTAAAGCGTGCTTACCTTGGTGAGACCGCAGGTGAAATGCAAGCAGAAGGTGGCGCTGCAGCAGCACGCTCACTAAGTGGAGAAGGGTGAACAACATGAGCGAATCACTACTCAAAATCACGAACTTGAATGCTGGCTACGGCGGTATTGCCGTCGTACGTGACCTCAGTATTCACGTGAATCCAGGTGAAGTGGTGGCGCTACTCGGGCCAAACGGCGCGGGTAAAACCACTACCCTCCTCACTATTTCCGGGCTCTTAAAACCCATTGCAGGCGACATTCAACTTCTCGGCAGCAGCACCACTGGTGATCGCCCCGAGAAAATTTCTCGCCGTGGGCTTGCACACGTGGCCGAAGACCGCTCTTTGTTCTTCGACCTCACCGTGCAAGAGAACCTGCGCCTCGGTCTCACGGGTAACCGTGAGACCCGTAGCAAGTCTCAAGAGAACGCACTCGACATGTTCCCAGCACTACGACCACTCCTCAGCCGTCGCGCTGGGTTGTTGTCGGGTGGCGAGCAACAGATGTTGGCAATGGCTCGTGGGCTTGCTTCAGAACCAAAGATGCTTTTGGTTGACGAAATGAGCCTTGGTCTTGCTCCCATCATCGTGGAGCGCATGTTGCCCATCGTGCGTCGCATTGCCGACGACACAGGCGCAGGCGTACTCATGGTGGAACAGCACGTTGGCTTGGCATTGGCAGTTGCCGACCGCGGCTACGTACTTGCTCATGGTGAACTCACCATGGAAGGTTCTGCTCAGCAACTTCGCGACAACCAGTCGTTGTTGGAAGCCAGCTACCTGGGTGGCGAAGCCCACTAGAAATACTTTAAAAAGACCCCAGTCGAGAGGCTGGGGTCTTTTTTATTGCCCCGCCACACTTTGTGCACACATGTGCATGATGCGTAATTCGCTTACGTATGAGCGGAGAATACTCCCCCTTCGACTCTCTGATGAGTTGAAAGAGAACTTCACAAGAAAATTGATGCGAGGTTGCCAGCTCTAACGCTGCGCACGACTGTGCCAGTCGTACTTCTATGCGCTGCCCGAGTTTGTAGACATTGCTCATTGAAATATCGAAATGTACAGACAGCTCTTCCCGATTGAGTTCCTGATCTAGATACAAATGCAGGAACTGCTGATCACGGCCACTAAGTCCTTTACGTGACGTCGTCAATGCGTACTGCAACTCGTTCTCTTTGCAGTCTGCCTCGGGCAGGTACGCATCGCAGGAACCGCTCACTATGAATGACCGTTGGTGCTGACGCAAATACTTATACGACTCATTTTTGGCAATCGCGCGCACCCACGCCTCAAGTTTGTGAACATCATGAAGCTGTTCAATATGCACACTTGCTCGCAAGAACGTTTCTTGCACTACATCGTCACTTGCTACTTGTGCCCCCAAGCGGCGCAGAACTACATTTCTGACGTCGCGCTCGCAGTCGATGTACAACATATGAAGCCCTATTGCGCTGTGCTGTTGTAAAGCGGCAACTACAACCGCACGGTGACAAGTTGGTTTGACCGTTTGCAGTTCCTGGAGATTCGTATGCACACCCCCATGGCACTGGAATTTCTTGTGAACGTAGTCCTGTATTCCAACTTTGTGAAGGGTGCCATGACTTTCCCTATTGCGTAAGGCTTTGAAAGATCTCGGCTGTATATTTCCGAAGTGGCTCGTCGTCGTTTCTCTGCAACTCTTGCACTCACTGCAGGACTTATTGCCTTCCCCTCAATCATCAATGTTCCTTCAGCCAAAGCAAAGTCTTCAAATAGTTCCTTCCTTGTTGATCACGTGCGGACAAAAGACCCAGTGGTTTTCATTACCATCGATGACGGTTCAGTGATCACAGACCGCGTTGTGGAACTACTGCTCTCGAGGAAGATTCCTGTTGCAAACTTTGTTCTATCGGAAGCCTTGAAAACACATTGGAAGGCCCTCCACCGCATTCAGCGACCAGGAACATCGTTTGAAAATCATTCTGAAACTCATCGACTGATGAGTTCGCTGTCACTTAAAGAACAGACAAGCGAAATCTGTAGAGCAAATGAGCATGTACATGGCAACTACAAAAAGCTCCCTCTCTTTTTCCGGCCACCCGGTGGTTCACACAACAGCGACACAGTGACTGCGGCTAAGAAGTGCGGCATCCAAAAAATTGTGATGTGGAACGTTGAAGCCGACCAAGGAAAAATTGTGAGATCCGGTGGGGGCTCCATTCGGCGGGGCGACATTATTTTGTTGCATTACATGAACAGCTTGGAATCAAGCCTGAAGGTTGTGCTTGCTGAAATCAAACGACTCGGGTTGCGGCCTGCATCGCTGCGCGACTATCTCGCTCCAGCCCCGCTCCCCGTAGTGAACACAACAACTTTGCCCCAATAAAGCAGGGGGTAAGTGGTATTTCATACGCCCTGCCGGAGGGAAATATTCTTCTTAATCCCGACCTACTTAGTCGGGATTATGGAAAATCCCGTTATCGTGGGCTCTGAACTATTCACCTTCAAAGGAGAACACCATGGCACTTCGACTTGGCGATATCGCCCCCGACTTCACCGCAGAAACCACACAAGGCACCATCAACTTTCATGAATGGCTTGGCACTTCGTGGGGCGTACTTTTTAGCCACCCGAAAGACTTCACTCCAGTGTGCACCACTGAACTTGGTTACGTAGCAAAAATCAAACCAGAGTTCGACAAGCGCAATGTGAAAGTCATCGGCTTGTCTGTTGACAATGTTGAATCGCACCTGAAGTGGGAAGGCGACATTGGCGAAACACAAGGAACACCTGTGAACTTCCCAATGATTGGCGACCCAGAGCGCAAGGTAAGCGACCTGTACGACATGATTCACCCCAATGCAAGTGACACCATGACCGTGCGTTCGGTGTTTGTTATTGGACCCGACAAAAAAGTGAAGCTCACCATCACTTACCCAGCTTCAACTGGTCGCAACTTCGATGAAGTGTTGCGCGTCATCGATTCTTTGCAATTGACTGCGCAGTTCAAAGTGGCAACTCCTGCTAACTGGAAAGATGGCGACGACGTCATCATCGGTGCTGTGGTTTCTGACGAAGAAGCAAAGACACTTTTCCCACAAGGCTGGACAACCGTCAAGCCTTACTTGCGCGTTTTGCCACAACCTAAGAAGTAATTTAACGAGTCACCCCAGTAGGTTTTTCTCCACCCACTCGCGCACCTGTGGCGCAAGGAAGTGGAGATACTGCTGGGGTGTTTCGCGTATTTGGGTGGCACTAATAGGAACATTGATGCGATCTTCATCGACCACTACTGCTTGCGCTTCTAAACGATGGGCTAGTTCCGATACATAAGAGTCAGATGAAAACACAGCGTGTGGCCCCGCCGCATGTGGCCATTTGCTGCGGAAAAGTGCGATCCATTTGGTCCACAGTTCGTTGTCGTTCCAGTTGGTGTCGAGTTCATGAGCAACTTCGACCACAGTGACGTTGGGGTGCAATTCGGCAAGCCAACTTGCACGCAATGAGCCAGGCACCAGTTCACCTGCACGAGTGTTGACAAAAACGACCAGCGCATCACACTGCTCTGCAGCAGCGTTAATAAACCATGAATGCCCTAAATGTGGCGGGTGAAAGCGACCGACAATGAGCCCTGTTGGGAAATGTTGCCGGGGTTGGTCGGTCCGATACGTCATAGGTGTGCTCCACTTGAAACGATAGAGCACATGGACGTCTTTGATGCAATGAACACCGCTCGTGCAATGCGATTTTTCAAGCCCGACCCGGTGCCAAGTGAACTCATTGAAAAAGTTTTATGGGCAGCCACCCGCGCCAGTAGCCCAAATAACACACAGGGCTGGGACTTCATTGTGGTCACCGATGCCGCGGTGCGCAAACAACTCGGCGAGCTCTTCCTGCCATTTGCCGAACGTGTTTCCAAGTTTCCCGACCCCGGCAACAACACCGACCGGCGCACCTTGAAAGGTGCACAGAACCTCGGGGCGAACATGGGAAATTTCCCATGCATTATTTTTGTTTGTGGTCGCAATATTTATCCAGCCGACAACCCACGTGAACCGTTCATGTATTCAGCGGTATATGCGGCAAGTCAAAACCTCATAGTTGCGGCACGCGCACTTGGTTTAGGTGCAGCCTTCACCACATTGCACGGAATGGTAGAAAAACAAATTCGCACCATCTTGAACATTCCCGACGAAATGTACATTGGCACCACTATTCCTCTTGGCTACCCCGATGGCCCCGAAGGCCCCGTGTCGCGCAAAGAAGTTTCCGAGGTTGTGCACTACAACGGTTGGTAGTTATTTAAGCGCCTGGCGCACTCAGCACTGTGCGTTCCATCTCTTCAGGCTCGCAGCCAGAGACAATGAGCAACTTGCTAAAGCCATGAAAGAGCGCCAGCCCAATTCCCATTTCGGCAATTTGTTCTGTAGTGAACTCTTTTTTCATTTCGTCTTGCACGTTGGTGTCCGGAGCACCTTGTGCACCGAGAAATGCATCGGCAAAAGCTAAGGCAAGTTTTGAGCGTTGTGGCAAGTCGGTGTCGTTGTAGCCATCTTCAACTTTTTCAACGTCACTCTCAACCATATTTTCTTGCTTCACGACCGTGAAGCGCACATTGCGTCAATAACCGCAATCGGTAATGCGGGCGTTACGTAACCGTGTTGTTTCCTTCGTTACGTGGTCGAGTTCACCACGTTGCCAAAATTCTGCGTACAACGTTGAAAATGCTTTTGCGAGTTGAGGTTGGTGCCCAAGAATAGAACCGAACACTGAACGTGCCATTGGGTCAACGGGGTCAAGACGTGGTGTACTCGACATCAGGCAACCTTTTCCAATTTGCCAAAGCCATCACATAGAGCAACATGAAAAAGCATTGCCAAAATATCGGGAGTAGAAAAATACTTTCTCATCTTCTCAAATTGCTCGTCGGTCACGCTGTGCACGTCGAGCACGAACTGTTCTGTGATTTCTAAAATAGCTTTTTCGCCGTCTGAAAATTCGGGCGAGGAATACCAACTCTTCATTTTCTCGCCCAAGGCGCTTTCTTCACGCTCTAAACCAAGCAATTGAGCAACTTGCAGTTCAATGAGGCTCGCAGTGCGACCCGGCGATGTGTGGGCAGCTTGTCCTCGCAATTCGTCGATGAAAGGGGCCAAATGTGTTTGGGCGCTGGCAATATCGGATGCATTCCACGCACCATTAACCCATGAGTTGCGACCTTCATTATTTGCCACTAGACAAGCCTAGATGACTTCCACCACCCCCACTCTCGTTGCAGCAGCCGCTGCGCTCAATGCCTCCAAAATATACGGAAAAGACGACAGCGAGGTACGTGCCCTCGACGACGTCACGGTCGATTTTGCTGAGGGCCAGTTCACCGCCATCATGGGGCCAAGCGGGTCTGGCAAGAGCACGCTCATGCATTGCCTTGCAGGTCTCGACACCCTCACCTTGGGCAAAGTGTTCATTGATGGCACCGATCTGTCGGGTCTGAACGACCGCGAACTCACCGTTTTGCGCCGTGAACAAGTGGGCTTTATTTTCCAGGCGTACAACCTCATCCCTACGCTCACCGCACTAGAGAACATCACGTTGCCACTCGACCTTGGCGGCGTTGATATAGATGAAGCGTGGCTCAATGAAGTAGTGAGCGCAGTGAAATTGGAGTCGCGCCTTACACACCGCCCCAGCGAACTGTCTGGCGGACAGCAGCAACGTGTGGCCGTTGCACGTGCACTTGCTAGTCGTCCCAAAATTATTTTTGCCGATGAACCAACTGGCAACCTCGACAGTCGTTCCGGTGCAGAGATTCTCTCCTTCATGCGTCACGCAGTGAACGACCTTGGGCAAACCATAGTGATGGTCACCCACGACCCTGTAGCTGCTGCGTATGCCGACCGCGTAGTTTTTCTTGCCGACGGAAAAGTAGTTGATGAAGTGACCTCACCAACAAGTGAGCAAGTTCTTGACCGCATGAAAAAACTCGGGTCATAACAGTGTCTTCACCCGTCATACGCCTCACTATGCGTGGCGTTGTTGCCCGCAAGTTCCGCATTATCCTCACAGTGTTCGCCATTGTGAGCGGAGTTGCATTTGTTTCTGGTGCCTTCATGCTCACCGACAGTGTGAAGACTGCCATCAACAGTCTTTTTGAAGAACTGCGCGGAGACATTGCTCTAGAAGTGCGCACACCTATTGCCTTTGGTGATGAGGCTAGGGCTGAGCGTGACACTGTTCCCGCTGCACTTGTTTCTGGCATCGCCGCAGTTCCTGGCGTGAGTTCAGTTGAATTAAATATCGAACGCGAGTCGACCATTGTTAAACCCAATGGAAAGCCGCTGAAAACTTCTGGTCCTGCTTTTGGTATTTCCTGGTTAGGACAAAATGGCTTAGATGGGCGCACCATTCTTGCCGGGCGCGAAGCACGGGGACCCAACGAAGTTGCCATCGACAGGGTCTCAGCCAAGCGCGCAGGCTATGTTCTGGGCGACACCGTTACCCTTGTTGGTCCTACTGGGAAACAGGAATTCAAGCTGGTTGGGCTCACTGGCACTGGCAAAACCTCAGGCGGTGGCGGTGCAAGTATTTGCGCGTTTGACCCCGTCACAGCCGATGCATTTCTCGGAGCAAAAGGTTTTGCCGATTCAATTTATGTAGGTCTTGAGAAAGGCGCTTCGCGCTCTACGGTTCAAAAAGAAATTGCCACCCTGCTCACGAACAAGTACGAAGTGATTCCCGGTGAGCAATCAGCAAAAGAAATTGCTGGGGCAATTAATGACATCATCGATATTTTTGGAAAACTCCTTTTAGGGTTTGCGGCCATTTCACTTTTTGTCAGCGCCTTTCTCATCTTCAATACTTTTGCCATCATCATCAGCCAGCGGCTACGTGAACTCGCATTGCTGCGCGCAATTGGCGCGAGTTCGTCGCAAATACGACTCATGATTTTGGGTGAAGCACTCATCATCGGCATCGTCGCTACTGGCTTTGGCATTTTGGGTGGCATAGGCGTATCAAAAGGAATTACTGCGCTATTCAACGCAACGGGTGCTGCATTCCCGCCGGCGACCATCGCTATTTCTATGCGAACAATTATTGTGGCGCTCGTTGTTGGTATTGGCGTCACCGTTACTGCGGCTATGGTGCCCGCCCTGCGTGCCAGTAAAATTCCACCAGTTGCAGCAATGCGCCCGGAAATTGGTTTCACTGCGCTTCAGCACAGCAAGCGCCTCGTTGCGGGCGTAGTCACTTTGCTCGTTGGCATCACGCTGCTCTGTCTCGGTCTTTTCATTCAGCCTGGCGGAGCCATCGGCATTCTTGGTGCCAGCGGGCTCGGAGCCGTCTTGTTGTTTTTGGGCGTGGCAAGTTTGTCGACCTCGTTCGCCGCTCCGGCCAGTGCAGCAATTAGCCGTATCTTGCCGTTCCCCCTACGGCCGATGACACGTTCGGTTGCTGGCCGGCTCGCTAGTCGCAATGCTCAACGCACTCCACGCCGCACGGCAACCACAGCTTCAGCACTCATGATCGGTCTTGCAATGGTCAGTACTGTTGCTGTCATTGCCGCCTCGGTCCAGAAGTCGTTCAAAGACCGTTTGCAAGGTTCTGTTACAGCCGACTACTACGTCACGAGCGATGGCTTCCAGGGTCTGCCACCTGTATTTGCCGAGAAACTCGCCGCTCTTTCGGAACTCGGTAAAGTATCACCCTTCCGTGCTTCAACCGCACAAGTGAATGGCGAATCTAAACAAATTGGAGCCGTCAATGTAGACATGTTTTCCATCGTGAACGTCAAGCTCACTTCCGGAAGTTATGCGTCACTAGCGAAGGGTCAAATACTCGTTCACCGCGACCCTGCGCGTGATCTCTCACTCTCGGTAGGAAGCTCCGTTGCCATCACGTGGCAAAACGGAACCTCCAGCAATCTCACCGTTGGTGGCATTTATGACGACTCGGCTGTTGCCGGCAACTGGTTGGTCAGCCTTGATGTTCTGTCTCAGGCATCAACCGCGCCACCCGTTGACTTTTTCATTGGTGCCAAAATTGCCGATGGGGTGGACATCGAAGAAGCCCGCATTGCGGTTGAAATAGTAGCCGAAGAGTTTCCTAGTGCCCAGGTTCAAGACCAAGCCGAATTCCAAAAGAGCCAGGAAGACCAACTCAACCAACTGCTTATCATCGTGTACTGCTTGCTTGTCTTCGCCATTGGCATTGCTGTTTTGGGTATCGCAAATACCATGGCACTTTCCGTTTACGAGCGCACTCGCGAGTTCGGACTCTTGCGTGCAGTTGGTATGAGCAAACGACATCTCAAGCGCTCTGTGCGATGGGAAGCCATCATTGTTTCCGTCTTTGGCGCATCACTCGGCATCACTGTAGGTGTTCCCCTAGGTATTGCAGTTTCCATTGCGCTTCCCGAGTCATTTGTAACTGGCATCAGCATTCCTATTAACACCATCGTCGCGGTTCTTCTTGCTTCTATTGTTGTTGGCATCATCGCTGCTATTGGCCCTGCACGTCGAGCCGCAAAGCTTGATGTCCTCGAAGCAATTTCGGCCATCTAATGTCGCCAGAAAATATCACTCCAGAAATACTTGCGTTCTTAACCGAGCGTCATTTAGCTTCGCTCACCACGCTTCGCAAAGATGGCTCGCCACATGTTGTTCCTGTGGGTTTTAGTTTTGATGCATCGTGCAATGAAGTGCGCATCATTACCTTTGCGGGTTCTCAAAAAGTAAAAAATGCTGAACGTGGTGGCCGAGCAGTTGTGTCTCAAGTTGACAAGGGCCGCTGGCTTTCACTTGAAGGAACCGTGCGCGTTGCTACCGATGAAGTTGCAGTTGCTCACGGCGTTGCCGGCTATGCAGCGCGCTACCAGCCGCCCAAAGAGCGTGTTGACCGTGTGGTCATTATCATTGCAGTCGACAAAATTCTCGGTCGTGCGTAGGCCTTCAGCTCGCCGCTTGGTTGCCGTTATCGCTAAATAACCCTTGGTTCTGCACCATTTCAGAGATGTACATCGAGCCCGCAGGGTGGGGGTCGGTGAGCCTGGCAATGGGGTCAGAGATGTCGGGTTCGGGCGCTGGCGCACAACCCAGTTGACAACTTGGGCACCAATACAAAAGACGTTCAGGAGAGCCGTGATACTGCACTGCAATGACTCCCCCACAACGTTTACACGGCTGACCATTGCGGCCGTAAGCAAACAGATCTGATGGCGCCTCTGTATTTTGTTGTTGCAACAACGCAGATGCGGTGCGCACAATTTCCACACACGTTGATTGTGGCAACAAACCTACTGGCGCAAGTGGATGCACTTCACTAGACCACAAAACTTCACAGCGATACACATTGCCAATTCCCGTTGCCACATGTTGATCGAGTAGAACATCGGCAATAGCGATTGTTGGATTCTCGTATGTCATTAACCGTCGCACGCACTCGTTGATGTCTGCATTGGCATCGTGCAAGTCGGGGCCAAGGCGGCCAAAGTTCGGATGGCGAATAAAACTATCGGGGCGATACGTTTCCACATCGCGCGCGTTGAAGCACACGGCAACCCAATCGATTGTTTCTACAACAACTCGCGCCATGCGCTGCGGCTTACGCCATGTTTCACCGCGGCGGTATAGCTCCCAACTTCCACGCCAGCCAAGGTTGGTGTGCAAAACAATGTCATCATCCCAACAGATTTCTAAATGGCGACCGTGTGACACTACGTCTTCAACGGTTCTACCGAGTCGTGGCATTGGCCCGCTCAACTTCTCTGCTTCAAAGCCAACAATTTGTTTGCCTACCAGTGCGGTGCGTAATGCTGCAGCAGCACGATGCACGGCGTTCTTATCTGGCATAACTGAACAATAGACCTTGACACGGCATGCAATTCACCATTCGCAGTACGATTCAACAATGAGCGAGAGCAACGAGCCAAGGGAAGTTGACGACATCGCTCCTATTGAGCCCCTGCAATCCGACCTTCAGCGAGTGCGCCGTCAGCACGGCATGGCCGGGGCAATTCTTGCTGGTGGCATGTTTGCCCTCGACCAGGTGCTTGGGCGCAAGCCAAAAGAGCAACCAGCAGCAGTGCAAGAAGTTGCTGGCGAGCCAGGCGACATCGATTCTGCTGGCATCACCATAGACATCGACGAACATACGTCGGTTATTTCTCCGGCACCACACAATCGCCCTGGTGTGCAACGCATTGTGCGCAAGCGCCGGCGCGGCTAATTACCCGTTAAGGCAGTTGGCCTACAGAGGCAAGGGCTAAACGAATGAGCCGGTCGTGTCCGCCCGTCATTTCACGACGCACTTCTTGGCTCACTGCTTCTTCTGGGGTAAACCAAGCCAAGTCGAGTGCGCGTTGTGTTGGGCTGCATTCACCTGCAACAGGCACAACGAATGCCAAACTCACTGCATGGTGGCGTGGGTCGTGGAACCCGCTGATGTTTGGATCTTGAAAATATTCCACCACGGTGAATGGCGAAGGTTCAGGCGGAATGCGTGGAAAAGCCAATGGCCCTAGATCTTTTTCAAGGTGTCGCAGCAACGCTTCGCGAATACGTTCATTCAAGAGCACTCGCCCCGAGACCACCATTCGACTAATTGTTCCGTCGGCGGCTTGGCGCAAAAGCATGCCCACGTGCGTGACACGGCCTTCTTCATCAACACGCACGGGCACTGCATCGACGTATACCAAAGGCACGCGATCGCGGATGTCGTTTAAGACGTCGGGTGATACCCAACCTGTGCTGGTGTCAATTTGCTCGCTCACATCCCCATCCTGCCAAACCCAAGGGTTCT
>CAMCZG010000016.1 GCA_945886445.1 Bifidobacterium breve | reverse complement strand
TCGGCGCCTTGGTCGATGTCGGCTTGCACTTCAAGAAGTGACTCACGTGCATTACGAAAATCTTGCTGATAACCCTTGCGATTGCCTCCATTGGCAATGCTGACATCTACGGCATCGCGAAATGGGCCATATAAACCCGATGCGTATTTCGCCGAGTACGCCATGATGGCAACATCACTAAACCCGTTGGCATCGAGTGCACCACGAATGACACCAACTTGCCCGTCCATCATGCCACTAGGTGCAACAACTTGTGCTCCTGCACTTGCTTGAGCAACTGCAATTTTCGCATATACATCAAGCGTCGAATCGTTGTCTACATCGCCATTTTTTCCGACGATGCCACAGTGCCCGTGGCTGGTGTACTCATCGACGCACAGGTCGGCCATGAGCACTAGTTCGCTACCAACAGTCTTTGACAAACGCTGTAAGGCAACTTGCACAATTCCTTGAGGGTCAAATGCGCCAGAACCAATTTCATCTTTTTTCTCTGGTACGCCAAAAAGAATGACGCCACGCACACCTAGTGATGCAAGTTCTTGTACTTCTCTTTCTAACGAATCTAAAGAATGCTGCACAACCCCGGGAAGAGACGCAATAGGTTGGGGTGAAGTAATTCCTTCCTTCACAAAAAGTGGCGCCACGAAATTGCTGGTGTGCAAACGTGTTTCAGCAACGAGTTCTCTCATAGCTAAAGATGTACGAAGTCGACGAGGGCGCGATACGGGAAATGCCACAACCGAATGTTATGGAGGTTGTTACGCAAAAAGCACAACAAGAGCGGCGCAAATACCCTCAGGAGTTGGCACTTCTGCCACTGCATGAACCTCTAGGCCAAGTGATGCAGCAACTTTCTGCGTCACTGGCCCTATGACAACAACTTTTCCGAGGAAATCTGTGCCCATAGCCGACACCCAACTTCGCGCGGCACTGCCCGACGCAAAAATGACAGCGTCACCATGTTGCACCTTTTCTCGTGTCTCAGATGAGGGAATACAGTGAGCGGTGCGATACGCATTCACTCGTGTTACTTCCCAGCCCTTTTCTGTGAGCCCAGCAACGACCGTTAGGTCGGCTCCTTCGCCTTGCACGAGAAGTACCTTGTTTTCCTGTGAACCACTCGTATGCGTAGGGAAACTCTGTACTAGCCCCTCTCCGCTTGGTACTGCGGCCTGTACATCAATTTCAATTCCCGATACATCTTCAATTACTTGTCGGGTTCCATTTCCCAGAACAGCTATATGTGGAATACGGATTGTGTTGTTGATTGAGTGCTGAAGTGCACCAACCACTCGACGCGCCCCATTTGGTGATGTCACCACCAGCCACTCATAGATACTCATTTTTGCCAGCGCTGCATCGCGCGCTGCACCCCCGTCGAGAGGTTCAATAATTTCTATCAGTGGTAATGAAATAACAGCAGCACCTGCGGCGCTCAACACTTCCACTATTGGTCCCGCCTGTTCTTCAGCACGTGTCACCACAATCTGCCGACCACTTAACGGCAATGGGGACACCCTTCTAACGCCTTCCAATTTGATCGCGTGAAGTTCGTGCTAGTTGAGCAGCAATGAGCGTTCCATTTTCTTCATCTGAAACATCGGCTTGCATGGAGATTGAACGGGCTTGTGCAGTGTCATCTGTGGCTAAAAAGGTAGTAAGAATATTTTGGTCATTTACAAACGCACCGACGGGAAGCGAACAGCCACTGCCCAAAACTCTTAAAAAGGCACGTTCAATTTCCACAGCATGTCGTGTGGCCATGTGATCAATTGACTGAACAAGTTGTTGCGTTTCTAAGTCACCGAATCGATGTTCAACAGCAACACAGCCTTGACCCACCATTGGCACAAAAAACTCCGGATCAAGAACTTCAGCAATTTTTTCTGTGAGCCCCAACACCTGAAGAGCCGCAACCGCCATGACTACTGAGCCACCAACGGGCACTTTTTCTAGTCGCGTACCAATGTTGCCGCGCAATTCAACAAATTGAAGATCGGGGCGCATTACCCGCAATTGCGCACGTCGTCGAACCGAACCTGTAGCAATAGTTGCCCCTATCTCCAGTTCTTGAAGAGTATTCCCAATGAGAGCGTCGCGCGCATCGCGTCGCGCGCACCAAGCTCCAACCTCTAAACCGTATTCAGTAATAGTGGGAAGGTCTTTTGCCGAGTGCACTGCAATATCGGCACGCCCATCGAGCACTGCCTGCTGTACTTCTTTCACAAAAATACCTTGGCCCGCCATCTGGTGCAGTGGAACATCGGCGCGCTGGTCGCCCGTGCTTTCAACAAAAACTAATTTGCACTCAACTTCTGGGTTCTCACGTGTTATTGAATCGGCAACAAATTGTGCTTGCGTGCGAGCCTGTGGGCTTGGCCGAGTGGCGATACGAAGAATCTTTTGTGTCACTGGTTGCTCATGTTCATCAGTGAAGATGAAAGAGGTCGCGCACGGCATCGGCTAGGCGCTCACCTTGAGGAGTTCCTGCGCCTTCTTTTAACCGCACAGCAGGTTGATGCATGATTTTTGCTGTGATTCCCTTGGTGAGTGCTTCAACGGCTTCGCGCTGTTCATCTGTTAATGCGGCGAGTCGTTTTGCATACCGTTCTATTTCAGCGGTACGAATTTCTTCCGCAGTCTCATGCAACGCAGCAATGAGCGGTGCGGCTTGTCGCGCCGTTGAGTCGATGGTGTATCGCTCTAACTCTTCTGAAATAATGACGCGCACTTTTGATACTTCACCTTCACGCTGTTCTACGCCTTTACGCGCCCAATCACGAAGGTCGTCAAGGTTCCGTAATTCAATGTTTTCGAGATGCCCCACATTTGCTTCCACATCACGGGGAACTGCAATATCGATCACAAGAAGTTTTTTGCCAAAACGTGCGCTCATTACCTGTTGCGCTTTTTCATAATCGAGAATGAAGTTTCCCGAACCAGTACATGTAACGAGAACGTCGACTTGGTGCAGTGCTGCATCGAGACTCTCTAGTGGCAAAGTAGATGCACCTAAACGATTTGCGAGTTCCTCACTGCGCGCAGCCGTGCGATTCACTACCGTAATTTCTGTTGTGGGGTTTGCCGCAATAGCAGTTGCTACGCCTTCGCCCATTTCTCCAGCACCAACGATGAGTACTTTTTTATTTGCCAAAGTGCCGAGGAGCTCACGCGCCATTTCCACTGCTGCAAATGATATTGACGTTGTTGAACGAGAAATAGCAGTTTCGGTGCGTGCTCGTTTTCCGGTTTCAAGTGCATGACGGAAAAGCAGATTTAAAGTAGAGCGCGAAGCACCTTCACTTTGTGCATTGGTCCATGCATCGCGTACTTGTCCGAGAATTTCATGCTCGCCAATGACTGCTGAATCGAGTCCACATGCCACTTCAAAGAGATGCGTAACGGCTGCATCGTCGTGTTGGCTATAGAGGTGGTTATTTAATTCATCGGGAACGAGCCCACCTAGTTCACAAAAAAAGTCGCTGATGTCGGCGTAGGCGGCATGAAACTTTTCAGTTACTGCGTACACCTCGGTGCGGTTACACGTTGACAGCACAACCGCTTCACGAATGTTGTTACGTGACGACAAAGAATGCAAAGCCTTCGCCATATCTGCGGGGTTGATCGCTACCTTTTCCAGCACCTGCAAAGGGCTCGTGCGATGGTTCACACCAATGACAACAACAGACATACAGTGCCTACGCTATGCGCTCACAGCACGTGAGGAGGTAGTCGTCCCCTGGATGTGACTTAAAGAATTCACTTTTTGTTGCTCGTAGTAGCTCAAAATCTGTAATTCCCCGGCTAAATCGACCTTACTAATATGTACCCCTCGCGGAACTGACAAAACAATGGGCACGAAATTGAGGATAGAACCAACTCCGGCCCGCACCAGGCGATTCACCGCCTCTTGGGCTGTGGCTGCAGGCGTAGCGAGCACCCCAATGCTCACACCGCGTGTTTGCACCACTTCTGAGAGTTCATCGAGGTGCTGTACACAAATACCGCCCACCTGAGTGCCGATTTTGCTGGGGTCAGTGTCGAACACGCCCACCAAGCCAAAACCACGCTCAACAAAGCCTCCGTAGTTGGCTAAGGCCTGACCTAAGTTTCCAGCACCCACAATGACAATGGGCCATTCATGGTTGACACCCAACTCGCGCTGAATTTGATAGGCGAGAAAAGCAACCTCATAGCCAACGCCTCGTACTCCATAGCTGCCGAGATACGACAAGTCTTTGCGTACCTTTGCCGCATTGACGGCAGCAAGTTCAGCCAGTTGGTCACTCGAGATGTGAGTAACCCCTTGGGCAGTTACTTCACCCAATAAACGCAGGTACATCGGCAGGCGAATGAGTGCTGCTTCTGGGATTTTGCGACGTGGGGAATTGGGCACACGTTCAGGCTAGGCGCTCGTGCAGGTTTTCACAAAGTCTGTCGACCTTTCCTTTCCTCTAACCTGAGGCGATGGAAAACAGTGCCCTCGCCGCAAGTGCTGGCCTCATTTCCCTTGCTTTTTGCCTGCTCACCTATGACCGTTGGTTACGCCGTCGCGCAGCACACGACCTGGCGTGGACCATCGCAATGGCTTTGTTTGCGCTCGGCGCCGGTTCGCTGTGGTGGGCCGAAAGTCGTGGTTGGAGCGCAAACAGCTTTCGGGTCTTTTTTCTCACCGGTGCCATCCTCAATGTCCCTTGGCTTGGCCTCGGCACGGTCTATCTCCTGTTCGGACAACGTATTGGCAACGCCATTCGCACTGTTCTCGTTTTACTGTCGGGCGTTGCAGTTGGCGTGGTCTTGACCGCACCAACGAAACGCGCAGTAGACCCGGACGTCTTTCCCACCGCAAAAGAATTGTTTGGTATTGGTCCGCGACTCTTTGCTGCACTCGGTTCAGCAATTCCTGCGCTCGTCATTATTGTGGGCGCCTTGTGGTCGGCGCTGCGCATTATGCAACATCGTGTACCTGCTGCCACTACGTCGGCTCGACACGCTGCAATTCACCCCAAACAACTTGCGGCTGGCAACTTACTCATTGCCCTCGGTGCAATTGTGTTGTCAGCTAGTGGAACCATTGCGGGTCGACTTGGCAAAGACCGCGCATTTGCCATCACGCTTCTTGTGGGTGTTTCTGTTTTATTTGCGGGATTCATTGTGGCATCTAACGCTGTTGCTGTGCGCAAAGAGCGGTTGCGTTTGCTTATCGCAACATCAACAGTTGCACAATCCCTACAACAAGAATGACTCCGAGAAGGAGTCCGACAACCAAAGTAGTAGCGGGCCTCATAG
The DNA here is from genome assembly GCA_945886445.1 of Bifidobacterium breve. GTDB lineage: Bacteria > Actinomycetota > Acidimicrobiia > Acidimicrobiales > Ilumatobacteraceae > F1-20-MAGs119. Next base: position 28,852 of record CAMCZG010000016.1, on the reverse strand, counting down.
CAATAACCTAGCGGAACTCGTGTCGCTATTCCGATGCACTTTTTTTACCAATGTGCACTGCAGTAGACACTTGACTCGCTTCTCCTGCTCGAAGAATCACTTGGTCTCCTACTCCTACTCCTACATCACGTGCTGCAGAGTCTTGATCTTTTGCAATGGCCAACATTCCATACGAATCAATGACGAGACCAATTCCACCACTAGGAATTAATGCAAATGCAGTAGTAATAGTTGCCGAACGAGCAACACCATCAACCACGAGGGAAAGCAACAGCGACCCGCCTGACAAAAGAGTTGCAACATCTTCACGGCCCACATTGAGTTGACAATTGCCGAAATGATCAACCCATGTCACTTCAGAAATAATTTCTGTGTCGCCAATTTGTGGAAGTGTCACAAGACCAGGCATGAGGAGATCGGCATCAATTGCATCACCTAGTTCGTCGAAGGGAACTCCGCTGCATAAATGCGCAGCTACTGGAGCAAAAATGTCTCGCCCCGCAAATGTTGCTCCGGGCGCAGGAAGGTGCAGCGCGACATTGTTCAACACAACGGCTCGCTCGACTCCACCCACCATTCCCGCAGCGGGCGCCAACAAACCATTGTCGGGGCCAATAAGAATTCCTTCGCCACCAGCAATTTCCAATGCAATGGCTTTACGTTGCGTACCAACACCTGGGTCAACAACTCCAATGACAATTCCGCGCGGCACATATTGGATACAACGAGCCAACATTAAAGAACCTGCGCGCACGTCGTATGCGGGAACATGATGTGCAAGATCGGTAATGCGTGCATGCGGGGCAAGGTCAGCAATGACTGCTTTCATTACTCCGACAAACTCGTCGGCAGTTCCGTAATCGGTGAGAAGAGAAATGTGGTCGTAAGGCATCACATCTCTTTCCTATCTGAAATGTGCACAACTGGAAACTCTGAGAAAACGAACGAAGGGGTCGGTGTCAACCCCCCGATGACACCGACCCCTAAGGCGCAGCCCTTGCGGGCGCGACTCCCGAGCAGCAAGCCACTCGGTGATCTCCTCGTACGTTACGCACAAGTTGACTGAATGAGAAAGATGTCACTCAATTTGTGAAAAATATTCCCATTTTTATCAGCAATCAGATACTTTCTTGCCATTTTTGATGGTTTCGAGTTACTTCTCTGCCTCAACACCCATCTCGCGACTGCGCTCTGTGGCGGCTCGAACGGCCTCCACGATGGCCTCACCCACACCCGATGAACGCAAGCTTGCAAGACCTGCCGCAGTGGTTCCGCCAGGCGAGGTGACTCGTTCCCGCAATTGCGCAGGAGACTCTGTGCTTTGCGCAAGAAGCACCCCAGCACCGCGCAACAATTGCCGCACTAACGGGTCGGCTAATTCCGCATCAATTCCCATTTCTTCGGCTGCCGCCATGAGCGACTCTGCAATATAAAAAAGATACGCCGGCCCCGAACCAGTGAGCCCAGTGATGGCATCAATTTGTTCTTCTTGAACACGCACTGCAATTCCTACACTGCCTAAAACTTCTGCGGCAAACTTCTCGCTACTTTCGGTGCACGACGTTCCCAACGCGAAACCGGCTGCACCTTCACCAACGAGTGAAGGTGTATTGGGCATGGCGCGAATAACAGCTACGCCATCGCCAGCGGCCTTTTGCAGTGTGGCAAGAGAAACACCTGCGGCAATAGACAACACCGTTTGCGCGCCAGCTTGTACCGCAAGTGTTGTTGCTTGCACGGCATCGGCAGGCTTCACGGCAATGACTGCCGCGCTACATTTCTGTACGAACTCTTCTATATGCACACCGGGAAAAGTTGCACTCAGAGTTTTTCGTTGATCTGGCGACAGTTCAACAATGGTGAGCATGCTTGGGGCGAGACCTGCACGTAATAGCCCGTGAGCCAACGCAGCTCCCATGTTTCCGCCGCCAAGGATGGTGAGTGATGCTTGTTCCACATCACTGACGTTACTCTGCAAAATGCGAGGCAAAACCAATTCGGATGAGAACAGGGAAATGAGTTTCGACTGCAGCAAACAAAGTTCCAATCACTCGGTCAATTTCATTTTCACTCAAAACTGTGAGCGTCAGTTCTCCGCGCAGAAAGAGTGCATTCTCTACGCCAATGGAGAAATGCGCTCCTGTGAGTTTTGCATTTCTTCGCAATGCTTGTTCGTATAACTGCTCGGCATTTTCTTCAGGTGCCGGCATGACATAGGTCTCGTAACGCAATGTTCGCTGACCTAGGGTGAGCCAAATTGTGGTGAACTCTTTTTCCTCACCATGCATTCTGATGAACCATCGTCGTGGTGCTTCGGGGTCTCGCCTCGCATCGACAACAGCATCATGACTTTGCCGATATGCGGCTAGCCACTCATCGATGTGGCGAGCAATTACGCCTATATCGGGCTCGGAAAAGAGCTCGCTCATGTGGTGTTACCGACACTCCACACGATCACGTGTGGAAACGTCTGCGTAAACGCGACGTAAGCGCGCAGCAGCAAAACTCCAGGTGTAATCGCGTGCTTTTGCCGCTGCCTTTGCTCCCATCGCGAGAGCCATAGTGGGATGCGCCAACAGCTCATCAATATGCTCTGCAAACAATGCGGGGTCACGACGAGGAACCAGGTAACCAGTTTCTCCATCATCAATGATGGTGAGAAGTCCGCCCACCGCACTTGCTACAACCGGAATGCCACATGCTGCGGCTTCAAGTGCCACCAAGCCAAAACTCTCGCTGCGACTCGGCACAACCACTACGTCGGCAGCCCGATAATACGTAGACAACATGTGGTGTGCTTGTGGTTCAACAAAGCGAATGTTGTTGTGTACGCCAAGACCGCGAGCGAGTTGCATGACCTTTTCTAATTCTTCGTTTCCTTCGCTGCCACTGGCACCACCCACGACAATGAGTTGCGCATTTTTTGCCTGCAACTGTGCAAGTGCCTGAACAGCAACATCAAGACCTTTGAGCGGTTGAATGCGTCCGACAAAGAGCAAAACAGGAACATCGAACGCAATACCCAAAGCATGTCGCGCGCCACGTTTTTCACCCGGTGCGAAAAATGCGTGCTCTACACCTGGCGCAACAATTTCTAATGTTCCGGGTGGGTTGCCGTACAACTCGATGAATTGACGTTCTTCTTCCGTGCAAGAGACACAAATTGCATCTGCACAACCAATGATGTCTGATTCACTTTTCTCGCGAATATCAGATTCAAAATCGCCGCCCTGAGCTTTGACGCGCGCAAGCGTGTGAAAAGTAGTAACTAAAGGAAGATCCAATTCATGTTTGAGTTGATGCGCCGATAAACCCGACAACCAGTAATTGGCATGCAGCACATCAACACCCCCGGAAGCCACAATGTGCGCACGCACATTTTCCGTGAACTCATCGACAACCGAAAGCAGTTCATTCTTGGGGACATCAAAATTTCCGGCAGGAATGTGCACCACCCGATGATTGGGTTCAACATTGACCACTTCAGGAAGACCTGCTTGCCATGCGCGTGTGTAAGTTGTGCAATCTAAACCAGCATGAGCAAGGGCCGACACCAGTTCGCGCACGTAAACATTCATGCCGCCGCCATCGCCAACCCCTGGCTGAGCCAAGGGTGAGGTGTGCATCGAGATCACTGCAACGCGCTTCATGGAAAGGTCAACCTATCGGCGGATTTACATATGACCGATAGACGCTTAAAAGAGTCTCTTTTTGGACCCCTGAGAGTTGCGCATCGCCTTGAATTGCTGCCTCTACCGAGTCGGTCTTGACCACCGGGTTGTGCTCAGAAAAGCGCTCGGCATCGCCATCTAATATGCCCGCTTGAACATACAAAGTTTCCGCTGAAATCTGTAGTGCCTTGGCTATTTGCTGCAAAATATCGGCTGAAGGCTTGCGCAAGCCTCGCTCAATTTGCGACAAGTAGGGGTTAGAAATACCGGCGATGCGCGAGAGGTCTCTGATGGACTGCTGAGCAGCTTCGCGACGAACCCGAATGAATTCGCCAAGTTCAAAGAGACGTTGGTCCATTATTCCAACAAAGAATTGATGTTGGCTCCGCCATTTTTGTAGCGAGCCACAAGTTCAGCACTCAATGCATCAATTTGTCCAAAGAGTGATTTGCGATCTGTCGACTGCACCATTTCAAAAGCTTCCAATGCGGCAACGAGCGCATCAAGTTCTTCCAATGAGAGTTCTGCGAAGTCGGCGAAATGGAAGGTATCGCACAGTGCAGTGAGCTCCGCTAAGCGCGGATGATGCGCAGGAACTTCAGTATCTCGTGGTGGACGCGCAGAGCCTCCACCTTGTTGCTGACCAAATACTGCTGCCAATTGTTCTGGTCGGGCGTCGAGAGACTTTCCTGCTCCACGTTTTTGTTTCTCTTCACGCACCACATCGAGTCGACCTTGTGCAAGGCGTCGCACAAATGACACTGCGTCTTCTTCATTTTGAAGGTCAGTACGCAACGAGCGCAGTTCTGGAAGTGTGAGCGATGCAGGATTCATGGCGTCAAAAACCTAGATCTCGAAAAGTTGCGATATGCGTACTCTAGAGCCCACCGGAAACCGGGGGAAGGACAGCCACTTCGTCGCTGTCTTGCAGCGCCGTTTCTCGGTCTGCTTCTTCTCCATTGCGCCACACTCGACACGTGGCAAGCACCTCGGCAAAGCCAGTTCCGTAGCGCCCAACGGCCGCATCGAGGAGAGCACCTACCGATTTTTCGGGAAAAGTATCGCTCCCGCACCCTGCAGCCTCTCGGGCCGATGCAAAAAGTCGCAAAGTTGCCATCAATGAGAGCGTACAGAATGAAATCTGTTGCCCTTTCAGCCAATAACCTGCAAGTCGTGCCTGAAATAGCTTCCGCTCGCCTTTTGCTCGTTCGTCACGGGCAATCCGAATGGAATGCTCTCGGGAAAATGCAGGGGCATGCCGATTCGCCACTCTCGCCAGAAGGTCGCAAACAAGCACGCAATGCAGCTCGCCGCCTCGGCGTCTTTGACCTCATCATCTCTAGCGATCTCCAACGAGCAAGCGAAACCGCCAACCTCATTGCTGACGAAATGGGCCTCAGCGTTCTGCCCCCACACCCTGGCTTACGAGAAATCAACGTTGGCCCATGGCAGGGTCTCACCCGGCGGGAAATCGACAAGAAGTTTCCTGGCTACGTCGAACATGACATGCGTCCCCCTGGGTACGAGCCAGACCATGAAGTTTTTGCTCGCGTCAGTAGCGCGCTCTGTGATATTTCACGAGACCACCCCGGAGCAATGGGGCTCGTGGTCACCCACAGTGGCATCATTCGTGTCATGCGCCGCACACTTGGCTACCCCGATCAACGCAATCATCGCAACCTCGAAGGTTGTTGGTTCACGGTGCATCACGATGGACGCTTTGAGGTGTCGGACTCTGTCAATATTTTGCGCAACACCACTACTAGCGACACACTCTAAACCACATGCGGTTCGACGATTCGTATTCGCCATCAGTGCGTCAACACGTCACGTTGCTCACCATTGCGCGAACAGGTACTAATGCCTGTTATCGCTTCGCTCCACCATTTTTAGCAATCATTGCCCGCGGCTTCAACGTTTCCATCGCGCAAATGGGCATTGCATTAACCATTGCCGAGCTCACTGGTTTGGCATCGCCGCTCATTGGGCATCGTGTTGATGCAATGTCGCGTCGCCGTGCGTTGCGGCTCGGTCTCTTTGGCGTTGCGCTAGGAACCCTCATTACTGCGAGTGCACCTCACCTCGCTTTTTTCACCTTGGGCATTATTGTTCTTGCTGCCTCCAAGGTGGCCTTCGACGTTGCTCTTGGTGCGTGGGTTGCCGACCACGTTCCATGGAATCGCCGCAGCAAGGTTGTTGGGTATACCGAAACATCGTGGGCCCTTGGTCTTTTATTGGGCGTCACAACAATGGGGCTCATTACCGCGGTCACCAACTGGCGTGTTGCTTATGTGGCAGGTGCAATTGCTGTACTCATTTTGGGTCTCATTGTGAGCAACCGACTCCCCGCCACCGACGATGCCATTCATGAGCACAACGACGATCTTGAAACACACCTTGAGCATGGCGTCTTGCGTCGTGGAAGTTGGTACGCCATTGCTTCGTGTTTCACCCTCATGGGTGCAAGCCAATGTATTTTCGTCACTTTTGGCCCGTGGTTAGAAGACACTTTTAAATACTCCGCTGCAAATATTGCAACAGTTGGTTTTGCCCTCGGTGCGGTAGAACTATATGCATCAACGTCAAGTGCAAAGTACACCGATGCGCTTGGCAAGGAAAAAAGTGTCGCTATAGGTGCTTCGCTCATGGTGCCTGCAGCACTTCTTATTGCCTTCACAAGTCACAACATTGTCACTGGTCTCATCGGTCTATTAATAGTGCTCATGGGTTTCGAATTTGCAGTTGTCAGCTTGCTTCCACTTGGTGCTCAACTCGTACCCGGTAAACGTGGTCGCGGAATGGGGTTACTCATTGGCGCCGGAACTTTGGGTCGCGCCACTGTGTCTATTGCTGCAACACGTTTATACGACCAACACGGAATACCACCTGCTGCTATTGGCGCCGGGCTTCTTGCATTAGGAACAGTACTTCTCGTGTCTATGCACGCAAAAGTTGCTGAGAAGTATTAGTTACTCGGTCTAACCGGCGTATCGATTGGTAATAGGCAATCGTCGATCTTTGCCAAAAGCCTTTGTGCTCACTCGCACTCCTGGCGGGCACTGCCGCCTCTTGTACTCATTCATGTCAACGAGTCGTGCAATACGGCGCACGAGTACTTCATCGTAACCTCGCGCAATGATGTCACTTGCCGTGAGGTCAAACTCAACATACATTTCCAAAATTGCATCGAGTAAGTCGTATGGCGGAAGTGACTGATCATCTCGCTGGTCTGGTCGCAACTCTGCTGATGGGGCTTTGTCGATGATGGCACGAGGAATCAGTGGCTTTCCTGCACGTTTATTTATCCATTCACACAGTTCATACACAGTGGTTTTGAGAACATCTTTGATAATTGCAAAGCCACCAACCGAGTCGCCATACAAGGTGAAATAGCCCACAGCAAGTTCACTTTTATTACCAGTGGTCAGCACCATCCACCCATGCTTGTTTGACAATGCCATCAGCACCATTCCGCGTACACGACTTTGCAGGTTTTCTTCAGTGAGATCTTCGGCTTTTCCTGCAAAGCTTTCTTCAAGCATCGACAAGTACGCCGCAAAGGCTGGCTCAATAGGAACTGACTGATACGGAATATTTAAGTTCTGTGCAAGTTCAAACGCATCATCTTTCGAGCCAGCACTGGAATACCGCGAAGGCATTGACACACCATGCACATGTTCGGCGCCTAACGCCTCTACAGCAATTGCAGCTACAAGAGCTGAATCGATTCCGCCAGAGAGCCCAATAACAACATCGGTGAAACCGTTCTTCTTTACATAGTCACGTGTACCAAGCACCAATGCTGCATGTACACGCTCTAATTCAGAACTTGTCATATCTGCTTCGCCTTGCGCAGAAACACACACAACATCACCTTGTGCAGTCACGTCACACACTAAGAGATCTTCCGAGAAAGAAGTAGCGCGAGCCTGAATGACCCCGTGCGCATCGGCAACTAACGAACCACCATCAAAAACTAATTCGTCTTGTCCGCCAATTTGATTTACATATGCAACGACAACACCGTTACTTCGGGCACGATTCGATACCAATTCATCTCGTTGAGTTGGTTTGTTGCGATGAAACGGCGAGCCATTAATGCTGATACACAACTTTGCCCCCTGTTGTGCTTGCTGCTGCGTTGGGTCGCCTACCCATAGGTCTTCGCAAATAGAAACGGCAAACGGAATACCGTTGCAGGTGAAAATATCTTGAATGCTTGGGCCAGGAGTGAAATACCGCTCTTCGTCAAACACGCTGTAGTTCGGCAAAAGTTGTTTACGGTAAACACCTAGTATTTTTCCGTTTTGTACAACGGCAGCAGCATTGAAAAGAATGCGCTCTTCACCGCCCTCAACTTGAACAGCAACTGAATCGACAAAACCAATAACAGCCATGCAGTTGCCTGTTGCTTCTACAACGCTGTTGAGTGCACGCATATTGTCGGCAAGAAATCCGGGCTTCAGCACCAGATCTTCTGGGGGGTAACCCGTGATGCACAGTTCGGGAAATGCCACAATGTCGCAGCCAGCAGCAACGGCCGTTGCGTACTCGCGCAACATCAACGCAACATTGCCCACCAGGTCGCCCACAGTGGGGTTGGCCTGTGCAAGACCTATTCTCACCGCTGAACCTGGCATGAAGAGCCTAATTTGTGGGTTTCCAACACGTTCTTAGGCTACCCAACTCACTCTCACCCACGCACCTCGTATTAGGTTTCCCTTACAAAGAAATAGATGCTTCACACAGAGTTAACAATTGAGAAATGGAAGTGAAACTGCTTCTTGGCAACATAGAGCAATCACTTCTGGGCTTTGGCTCAGTACCACCCATATGGAAGGAACTGCCGTGCCATTTCAGGCCGAATACATCTGGATCGACGGTGTGAAACCCACGCCTACATTGCGCTCAAAAACCAAAGTCATGGCTGACGACGAAAAGATCTCCGTTTGGGGATTCGACGGTTCATCAACAGAACAAGCTGGTGGCGAATCATCAGACTGCGTTTTGCGCCCTGTCTTTTCCTGCCCAGACCCCATCCGTGGTGGCAAGAACATTCTCGTGATGTGCGATGTTCTTCAAGCAAAAGACGACAGCCCACACCCAACGAACACTCGTGCTGCATTAGCTGAACAAGCAAAGAAGTACGCCGATCACGAAATGATCTACGGCATCGAGCAGGAATACACCATGTTGCGCATAGATGGCTCACCATTTGGTTTCCCTGTTGGCGGTTTCCCTGCTCCACAAGGTCCTTACTACTGTGGCGTTGGCGCAGGCCGCGTTGTTGGTCGTGAAATTATTGAAGAGCACACGCAGGCTTGTATCGATGCTGGTCTCATGATCTCTGGCACCAATGCCGAAGTGATGCCTGGTCAGTGGGAATTCCAAATTGGACCCACAGACGCATTAACCTGCAGTGACCACATGTACGTGGCACGTTGGCTCTTGCAGCGCATCGCTGAAGATTACGATGTAGTCATCTCATTTGCCGCAAAGCCAATGAAGGGCGACTGGAACGGAGCTGGTGCACACACCAACTTCTCCACCAAGGCAATGCGTAACGACACCAACTTGAAGGCCATCACTGCTGCTTGTGAAGCCCTCAGCAAGCGCGTCATGGAACACGTCGACCACTATGGCGACGACATTGCAAGCCGTCTCACCGGAAAGCACGAAACTGCTCCGTACAACAAGTTCTCCTTCGGCGTGTCAGACCGTGGTGCTTCAGTACGTATTCCATGGCAAGTTGGCCGCGACGGCAAGGGGTACGCAGAAGACCGCCGCCCGAACGCCAACGTCGACCCGTACACCGTTACCCGTCTCATTCTTGAGACCGTATGTGGCGCTGCATAAGCGTTTCTCGTACATAAAAAGTAGCAACCGGGGGGCCAATGTGCCCCCCGGTTCGCATTTACGGCAAAAACAGGCACACTGAGGAGATGTCAGAGATGCTCGAACAACAACGTGAATATGTTTTACGCACGGTGGAAGAACGCGGTGTACGCCTCGTTCGTCTGTGGTTCACCGACATATTGGGCAACTTGAAGTCGTTTGCCATTAGCCCAGCCGAATTAGAAAATGCACTCGAAGACGGAATGACCTTCGACGGTTCGTCTATTGAAGGTTTCAGCCGTGTGCAAGAAGCCGACGTGCTTGCCATTCCCGACCCCAACACTTTTGAGGTTCTGCCGTGGGCCGACCCCAAGGGAACTGAAGCACGCGTGTTTTGCAACATTCATAATCTCGACGGAACACCTTTCGATGCCGACCCGCGCCAAGTGCTGAAGCGCAACCTCGATGCCGCCGTCAAACTTGGTTATGCATTTTACATTGCGCCCGACATTGAATACTTTTATTTCGCTCCTCCGCAAAAAGGTGAACTTCCTCAACCACTCGATGAAGGTGGCTTCTTCGATCTCACCACTTCCGACATCGCAACTTCATTGCGCAAAGAAACCATTCGCACTCTTGAAACAATGGGTATCCCCGTTGAATACAGTTTCCATGAAGACGCGCCGAGCCAACACGAAATCGACTTACGTCATACCGATGCTCTCACCATGGCCGACAGCATTATGACCTTCCGTCTCGCAGTGCGTGAAGTTGCCGCAATGCACAACGTGCATGCAACCTTTATGCCAAAACCTCTTGAAGGAGTGCAAGGTTCAGGCATGCACCTGCACTTGTCTCTCTTTAAAGGTGAAGACAACGCGTTCTACGATGAAAAAGACGCCTACAACTTGTCACCTACTGCTAAGTCATTTATGGCAGGGCTCTTACGCCATGCAGCAGAAATTACAGCGGTCACCAACCAAACTGTCAACAGTTACAAACGCCTCGTTCCTGGTTTTGAAGCACCTGTACATATTTCATGGGCACGCAACAACCGCAGTGGCCTCATTCGCGTTCCGGTTCCTAAAAAAGGCAACGCCATGGCAACACGCATTGAATACCGTTCGCCCGACCCAGCCACTAACCCATACCTCGCATTTTCGGTCATCCTTGCGGCCGGTCTGCGTGGCATTGAACAGGGTTACACCCTTCCTGTCGAAGCCGACGCAAACCTATTTGAAATGAGCGATGCAGACCTCAACAAATTGAGCATCGAACAACTACCTCAATCACTTGCCGACGCACTCGACATCATGGAACGTTCCGAACTTGTTGCGAGCGCACTTGGAGAACATATTTTTGAATGGTTCTTGCGCAATAAACGTGCGGAATGGCGTGGCTACAAAACACAGGTCACTCCATTTGAACTCAATCGTTATCTTCGGTCGTTGTAGGTCTTTTTTCCACAATGGAATTCATCGTTGTATATCCCGAACCGGCAAACCCCGACCTTGCCCGAACCCTCGACATGTCGGGGTACCGCTGGAAGGCTGTGTCGTCGCCTGAACAAGCTTTAGAGCACGAGCCCACCACTGGCTGGGCGGGTGCTGTGGTCAACTGCGAAGACAACGCCGAATCGGCTTGGGCCTTTTGTCGTGCGCTGCGCAAACGCGATGCACTTGCTTGCCCCATCTTGGTTCTCATTTCCGGTGCTGAACTTGGGCAACTGGAGTTGCGCGATGAAAACTTCGACGATTTCTGCATCACCCCATTCCATCCTCGCGAATTAGAAGCACGTTTGCGTCATCTCACTCATTCCGAGAGCGCCGTTGTGCGAGCAGAGATGATCGACTACGCAGGTCTGAGTTTGAACCTCGAGACTTACCAGGCAACTTTTGAAGGCCAGCCTCTCGACCTCACCTACATGGAATACGAACTGTTGAAGTTTCTTGCTCAGAACCCTGGCAAGGTATTCACACGTGAAATTTTGCTATCGCGAGTATGGGGTTACGAGTATTACGGCGGTGCTCGCACGGTCGATGTGCACATTCGTCGACTCCGCGCAAAACTCGGCGAAGAGCACGCCAACCTCATTCAAACAGTACGCAGCGTGGGCTACCGCTTTGGGCAGTCGCGCTGGAATGGCTAATACGTTTTACTATCCAGCAATTGCTTCATAGCCAAGCAACACTGCAAAAAAGAAGAACGTTGTTGCTGCGCCAATTTTGATGGTGCGCTCTGGAAGTCGTGCCCCCATCGCACGGCCAACCACAATTGCTAGCGCATCGGCAATCACCATTCCTACAGTGGAGCCCAACCATGTGCCCACAACTCCTTCGCGAGTTGCCAAGGTAATGGTGGCAAGCATTGTTTTGTCGCCAAGTTCGGCGAGAAAAAATACAGTTGCTACCGCTATCACCACATGCTTTGCCGTTTTGTTTGCCCGTGCCGTGTCGTCGTCGGTGAGTTCATCGCCACGCAGAGTCCATAGTCCAAAACCGACGAATGCAAGAGCAGCCACCGCATTAATGGGTCGCGTGGGTAGCGCTGCCCCCAACATGGCACCAATGCCAACAGAAGCAAGGTGAACAAGAGCTGTTGCAAGCGTGATACCAATAAGAACGGGAAGAGTTTTATAACGAGTAGCAAAAGCCAATGCCATTAACTGGCTTTTGTCACCAAGTTCTGCAACAAAAATAACTCCAAGGCTAAGAAAGAATGCGTGAAACACTAAGCGAGTTTCTGAATGCGTCGAGAATGAATGGCGTGAGTACGCAACATCTCATCTACTTTTGCACTCACTAATTCTTTGTTGCGCACTACGGCTTTACCCTGCACAATGGTGTCGCGCGCACTCAGTGGCCCACAACGAAGCCATGCCTCAATGGGGTCGGCAAGCGCACCAGCAAAGGCCGGGCCGGTGAGTTGCCAAATGGCAAGGTCGCCCACTGCGCCAACACTTATTTCGCCAATTTCGCCAATACGACCCAAGCAGCCTGCGCCGCCGATGGTTGCCATCTCTAACGCCATGCGTGCTGTTCCGGCGTGTGCGCCACTCTTTAGTTTTGCCACCAACATTGCTTGTCGTGCTTCTAACCACAACGATGCGCTGTCGGCTGAGGAAGACCCATCTACTCCAAGGCCAACATGTACACCTGCAGCACGCATGTCAACCACTGGCGAGATACCTGATGCCAAAATGAGATTGCTACTTGGGCAATGTGCAGCACCCACTCCTGCAGCACCTAAACGTTTCACTTCATCATCATTGGGCATCACAGCGTGCGCCAACCAGGTTCTACTCGTGCACCAACCTGTTCGCTCTAAATACTCCATGGGGCGACAACCAAAAGTTGCAATGGAGAAAGCATCGTCTTCGCTATTTTCAGCAAAGTGTGTGTGCAGACGCACATCAAGTTGTTCGGCAAGTTCAGCTGAACGCACCATCAGTTGTTCGGTCACACTAAAAGGTGAACATGGTGCAAGCGCAATACGCACCATTGCCCCATGCGCACGATCGTGGTGTTTGGCTACTGCTTCGCTAGACAGGCGCAAGATGTCGTCATCGTCTTGGACAACGTCATCAGGTGGAAGCCCACCATCTTTCACACTCAACGACATCGAGCCCCGCGTGGGGTGAAAGCGCATTCCTATGTCTTTTGCGGCGTCAATTTCTGCGGTGAGTAAATCGCCTGCACCACGTGGGTGCAAATACAAATGATCGGTAGAGGTCGTACAACCAGACAGTGCCAGTTCTGCAAGACCTACCCATGCGCTCACGTGAACTGATTCTTCATCAATAGCGCGCCACAATGGGTACAACGTCTGTAGCCAACCGAAAAGTGGCGCGTTGGTCATCGGTGGGTACGCACGTGTGAGGTTTTGATACATGTGGTGATGTGAATTGATGAGCCCCGGTGTTACCAAACAGTTGCTTGCATCAATGACTTCCACAGCTTCAGGTGGAACATCGAGAGAAGAACCCACACCCGAGATGAGCCCGTTGGTAATAGCTACCCAACCACCTGGTAATTCACGTCGAGTGGAATCGACCGTTGCTACTAACAGCGCATTGCGCACCAGCAGGTCGGCGCGCATGGTATTTATATGTTGAGGTCGAGAAGTTCGCTGTCGGCGTTGCGCACTTCACCGTCTTTATATAGAAGGTGACCCAAGAGTGCTGCAATGCCAGCAGTAGAAAGCCCAACGATGATGGGGAAGATCACAAGTGCGATAACGAGAATGATGGCGCCAGGCATGTGCTTAGCGTAGTGGCTTGTAGGCCCAAGCTTCTATCTCCACTTGGCCATTTGCGGGAAGCGATGCAACACCAATGGTGCTACGTGCGGGGCGGCTGTTACCAAAGCCTGCGACATAGGCCTCGTTAAAGATGCTGAAGGTTTCCATGTCGGTGAGGAAACAGAGGGTTTTTTTCACATCATTAATGTTTGCGCCCATTTCAGCGAGGCGCTCTTTCAGGTTCTTGACAGCTTGAGTGGTTTGAGCCGCTACACCTTTTTGCAATACACCGTCTTTGAGACCGAGCTGACCCGACACAATGATCCAGTCACCAGCACGCACAACTGGGGTGTACGGCCCAATAGGTGCGGGTGCTTTTTTCACAGGGGCTTTTTTTGCTGGTGCTGTCTTTTTTGCTGCCATAGGCACACTCTAACTTCCTCACGCTTCCTCATCTATAATTTGGCATCATGCAATTTTCTCGTCGGCAATTTCTCATTCGCGGTGCGGGCGCTGGGCTTTCTGTTGCTCTTGCTCCTTCGCTCCTCGCGGCCTGTGGTGGAAGTGGCGGCAAAACACTCGACCTGAACACAGTCAGCTTGGTGCAGCGCTTTCCCAAAGAGGTGCTCACCCCGGGTCGCATTCGCTTGCCGATCTCATTGGGCAATGCAGAGGGAATAATTACCACACAGAGCGGTGTATCGATCCCCGATACTTTAAATTTCAATGTTTCCGATCTCGACGGCAATTTTCTATCTGTCGATGGATTTATGGTTGGGGCTCATATCACCGATGTTCCACAGCCGTATTGGCCTCTCGTTGTAGATCTCAAAGAGCCCGGTACCTACATCATTTCACTCCTCAACGCCGATGCTGCTGGTGCGGCATTTCAAGTAACGCCAGCAAGCGATGTTGCTATTCCAACTGTTGGGTCGCCTCTGCCCGCCATCGATACTCCAACAACACAAAATGCACGTGGCATCACCCCCATTTGTACTCGCAAGCCAGAACCATGTCCGCTTCACGATGTGAATTTGCGCGATGCCCTCACGATGGGTAAACCCGTGGTGTATCTCTTAGGAACACCTGCGTATTGTCAAACAGGTACTTGCACGCCGGCGCTCGACGCCCTACTCGCTGCCCACAAGAGCTTCGGCAATCAGGCAATTTTTATTCATGCCGAGGTGTATAGCGACAACACTGCAACAGTTTCTGCGCCGGCTGTAACGGCACACAAAATGACATTTGAACCCGCGCTTTTTATTACAGACGCCAAGGGAAAACTTGTTGAACGACTAGACGCAATTTTTGACAGCAGCGAAGTGCTCGACGCACTAAGCCGAAATGGAATTAGCTAAAGCTGTTTCCACAACCGCAGGTGCGGCTGGCATTTGGGTTGTTGATAGCGAAACCTGCATCTTGCAAGCCATCTTTGTAGTCGAGGCTTGCGCCTTCAAGAAGTTGTGCCGACGCTTGGTCGACCACGACGCGCACATCACCAAAGGTGAGTGTTTGGTCATCAGAGGCAACATCGCCATCAAAATACATCTCGTACGAGAAACCTGAGCAACCACCAGGGCGAACGGCAACGCGTAAAGCGAGTTCGGTTGCCCCTTCAGCCTCAAGCAATTGCTTGACCTTGACTGCTGCTGTATCGGTAAGAGTGATCATAAGCCAATGATAGCGGTACATTGGACTCATGGCGAGTGCAGACAAGAACCTTTCTGAGGGAACCGCCCCGGGCTTCGAGGGCACATTGCCGAGCCCCGAGACCATTCGCCACCTTCTGCGTGCGGTTATTGACCCCGAACTCGGCGACAACATCGTTGACCTTGGCATGGTGGGCGATATTTCGGTTTCGCCCGAGGGCCTCATTCGCATCGGAGTCAAGCTCACTATTAAGGGCTGCCCCTTGCGTGCACAAATTAAGAAAGACATTGAGTCGCGGGTGAAGACACATCCACTCATCACCAAGGTGTCAATCGACTGGGGTGAAATGACTCCTGAAGAGCGCACCGCTGTCATGACCCGTGCGCGGTGGAATGCAAAAGAACAGGCACCCGCAACTCAAGTGCCCATCAATGCTCGCGTGCTTGCTATTGCAAGTGGCAAAGGTGGTGTCGGAAAAAGTTCAGTAACGGTCAACCTTGCTGCAGCATTAGCCGCACAAGGAAACACTGTGGGTGTTCTCGACGCCGACATTTGGGGCTTCTCCATTCCCCGCATGCTCGGTATGCCCGATCGACTTCAAGCAGAAAAAGTTGATGGCCATGAAAAACCAATGATCATTCCTAATGAACGTGTGCTCGGAAATGGCGTGCTGAAAGTTGTATCAACAGGAATGCTTGTTGAAGATGAAGGCACCGCACTCATGTGGCGTGGGCTCATGCTCACAAAAGCTGTTGAACAATTTTTACACGATGTGCACTGGGGCCACCTCGACTACCTACTTATTGATATGCCACCAGGAACTGGTGACGTACAAATGGGTCTTGCCCGCATGTTGCCGCGCACCGACCTCATCATCGTCACCACTCCCGCTGTCTCTGCACAAAAAGTTGCTATTCGTGCAGCCGATATGGCGCAACGAAGTTTCTTGCGGGTCGCTGGTGTCATTGAAAATATGACCTCATTTGAATGCGACCACGGAAACTCATATGCGCTGTTCGGAACAGGTGGTGGTACAACTCTGGCCAACGAAATTGGCGCCGAGTTATTAGGTCAAATTCCTATTGAGGCAACAGTGTCATTGGGTGGCGACACCGGAGAGCCCGTTGCATTGCACAACACCGGAAAAGCAGCAATTGAATTCCACAACATTGCTCGCAAACTCATTGCCCAAACAATTGCCCAGTCAGAAATGTCGGGGTGCAGTGCACGAATAGAAGAAGTCGCTGTTCCTGTAGCAGTGCGCTCGCGCACTGAAACATCAAGCTAATTCGTCATAGCCAGGTTCACCGGGTAGCACTACACCGAGAACCTTTCCTTCGCTATCCACACGAATACGGGGCAAAATTGCAGGTGGAATACCCACTTTTGTAGCAGCTATCAATGCATCATCTGCGGTGCGGTGCGGTTGCAAAAATTCTAAATTCCGCACTGTTGGTGGCATCATTGCCAACTCGCCACGTTCAAACATTGCTAAGGCTTCATTTGGCGACACCCACAAACTTGCAATGGTCTCACCATCATCATGAAGTGGGTCTTGGGCTTGGGGTGCACGGGCCAAGAAGAATCGTGTGTCGAAGCGCCGTGGTTCACCAACTGGGGTAATCCAATGACTTACATACTCAATGGCGTCGGTTGCTAAGCGGAGTGATTCTTTTTCACACAGCTCGTGCATACCCAACTTGCCGTCGTGTACTTCATGTCGGTATGCCTCAAAACGCGCGGCAACATCTGCATCATCAAAGCGAATATATTCACCCGTCTTGGTGTCGCGGGCCAGCAATACACCAGCTTCTTCAAAACATTCACGAATTGCCGCTACCCAAAATGCAAGACCACCGGAAGAAATTTGTAGCAAACCACTTGCCTCTTCGTCGGTGAGCCCATCACACAAATGCTCAATATGGCTGCCGCCATCGATGTCGTCTAACTTTCCGCCAGGAAACACATAAAGGCCACCGGCGAATGCAGCTTTTAATGTGCGCTGCATCACAAAGACTTCAATGTCTTTGCTGACTTCGTCGTCACGTACCAACATCACTGTTGCAGCCATACGAACGGGAACATCTTCGTGAATTTTCATGGCTCAATCTCTTTTGGTGGGTTGTTGTTTTCAGTCACATTAATAACGCCATTGGTTTCAACAATGTGCCCGTTATACGTTGCAACAATATTGACTTTCTTGCCACTGCTCTTTTTCAAACGACGACGGAGCAGCAGACGAAATGGTGGCAAGAGCAAAAACAATCCGAGTACGTCGGTAACAAACCCCGGCACAACAAGCAGCACGCCAGCAATGAGCAAACACACTCCATCGACCATTTCATTGGTGGGCATATTGCCCGCCGCAATTTGCTCTTGAAAACGACGAAAGACACGCAGGCCCTCGCGCTTCACCAATGCAGCCCCAACCGCAGAAATGAGCACCAAAACAGCCAGGGTGGGAAAGAGGCCGAGCCAGCTCCCCATCTTGATGAGGGCATATATTTCGGCAATGGGAAGTGCCACGAAGAGTAAAAAGAGTACGACCACTACCTTGCAGGCTAGCGAGCGATAGGTTGACGCCGTGAGCCCAGCCGACTCCGACTCCTCATTAGCGCAGCGACCACCCTCGGTCGACGCCCTTGCGCGCACCATTGCCGAACACGTGGAACTTCCCGCTCCCCTGCGTGTGCGTTGTGCGCGAATGGCCATCGGGTCTGGCGGCCCCGACTTTACTGCTAGTGCAATTGCTCTCGCACAAAGCCTGCAACTCACCATGGTGCAGCCAGTCATTAATGCAACGGGAGTTCTTTTACATACCAATTTGGGTCGTGCCCCTCATTTGGCAGAAAGCCCACAGACCGTACGTGCTTCATCACTTGAGTTCGATATTGCTACTGGCGCTCGTGGTTCTCGTCAGAGTTCACTCTCAGTTCTCATCTCAGAACTCACGGGGGCGCAAGACGCAGTGGTGGTGAACAACAATGCGGCGGCGGTTCTTCTTGTACTTGCCGCAACAGCCGCTGGTCGCGACGTCACCATTGCCCGCGGTGAAAGCGTAGAAATTGGTGGCGGTTTTCGCATTCCCGATGTGCTCGAGCAATCGGGGGCACGGCTCATTGATGTAGGCACCACAAATCGCACCCGAACAAGTGACTACCGCAAAGCAATAGATAAGCGCGGCAACGATGTTGCCTGCATCATGCGCATCCACCCATCAAATTTTCATATTCAAGGTTTTACCGAACACGCTCCCCTTGAAGAACTCTCGCAACTCGGTGTTCCCGTTATTGCCGATATTGGTTCGGGGCTCATCGATGCTCGATGCCAGTGGCTGTCGGGGCCACCTCCGCAATGGCTATCACAAGAGCCCGCAGCTGCACAGTGTCTTCAAGCTGGCGCGGCACTGGTGACCTTTAGTGGCGACAAGTTACTTGGTGGCCCACAATGCGGAATTATTGCGGGTTCACGCGAACTCGTTGCAGCGTGTCGCGCGCACCCGCTCATGCGTGCGCTGCGACCCGGTAGCCACGTTGTAGCAGCGCTGCAAGAAGTGCTGTTGAGTTACATCAACAAAACAGTCACTACCGACATTCCTTTTTGGCAAATGGCAACTACACCAACAGAGGCACTTCAACTTCGCGGTGAAAAAATAGTGACAACACTTCAACAACAATTTGGGCTTCATGCTCAACTTGTACCCACTCAAGCAATGCCAGGGGCCGGAAGTACACCCGGGGCATTTATTAATTCTTTTGCCGTGTCGCTCAATGGCAACCATGTTTCTCAACTCAGAAAACATCGCGTACCCGTCATTGCTCGCAGCGAGAACGGCCAAACATTGCTCGATCTTCGTTCATTTGATTCACGCGACGACGAAGAAGTTGCATTCGCACTCTCTCTTGTGAAGTAAAGAGTAGCCACCATGACGCTCATAGCCACCGCGGGTCATGTTGATCATGGAAAGACATCGCTTGTAGAAGCGCTCACCGGCACCAACACCGATCGTCTTGAAGAAGAAAAGCGACGAGGTCTCACTATTGATCTTGGCTTTGCACACAGCACGGGAAGCGCTGGTGAAGTGCTGTCGTTTATCGATGTACCCGGGCATATTCGCTTTTTGCGTAACATGCTGGCCGGTGTCGGCAGCATCGATATGTGTCTTTTAGTTGTAGATGCACGAGAAGGTTGGATGCCACAAACTCAAGAGCACTTCGACATTCTTCGCTTGCTTGGCGTACAACAAGGTGTAGTCGCCCTCACTAAGTCTGATTTGCTGACACCTACAGAACTGGAAGAAGCACGGCTGCTTGTTGAGATGCAACTGGAAAACACTTTTCTCAGTGATGCAAAAATTATTGAAACAAGTATCCATAATGCAGCAAGCATTGAACTTCTACGCCAAAGCATCACCAGTGTTTCTCACACTCCACGTCCAACAAAGTCTCGCCCACGCATTTGGATTGACCGCGTCTTTTCACTCCCTGGTGTAGGAACAGTAGTCACCGGAACACTGCTCGATGCCCCACTGGCCGTCGGTACCGATATCACTATTTTGCCTGCAGGCCACAAGGGTCGCATTCGCCAGTTGCATTCTCACAACCAAGAAGTAGAAACATGCGAACCAGGTTCACGTGTTGCAGTCAATGTGCACGGTATTTCACATAACGACATCAACCGTGGTGACCTCCTCGTGCTTCCACAGCAATGGATGCTGTCAAACACTCTCGATGTAGAACTCAACGCACTGCCGTATCTTGCTCATTCCATTACTCGTCGCGGACATTTCCTCATGTACATCGGCAGTAACGAAGTAGAGGTGACACTGCGCCTCATTCAGTCTGAATCCATTGCACCAGGGAACACGGCAAAAGCGCGTTTGTATTTACAGCAGCCCATTGCCGTTGCACCACAAGACAAATTCATTCTCCGCGAAACTGGCCGTGATGAAACCATCGCTGGTGGCGTTGTTCTCGATATTGACCCTGTTCTGCGCCTCACCAAAGCAGACCCCCAATACGACATTCAACACTTGCTTGATGAGCGAGGAATGATGAACACCAACGACTTGTTTTTACGCACTGGCGTGCAGGCAACTCCCACCGTCGATGACGTTATTTTCAGCAGCGCGATGTTGACATCGGCTAAAGCTGAGGTGTTTCACATGCTCAACACTCAACGTGCACTTGCATCTGAACTGCAAGGAATAGACCTTGTCGGGTTACCCGATCACCTCGCACATGCTGCTCGTACATTTCGCCCCGAAGAAGCCACCATCGAAAATGGTCGTTTGTATCTTCCCGAGTTAGCACCCTCAAAAAAACAGGTTCATCCGCTCGTTCAAGAGTTCGCAAATGCTCTCTTCACGCCACCCGACTCGAATTCATTTGATCGAGCATTACTGCGCAGACTTGTGCAGGAAGGCCATTTATTGAACCTCGATGGCATTTTCTTTGCTACTCAAACTCTGGACAGTGCACATGCGGTGGTGAAAGATCTCCTCGTTCAACACCCCGATGGCATTACCACAAGCGCTTTTCGCGAAGCGGCGAACACCACACGCAAGTACGCAGTACCGCTTCTTGAAGCCCTTGATGCCCGCGGTATTACCCGGCGACGCGGCGACCTGCGCATTGCTGGCCCACGTTTATAAATTGCTTTTAGTGACGTTCGCGGTAATCACGAGCGGCACCTTCAATTGGTTCCACTTCAAGGGTGATTCCGTCGATAGCTACAACATTGACCGCAGAGCCCGCAGGAATGGGAGTAGCGCGGTTGGTGCGTGCACGCCATGAGCCCTCATGAACGCGAACAATTCCACCGGGGGCAAGTTCTTCAAGTGCAACTCCTTGCGCACCAATCATCCACTCACGCCCAATAGTGGGTGTTGCAAAACGTGTACGCGTCATTGATGGCATGCCCACAATGAACGTGAGCGCAAGACCACCAATACCCACCAGCAAGGTGATCCATGATGGCCGCAAACTCAAACCGTCGATATCTCGAAAGAGGAAAAGTGAACCTCCCGCAAACGTAACAAGGCCGACGCCTGTCCATAGTCGCGGTACGCCTACTTGCACATCAACAGAGAAAGCGAGCATGGCAAAAAATATTGCGGCAAGAGCAAACCCGTTCACCGGCAAGACGCCGAGACCAAAACAGGCGAATACTGAACAGATGGCTCCAACAAAACCCGCAACACCAATACCCGCAGTAAAGAACTCAAAGATGAGAAGCGCTAGCCCAATAGTTAAAAAGAGATACGTCAAGGGCGGGCTTGATGCTGTGTGAAAGAGACGCGGGGTCAGACCTAATTTGAAAAATCTTACCGTTGTCGCTTCGCGCTCAATTTGTCCGTCGGCTGCAACTTTTTCTGTCACTGTGTCAAGTACTTTTCCATTGATTGCTAAACCATCAAGTGCAAAAATCATATTTTTCATCACTGGCACGCCTTCGTCGCTGCCAGAAAATTTCAACGCACCCGTTTTACGTGCATCGGCAAAACCCAAGGTGTTGCCTTGCAATATTTCGGTGCTCTTCCCAAAATCAAAAGTGACGCCCTTCGCATCAAGCGGAGTTCCCATGTTGCCAATGCGTGTACCTGGCGCCATTGCGGTGACATCGGCAGCAGCAAGCAATTGAGCGGCAAGCCCATAGAGGCGCGAACCTGACGGACCCACCCAAATAGCAACTGGAACTTTTGCGGCAGCCACGCGCTCGAGCAATGTAGTAACGCGATCGCGACTGAGCGTTGAACCACGTGTATTCATTTGGAATACCAGTGCCTGAGCACCTTCACTTGACGACCTGTCAATAGCGTCTTCCATGGCTTGGGCTTGAATTTCATTCAGCAACCCACTGACCTCTTGCACATCAACTGTGGTGAGCGAAGATTTTTCTTCAGCAGAGGCATTTTGTGCGCCCATAAGTATGAGTCCGCCCAGTGTTACTGCCAAGATGAGTTTTCGCATTCGAACCTCCGGAGGGTGAGTGGACCCGAATCAGTTTTTCACCGCGTCGCGCGTCTTCATTGTTGCGGGAAAAGGTGGCGTAGGGAAATCGAAGATAGCCGCCGCTCTCACTCTTGCTGCGCAACGCTGTGGTCTCACGAGCCTTTTGGTGGAAACTGACGGAAAACCGGTGCCTTCTGGCATCTCCAGCCTCAGTTTGACCCCTCCCGAGGCCCTACGGGAGTATCTCGACACCAAGGGGCTAGGACGCATTTCACGTCTCATGATTACTACTGGTGTTCTCGATGTCATCACCTCGGCGGCCCCCGGCATTGACGATCTGTTGGTACTCGGCAAGATTAAGCACCTCGAACGCAGTGATGCTGCCGACGTCATTGTGGTCGATGGCCCCGCTGCCGGGCACGCAATCACAATGTTAAGAACCCCTCAAGCAATTTCTGATTCTGTAAAAAGTGGCGCGGTGCGTTTACAAGCCGATGAGATTTTAGAAATGTTGCGAGACGGGTCGCGATGCCAAGTGGTGCTTGTGACCATTCCCGAGCCCACCCCTGTACAGGAGTGCATCGAGACCGCATACGCCCTTGAAGACGAAGTGGGAGTGAAGCTCGCTCCCATTGTGGTGAATCAAGTTGACACCTCTGATCTGTTAGATATTCCGCTCTCGTTGCCAGGGCACTCTGCATTAGCGCAAGCAGCCGAATTTCGTAATGCGCAAATTCTGCGCCATCACACGAACATCAAAAAATTAGAAGAACAACTTCCCCTTGCACAACTCATTGTTTCCGATCTTGCAGCATGCACTATTGAAATCATTGCAGATCAACTACTTGCAGCAATTGAGCAAATATGAGCGGTATCCAAGTGAATCAACTACTCACAGACAACCGCGTCATTATTTTTGCGGGCAGTGGCGGTGTTGGTAAAACAACAACTGCTGCCGCACTTGCTGCACACGGAGCACAACTTGGCAAACGCGTTGTTGTCATTACTATTGACCCTGCCAAGCGATTAGCCGACGCACTTGGCGTTGGCGGCACTCTCTCTAATGAGCCTTCGCGCATAGATCTTTCTGCTCCTGGCGAACTGTGGGCCACAATGCTCGATACACGTACAACCTTTGATGCGCTCATTCACCGATACAGCCCCACGCCAGAACAAGCCACGCGCATCATTGCAAATCGTTTTTATCAAAATATTTCTGGCGCGCTCTCGGGCACTCAGGAATACATGGCAGCAGAAAAGCTCTATGACCTTTACAACGACTCCCGTTTCGATCTGGTAGTCGTTGATACTCCACCTACTCGCCAAGCTCTCGATTTTTTAAGCGCACCTGCGCGCTTAACGCGATTCATAGAACACCCGCTGTACCGCATTCTTATTGCACCTGCTAACGCTGGCCTGAAAGTTATTAGTACCCTCACACAACCCGTAGTGAGACTCATCTCTAAAGTCATCGGCGCCCAAGCGCTAGAAGACACCGTTGAATTTTTTCAAGCGTTTCAAGGCCTCGACTCTGGCTTTGGCGAACGCGCTGCCGCAGTTGAGAAAGTTCTCCACGACACCCTTACTCAATATGTACTTGTATCTACTCCACAACCCGATGCCATCGGCGAAACGCAGTTTTTTGCTGACACTCTGCGCAAGCAGAAAATTGAGCCGGCACTTCTCATACTTAATCGCGTACAACCGAGATTTACCAATAATGAATTGGTTGATACCCAATCCATTGCCGCTGAAGACTTAGCACTTCTTGAAGAGAACCTTGCCCATTTCCATCGGTTAGCCGATGCTCAAGATGAGGCTGCAGAAATATTCAGTGAAAGTGCACCCCGAATACCCGTGGTGCGCGCTCCCTTTTCCGCAGCCCTTCTTGATGATCCAGAAAAAACTCTTGAGACGCTGTGTTCATTAGGCGCACTCATGGCTCGTGCCGACTAGAGTTTCCACGTGCATATTCTTTTAGCAACCGATGCCCAGTGGGTTCTTAATGAAGTGGTCGCAGCTCTTGGCTCGCCAGAAACCTCATTCACCGTTTGCTCCAATGGTCGCGACGTCACCGCCGCCGTTACAGCGCGCACTCCCGACCTCGCAGTGCTCGACTCACAAATTGGTTCCATGGGTGGGTTCGCAGTCACCATGGACCTGCGTCTCGATGAAACCGGTGGCCGCTTGCCACATATTCCTGTTCTTATGTTGCTCGACCGTGATGCCGATGCTCAGCTTGCAAAACGCAGTGGCGCCGACAAGTGGCTAGTGAAGCCTCTCAACGCACTCACTTTGCGTCGTACCGCTCATTCACTTGTAGCGGGCGAACTCGAAACTGCTCAATAAGCCAATTTAGAGAAATAGCTTTATATAAATAACTCTGCAATTTGAATTGCGTTGAGTGCTGCACCTTTGCGCAAGTTGTCATTTGATACGAACAATGCAAGGCCACGGTTGCCCGGAGCGGAACGATCTTGACGAATGCGCCCAACAAAACTGGGGTCGGCACCTGCAGCGAGCAACGGAGTGGGAATATCGACAACTTCCACACCTGGTGCCTTCGACAGCAACTCTGTTGCTTGCGCAACTGTGATGTCGCGAGCAAATTCCAGATTAAGGGAAAGCGAATGCCCCGTGTAAACAGGAACACGCACGCATGTTCCCGACACTAAAAGGTTTGGGATGTTGAGAATTTTACGGCTCTCATTGCGGAGTTTGATTTCTTCATCGGTTTCAAATTCACCATTGTCAACAAGAGAACCAGCAAAAGGCAAAACATTAAATGCAATAGGGCGCACAAACTTTTCGGGATCTGGGTAAGTAACAGCATTACCGCTGTAGGTAAGTTCGCGTGCATTTTTAGCGACAGCATTTGCTTGTTTATCGAGTTCGTCAACACCAACAAGACCAGCACCACTCACCGCCTGATATGTGCTTGCAATGAGTCGCACAAGTTGCGCGGCATCGTGCAATGGCTTGAGCACTGGCATGGCCGCCATCGTGGTGCAGTTGGGGTTCGCAATAATGCGCTTGTGAGCGTTACGAATTTCTTCGGGGTTTACTTCTGAAACAATGAGCGGCACTTCTGGGTCCATGCGAAATGCAGATGAGTTGTCGATAACCATGGCACCTGCTGCGGCAAAACGCGGTGCAAGTTCACGCGACGAGGTTGCCCCAGCAGAGAAAAGAGCTACATCGAGACCCGACACATCGGCAGTAGCCGCGTCTTCAACAACAATGTCGGCACCCTTCCACTTCAGTATGGAACCAGCCGAACGAGCCGAAGCGAAATAGCGCATCTCTGTTACCGGGAAATTGCGCTCTTCTAAAAGAGCCCGCATGACCCCGCCTACTTGACCTGTTGCACCTACTAGACCTACTCGCATAAACGTGCAGGCTATCTGAGAGTCATTCGCCAAGCCGGAGAATTAACCACCAATGGCTCTTATTGGCCCGTGGCAAGACGCGCTCTTGAATGCCTGAACCCCCAATGATGCGATCAGAAATGCCAGCCAATAACGACCTGCGGCGGCGAGGGTGGTGGAAGAGCACAATTTCACTGCACGAGCGGCCAGAAAGACGAACGACATCGAGAACATCGCCCGTTGCCACCCGGTTCGCCTGCCACCCCAAGCGGGTTGCTACGCGTTGCTTAGCCAGCCATGGGCCAAAAATTTTCGTTTTCCACAGTGCGCGAATAAGTGCCCCGGTTGGCTGCAAAAAAATGTCGGCAAGAACCCATGTGCGGTAGTTCAGCATCACCACACCGTGTGGTTTTACAACACGCAACGATTCCTTCGTCAGCGACAATGCATCGGCATGAGAACAGTGCTGCAAAGTGATGTACGAAAAAACTGCGTCGACAGAATGGTTGTCCAGCGGCACCGTATGCCCATCGGCGACATGCGCTGTGCGCAAACGGTTGATAACGCCGTGTTTAGCAACCGTCTCTCGGCAGCGTTCTAAAAAAGTTGCATCAACGTCGGCAGCAATGACCGTTGCAAAACGATGTGTAAGTCGCGCGGTCATTCGCCCAATGCCAGAACCAATTTCGAGAACCGATAGTTCTTCGAGATCCATTTCGTTCATGCCAAAGACACGAAGATACGCATTGACTTCTTTATTGCCGCTCATGACAAAGTCTTCAAGTGTTAATTGAGCACCAGTTTCGTTATTGAACACCCATCCGGTTTCACGCACTACCTGATCGGCGTTTGCATGTTCATCGGCGACACCGCCAGCTACACGCCAAGGGATGAGTTGAGAACGACGTCGAACCATGTAGTTAAGTATTGCTTATTTACGTTCGGGCAACGGGGCAGAGTAAGCCTGACCAGAGTCGAGACCAAAAGCTGTGTGCAACGTGCGCATTGCTTTTTCCGTATTTGCAGCACCAACAACAACTGATACACGGATGGTGCTTGTAGAGATCATTTCAATGTTCACATTGGCATCAGCAAGCACGCGGAACATTTTTGCAGCTACTCCTGGGCTCGTCTTCATTCCCGCACCAACGAGTGAAATTTTTGCCACTGCTTCGTCGTGGGTCACACCCGCAGCACCAAGTTCACCAGCAACCGTATTCACTATTTTCAATGCTGTTGCCAGGTCAGATTTGGGAACAGTGAAAGAGATGTCGGTAATGCCGTCTTTAGAAGTATTTTGAACAATCATGTCGACGTTGACATTGGCATCGGCCAGTGGTTCAAAAAGGGCAGCAGAAATACCTGGCTTATCGGCAACGCCAAACACAGTTACTTTTGCTTCACCTGTTTCGTGAACTACTCCAGAAATAATGGGATCTTCCATGGCATTCTCCTTTGAAGACTGCTGTGCATTAAAGGCGCTCATATCGAGCACCCACGTACCGTGTTCCCAAGTGAAACTTGAACGCACGTGTAGAGGAACATTGTGATTACGAGCAAATTCAACTGAGCGAAGCGCTAATACTTTGCTTCCTGCCCCAGCCATTTCTAACATCTCTTCAAAATCGAGGCGCTGTAATTTACGAGCTTGAGGAACAATGCGCGGGTCGGCACTGAAGACCCCGGTCACGTCGGTATAAATTTCGCACACATCGGCATTGACCGCAGCGGCCAGTGCAACTGCTGTGGTATCGCTACCACCACGACCCAAGGTAGTAATTTCGCTATCGGTGCTCACACCCTGGAACCCGGCAACTACTGCAACTTTGCCAGCGGCAAGTGCTTCCCGCAGACGATCGCCTCTGACCTCAAGAATTTTTGCTTTGGTATGAACAGTGTCGGTAATAATTCCCACTTGGCTGCCCGTGAAAGAAACTGCGTCGATGCCAATATCGGCAAGAGCCATGCACACCAGTGCCATGGAAATGCGCTCTCCGGTGGTGAGCAGCATGTCGAGTTCGCGTCCTGGGAGAGTGCCCGATACCTGATTTGCCAATGAAATGAGGTTGTCGGTGGTTTTGCCCATGGCCGACACCACAACAACGACGTCATTGCCGTGGCTGCGCGTAAAAGCCACATGCTCGGCAACGGCCTTAATGCGTTCAGGGTCGGCAACCGACGTTCCGCCGTATTTTTGGACAACTATTCCCACAGATGTCAAACGCTAGCGGAGTGCGGCTAACCTGCCGACCTTGTGGGTACTGAAAAAAGAGAACGCCAGAAATTGAACCGCCAGCAGCGACTCACCGAGCTCGCTGCACAACAACGTCGCTCCACGACCAAAAAGCGCAGTCTGCAGGGTGCTGGTCTTGTTGCCCTCGTTTTGCTTGTGGTCCTCATTTTCAACAAAACCGGCGGCGACAACACAGCCGATGTGGCCTCCACCGACACCGTTCTCGACACCCCGTTAGACACCACTTCAGACACCGCTGTCGACGCCCCCATCGATTCCACGGCTCCAGTGGCAACCACCCCTGTGGTCACCGCACCGGGTGCCTCGCTCACTGGCGATACCAAGTGCCCTGCTGTTGACGGTTCACAAGCACGTGTGACCAAATTCGAAAAAGCACCGCCAATGTGTATTGATGCTGCCAAGAAATACACAGCAACCTTCGACACCACTGAGGGAAGCATTGTTGTTGCTCTCGACACGGTAAAGACTCCGCAAACGGTGAACAACTTTGTCACTCTTGCGCGTTACAAGTACTACGACGGCACTGTTGTCTTTCGCACCGATACATCCATCGACATCATTCAAGGTGGCGGTCTGACAAACAGCGATGACCCTGGCTACTCCATTGCCGACGAAGGCAGCGGATACAAGTACGTCGAAGGCGACCTCACAATGGCCCGCACTGGCGCACCAAACAGCGCAGGCGGACAATGGTTCTTTGTTGCTGGCCCGAAAGCTTCGGCGCTCGATGGCCAAGGCACCTACGTCAATTTTGCAAAAGTCACTTCTGGTCTTGATGTAGTAAAAAACATCCTTGCACTGAGCAGCGGCAGTGGCGCTTTAGGCGGAGTGCCTAGCCGCAACGTAGTCATTAACTCGGTCACCATCACCGAATCCTAAAAA
>CAMCZG010000015.1 GCA_945886445.1 Bifidobacterium breve | reverse complement strand
GGCCAAGGGCGAAAGTTAGTACTCGATGCAATGCACTGGTTAGGTTCTCGTGGTATGCAACACGCGTTAGTCAACACCGATATCACTAACGCAGCAGCCCTCTCGCTCTATCGTTCACTTGGTTTTACACCTATGTCTTATTCGCTTTACGTACTTGAGCGTCCATGCACCGGTTAAAGCCACTTATCGTTTCTTGTGTGTTGATATGCCTCGGTGCACTCATGCTCCCGCATGGCACGTATGCAGCATCGGCACCTGTTACACAAGTTTCTATTGGTCTCACACAACAAAGTTTTACCGTTCTCGATAATGCCACAATGCGTTTTACTATTGCTATTAACGAAAATGGCAAGCCCATTACCCCTCAAGACAATATTGAGCTTGATGTTGTTCTGTCGAAACGCATCGCCACACGTCAAGCATTCCGCGACATCACTGAAGAGAACGTCGTTCCTGAGCCACTCGATGGCGTTCGCCTCAACACATTGAGCATCACACGAAATTCTGCTGGTCGATTCATTGTGGAGTTGCCCACCACCACGAAAACGTCAGCAACAGCTGGGCTATACATGAATCAATCAGGGGTGTACCCACTAACATTTACCGTGTATTCCAGCAATGAAGTGCGTGCCACAACCACCACTTTCATTCATCATTTTTCTGCAAATGATGCATCCGTGCTGACACAGCAAGATCGCCTTGGCGTGCTTCCCGTTGTCAGCGTGACTGCACCTCCAAGTCTGAGCGCTACAGGCGCAATCGCACTCAGTGCCGACGCTCGTGCGCTTCTTCAAAAATTTGCCAATGTCTTTTCTGGTATCGGCCAAGGTTCACTACTCGTACTTCAACCTGACTTGCTTAATGCGTTAGCGCTCTCAGAAACCACCGAAGACAAACTTCTTCTAGATGACATTCGAGACTTGCTAGGCATCCATACTTTGAGTGCCACAACTCAGGTGCCTTATAACCCCAGCGCTATTGCTCATGTTGGCCTTCAAGAACTTTTTGCCCGACAACTCACTGCTGGTGAAGATGCCACCACCGCGCTCACGCAAAAAAGTCCTTCGCGCGATGCTGCGGTGCTTACTCAACCGCTCACTACAGCCGGAGCCACGCTGTTGCGCGACTTAGGTACAAGGCAAGTAATACTCACGCCGAGCGCTCAAAAATCATTTGATGCGCCACTCGACTCGGCAGTGGCGTACCTCACCAAGCTTCCCGATGGCGGCTCACTGTCGATCTATGGCACCGACCCCCAATATGCACGCGTCATGGAAACTGAATCACTGACACCTTTGGAACGTGCTACGCGCATATCGGCCGAGCTCATCGTTCAGCGCGAGGAGCTCTCATTTACTGCTCCACAGGCCCAACAACGTCAAGTTCTCCTCAGCTCATCAACAGGAGAAATCATGAATGGTGCCGTGATGCGTCAATTATTTCGCATCATCAATTCCAGCCCCGTGCTTACCTTTACCTCCCAACCAGGGCTTCCTTTTGCCCCTTCGTCAAGCCAACCCATTACCTTGCGCCAAAGTGAAGACACCTCTTTAGAAGGCCTCAAAGCCACCTTCACCAAACTTTTACAGCGCATTGCCAATACTTCATCAATGCTCTTGGCAGATGACCCGCGCATAGGCACGTGGAACACATTGACCGCATACTCCGCTGCACACACCGCAACGCCAGCACAAAGCGCGGCGTACATCGACGCCATTTCCTCATCCATTTCTGACGTACGCACTTCTGTGAGTTTGCCGAAGTCTGCCAACTTCACCTTGAGTGGTCATAACAGTGAAATTCAATTGCAAGTAAAAAATACAAGCGCTACGGCCACGAAGGTAATTCTGCGGTATCGCAGTGCAAAGCTCACCTTTCCCCAGAACTCTCAAGTCATTGAGCTGCCTGCCAATTCCAGTACCAATATTGCGGTGAAGGTGGTGGCGCGAAGTAATGGTCGCTTCCCGGTGTATTTCCAACTTTTTACTCCGCGTGGCAACAGCCCACTCACAGAGGAGTTGGAAGTGACCGCCCGCGTCAGTGCCCTTGCGGGTCTCGGTCTTGTGGTGAGCGCTACCGCCATTATTGTTTTGCTCACATGGTGGGCGCATAACTGGCGTTCACGGCGCCGGCGTGCCCTCTCAGCACTCGTCGCCCCAGAATAAGGCACTACGGTAGAAGCATTATGACGATCCGTATTGTTACCGACAGCGCTTGTGACCTCCCGCAGCACCTCATTGCACAACACAAAATTATTGTTGTTCCCCTCACTATTCGCTTCGGCGAGACCGACTACATCGATGGTGAAGACTTCACTCCGAAGGAATTTTGGGCAAAGTGCACAGCGTCTCCAGTCCTTCCTGAAACTGCTGCCCCCTCTCCTGGCCAGTTTGAGGCTGCCTACCGCCGCCTCCAAAGTGAAGGAGCAACTGGTGTGCTCGTGGTCTCGTTGTCGTCTGGCGTATCGGCCACAATGCAAAGCGCTGAAATTGCTGCCCGCCTTGTGGGCGAAGACACAACAAACCCCTTTTCAGTACAGGTAGTCGATTCACGCAGTGTGTCGATGGGACAAGGCATCATTGCAACGTCTTGTGCAACCAAGGCCGCACAAGGTGCAAGCCTCAGTGAAGTTGCAGAGCTCGCCACGGCGCTCAGCCATCGCGTGCATGTATATGGTGCACTCGACACCCTCGAAAACCTGAAAAAAGGTGGTCGCATTGGCGGTGTGAAGGGAATGTTGGCATCAGCGCTGTCCATCAAGCCCATTATCGACGTGCGAGACGGCAAAGTAGAAGAGGGCGGTCGTCAGCGCACGCGCTCGAAGGCACTCGCGTTCTTGTTAGAAAAAGTGAAAGAGCACGGAAACATTTCCGACCTCGCTGTCTTGCAAGCCGACTGCGACGACACCGATGCATTCCTCTCGTCACTACGTCAGATCTACTCAGGCAGTATTGAAGTTGGCGATATTGGTGCGGTCATCGGCGCACATGCTGGTCGCGGCACCATCGGTGTTGCATTTTTCGACGCTGAATAAAAACGCTTCTCACCATCGCATTGCCTCAATCGTGCAACGCTGCGCAACTAGCGTGATGCACAGCGATGTCATCTTCACTTGTACCCAACACACTCATTGGTGCGCGCTATCGATTAGTACGTCGCATTGGTCAAGGTGGCATGGCGGAAGTGTGGTTAGCGAAAGACACGTCACTCGACCGTGATGTAGCTGTCAAAGTAATGCGAGCGCATCACGACGATGACCGTGTGGGAAATGAGCGCTTTCGCCGCGAAGCAAAAGCATCAGCGGCACTGAGTTCACCCAACATCGTGACGGTGTACGACGTTGTAGAAGATGCTGGCCGGCAAGCAGTTGTCATGGAATACATCAATGGCCAAAGTCTGCGCGAACTCCTTGACAAAGTGCATCGTATTAGCCCTCGTCTTACTGTTCATATTGGTATGGCAGTGGCTACAGCGCTAGATGCCGCACACGCAAAAGATCTTGTTCACCGCGACATTAAGCCGGCAAACATTCTCATTACTCCAAGCGGTCGCGTGCTTCTCACCGATTTTGGAATTGCCAAAACTTTAAGCGGCAATGAATCTGATCTCACTAATGACAACATCATGATGGGCACTGCTAAGTACCTGTCTCCCGAGCAAGTAACGGGCAAAAAACTAGACGGGCGTGCAGATTTATACTCACTTGGCCTTGTCCTTTATGAATGCCTAGCGGGTCGGGTGCCATTCGTTGGTGGCACCGATGTAGAAACTGCGCTGGCCCGTGTGCAAGGTGATGCGCCCGACATTTCAAAAATTCGCCCGACATTGCCGCCAGTATTAGTGCGCATCATTCATCAAATGTTGGCTCGTGACCCAGAACAACGACAGCCATCTGGTGAAGCAGTGCGTGGCGCACTTTATGCAGCGCGCGAAATTGGTTTAGATGGAACACCAACTGGTTTAACGCCGCCTTATGGCAACACCATGCCAGTAACAACTATTCCTGGTGAACCGGTAATCAGCAAGCCCACTCCACGGACCGACCCTTCTCGCAGTTCGAGTTCATCGCGACCAGTGAACAAGGCTCTAGAAAAACGCGCTCACCGCATCACCCCAACCTCCATGTTGGCTGCTGCAGTGGTCATTGGTGTTGTGCTCGCTGGCTTTGTGTTGTGGCGCAGTGTGTCGTCACCTTCCACCACACCCGTTGCAAGTGCCTCCACAACACCCGTTGCGACGGGGCCGGTCAACATCGTCAATGTGAGTAGTTATGACCCCGACGGTGACGACAACTCTGAAAATGACGACCTGATACCCAATTTACGTGATGGCAAGTCGGGAACTCAGTGGCGCACGGTGTGCTACGGCAACGATCACTTCGGAAGTAAAAATGGCGTGGGTTTTGTTGCCGAATTGTCGGGTCGTAGTACAGGAACACTGTCTGTTGATTTCGGTTATGCCCCCTGGGAGATCGATGTTTACGGTTATTCCGACTCAGTGCCGAGCAAACTTGCTAGTTGGGGGCCTGCCCTCACAAGTTCTGCGAGTGACAACCCCGGGGATGCCACTTTCAACGTGTCAACACCTTCGCAGTTCATCCTTGTGTACTTACGTTCAGCAGCACGCAGCCCACAGTGTTCCACCACAAACCCATTCCAGGGTGTCATCAACGACATCAGTTTTGTTTCAGCGTCCGCACCGTAAGAATGGTCGGTGGCTAGCCTTCCAGTATGGAAACTGAGCGCCTTCTTGAACGCGCCCAGTCCGGCGACATTTCAGCAGTCGACCAGCTACTACGTGTGCACTACAGCGCCATTCACTCGGTGTGTCACCGCATGGTGCTCAGCCGAGAAAGTGCCGACGATGCCGTGCAAAATGCTCTCATTGCCATCGTCAAAGGCCTCCCCCGTTTCGACGGAAAAGCCGCACTTTCCACTTGGATCTACCGCATTGCAACAAACTCGGCAATTGATGAGATTCGCCGTGTTCGCCGCCATGGTGGAACTGTTCCATTAAATGACGCCACAAGTGCCCAAAGTTTGGCGAGTGAACATGCTGTCGACCCCACGGCACTTCTTGCAGAGCACCTTGTTGACTCCTCTCGGGTTGCCCAAGCCTTAGGCGCACTTCCCGAAGAATTTCGTGCTGCGGTGGTCTTGCGCTACATCTCGGACCTCGAATATGCCGATATCGCAACGGTTCTTGAGATCCCTATGGGCACCGTCAGATCGCGCTTGGCCCGGGGCAAAAAGCTCCTCGCTGAGAAATTGGCCGACCCGACAACACTTTCCCCTCCAGACGAACCAAACTTAGGTGCCCCGTCGTCTCCACCCACGGGTTCATCATCATGACCACACCTCCTTCTGACCCCACCGACAACGGCCCGCTCGAGGTTGCGTTGCGTCACTTAGGAACGACCCCCGACCCCGCCGTACGCGATGAACACATTGCCGTTGCCTTAGGCCACATTGCCAGTGCCGAGACAAGCGAACCCAGCAATGTGGTCTCACTCGCATCGCGACGCCCGAATCGCATCTTCGTTGCGCTCAGTGCCGTGGCTGCCGTTGGGCTTTTTGCATTAGGGCTTGGCCTCGGAAACCGCGACAATAATTCGCCCGCCGAAGTTTCCTTAGTAAAAAATGCCACACCTTCCTCAAGTATCGATACCCGCGCATGTGTCAGTGCAGAAGTTTCTTCCACCACCGACACTTTCCTTATTGCGGGTAACCCACCAGCACTCGTGGCCAAAGAAGTGCGCAACGGTGTTCCCACTCTCACCGTGTACAACGCTGTCACCTGCGACATCTTGTGGCAAGTACCAGCCAAATAGCTGTTCCCGAAGAGAAACACCTTTAGCCATTAGGCTGTTTACGTGCTCTCTAACCCATTCACCGACCCCGATTGGGCACACAACACCGTTGCCTTCATCGACAAGTGGGTGGGCTTTGTTCGCAATCGCACCACGCGCCCCGTTATCACCGTGGTGCGCGGCATTGTCTATGGCTTTTTAGTTGCCACTGGTGTTGTCATCATGGTCGTACTCTTTGCCATTGGCACAACACGAGCATTACAAGCCGCACTCGACGCTGCCTTTTCGCGCACAACGGCCGTATGGTCTTCGTATCTCATTTTGGGCTGTCTTTTTTTACTCATTGGTTTACTCGTTGCGCGCAAGCAGCATCGTAAATCTGACGAACTCAATTCCTAACCCCCACTATTTCTTTGGAGACTCTTATGGCAACACATCATCACGTCCTCATCATTGGCTCTGGGCCTGCCGGGCTCACCGCAGCTATTTACGCCGCTCGCGCCAATCTCAGCCCGTTCATCATTGAAGGTGAACTGTCTTCCACCACCGATCAACCCGGTGGACAACTCATGCTCACCACTGAAGTAGAAAACTTTCCTGGTTTCCCTGAAGGCATTATGGGCCCAGAACTGATGGCTCGTTTTCGTGAACAAGCAGCGCGCTTTGGTGCATCGTTTCTCACCGACAAAGCAACGCGTGTCGATTTTTCTGCACGTCCTTTTCGTGTGTGGACACGCGATCAAGAATTCACCGCCGACTCCATCATTGTGAGTACCGGTGCGAAGTCGTTGTGGTTAGGTCTTCCCAATGAAATTGCACTCGTTGGTCATGGTGTTTCTACGTGTGCAACATGCGACGGGTTCTTTTTTCGTGGCAAAGAAATTGTGGTTGTTGGCGGCGGAGACAGCGCAGTAGAAGAGGCAACCTTCCTGACCAAGTTCGCTTCAAAAGTCACCATCGTGCATCGTCGTTCAGAATTGCGTGCGTCAAAAATTATGCGTGCTCGCGCAGAAAATAATGAGCGCATTGAGTTCAAATGGAATAGCGCAGTTGTTGAACTGCAAGGAACCGACGCACTTGAAGGCATCGTGCTCGAAGACACGGTGACAGGTGAACGTTCCCAAATGAATGTGTCTGGTCTCTTCATTGCCATTGGCCATAAACCAAATACTGACCTTTTCACCGGTGTACTCGACATGGAAGAAAATGGCTATCTCGCCACTCGCCCAGGGTCGTCATACACCAATATTCCAGGGGTTTTTGCCTGTGGCGACGTGCAAGACCACACCTATCGTCAAGCAATTACTGCTGCAGGGTCGGGATGCATGGCAGCCATCGATTGTGAGCGCTGGCTCGAGTCAGAGCACGCTTCTCACGCCTAGACTTCAGTAAGAGAAGAAAAAAGGAGCCCCCATGGCAGACGGCATTGTTACTCTCACCAGTTCTACTTTCGACGAAACAGTAAATGGTTCAAGCAAACCAATTCTTGTTGACTTCTGGGCCGAATGGTGTGGCCCATGCAAAATGATTGCTCCCATTCTTGCGGAAATTGCTGTTGAGCAAAAAGATTCTCTCGTCATCAGCAAGCTTAATGTTGATGAACATGGTGACATTGCTCAGCGTTACAACGTCATGAGTATTCCTACATTGTTGTTGTTCAACAATGGCGAACTTGTAAAGCGCCTCGTTGGTGCAAAAGGCAAGGGCGCTCTCTTACAGGAGTTGTCAGAATTTCTGACCCCTTCCCTCTAACTGCTGGCCAACGCAGCGAGACCGTTCGCGATCTCCAGCGCCGACTACGCAGTTGTGGCTTCATTCAACACACTCTCGATGAAGAGGGCTTCTTTTGTGTTGCCACCGAAAAGGCACTCGTCGAATTTCAAGCATCGCGCGGTCTGCGCACCGACGGTGTATGCGATATAGCAGCGTGGAGCGCACTCGTTGAAGCATCGTGGTCGCTCGGTGATCGCATGTTGTATCTCACTTCGCCAAACTTTCGTGGAGACGATGTCACACAATTGCAATCTTTGCTTTCGCGTTTAGGGTTCGATTGTGGTCGTGTTGATGGCATCTTTGGCCCGCTTCTGGCGCGTGCCATTAGTGAGTTTCAAAAAAATGCAGGCATCTCTATCGACGGTATTTGCAGTACCGACACGGTGGCTGCTCTTGAGCGCTTGAGTTCTCAATCCGGAGAAGGCCCGGGCATCTCTTCCCTGCGCGACACCGAACGCTTTCGTGCCACAGGTGACGAAAGAAAGTTGCGCCGTGTTGTGGTGGGGCAATTCGGCGGGCTCAGCGGAGTCGCTCGCCTCATTTCTCGCGCACTACGCGATGCACACGAAATTGTGATGTTGGTAGATGAGCCTGAAGTGGCCGCACATGTTTTGGCCGCCAATCATTTTCACGCCGATACCTATATCGGACTCGAAGCACATGGCGAACCCACGTGCACCATTGCTTTTTATGCAGTGCCCGGCTTTAGTTCGGCAGGTGGAGAACTGCTGAGCAACGCCATTGCCGATGCCCTCCGTGCAGTGCTGCCCACTCTTACTGTGAACTGTGTCGGAATGCGCCTTCCTATTTTGCGAGAAACGCGTATGCCGGCAGTGATGTGCAGCCTTGGACCATTCGATGTCATCACCCAACATGGGCCAGAAGTTGCCGCAGCCGTTGCATCAGTTTTAACGCAGCAGTAATCCACAGCTTTATCCCCCCTGTATACACAAGGTTTTCCCCGTGTTATCCTCAGGTTTATCCACAGCCTGTGTGTAACCTCTAGGCGAGGTTGACGTCACCCTCGTCTAGACATCAAGACTTTTTTGACGTGTTAGGCCTGTTCAGTCATCTTGCGGTAGATCCGTTCCAGATCTTCAAGGTCGGCAAAGTCGATGCCCACCCGACCGCGCTTCCCGTTCATTGCCACCGTCACTTTTGTTGCAAGAAACTCGCTTAAGAGGTTTTCGAGTTCCAACAAGCCTGGTGGCCGCAACGCTGGTTTTTTTTCGGTGGGCAGAGCAGGTTCATCAACAACAATGGGCTTTCCGCCCTGGCGTTCGCGGACTGCGTCTTCTACTGCACGCACCGACCAACCTTCGTCCACCGCACGGCGTGCCAACTGTTCTTGAAATGCTCGGTCGGGCGTTCCCAAAATTGCTTTGGCGTGTCCAGCAGCTAAGCGACCATCGGCTAACAAATGCTGAATGCTGGGGGGCAAAGTAAGAAGGCGCAACGCGTTGGTAATAGCCGAACGGCTTTTCCCTACCCGGCTGGCAATTTTTTCATGCGTAAATGCAAAGTCGTCCATCAACTGTTGATACGCCGATGCTTCTTCCAACGGGGTGAGATCTTGTCGATGAAGGTTCTCCACCAGAGCCTGCTCGACCGATGCAATGTCGTCTGTGGGTCGCACCACGGCAGGAACCGTGGCGAGGCCAGCTCGCGTTGCTGCACGCCAACGTCGTTCGCCGGCAATGAGTTGGTATTTCCCATTGGCTATCTGACGCACCAAGATGGGTTGCAATACGCCAATGGCCCGAATGGAATCGGTGAGTTCCGACAACGCACTTTCATCGAAATGAACGCGTGGCTGATGGGGGTTGGGCTCAATGGACTGCACGGGCACATCGCGCAAGAGCGGGCCGTCGACCCCAGTTGCTGCACCCACTTCAGATTTCTCTACGAGGTCGGCCGTAATGAGGGCCCCAAGACCTTTTCCTAATCCACTTTTACGCGCCACTGACAATCTCCTTTGCTGCTGCCCGATACGCC
Source organism: Bifidobacterium breve (assembly GCA_945886445.1). Classification (GTDB taxonomy): domain Bacteria; phylum Actinomycetota; class Acidimicrobiia; order Acidimicrobiales; family Ilumatobacteraceae; genus F1-20-MAGs119. Next base: position 24,990 of record CAMCZG010000015.1, on the reverse strand, counting down.
TTGGCGCCAGAAGAACTGGTGTCAAAGGTGGTGATGGGCTGTCCAAATGATGGTGCTTCGCTCAAACGCACATTGCGGGGGATCACGGTCTTGTAGACACGCTCTCCAAATTTATTGCGCAACTCCTCTACCACCTGATCGGCCAAATTGTTGCGCATATACATCACACACAAAAAGGTGGGGTCGGGGAGGCTGGGGTTCAGGTTCTTACGAATGAGGTGCAGGTTCTTCAACAAAATCTCAATGCCTTCCAGCGGAATGTATTCCGTCTGAACTGGCGTGATGATTTCTGTTGCTGCAGTCAATGCGTTCACGGTGAGTAAACCCACCGACGGCGGGCAGTCAATCAGAATGTAGTCCCACTGATCGGCAACGGGGGCAATGGCGTTGCGCAAGCGCCCCTCGCGCCCAAAGGCCGACACGAGCTCAATTTCTGCTCCGGCCAGGTTGATGTTGGACGGAACAATAAAGAGGTTCTTCACGGCCGTAGGTTCTACCGCGTCTTCCAACGGCACCTCTTGAATGAGCACGTCATAGATAGTGTTCTCCAGATCACGGGTGTCGATACCCAACGATGAAGAGGCATTGCCCTGCGGGTCGAGGTCGATAATGAGGGTCCGTAAACCCATCTCTGCGAAACAGGCACCGAGGTTGACGGTGGAGGTGGTCTTCGCTACTCCACCTTTATTGTTAGAAATAGCGATGATGCGGGGTCCCGTTGCAGAGGTTGACATGCCTCCATATTACTCCCGTACGCCTCAGTGGTAGGTGGATGGGGAAACAAAATGTTCCACGTGGAACACTGTTTTTGCTCAAAACTCTCCGTTATGCCCCGTTTCACCCCCATTTTTAACGAAAATGGATGTTCCACGTGGAACATTGGGGATCTTTTTCAACGCTCCGTTTTTTTGATGAAGCGTGCCAGGTGGAGTATCAACTCAGGCCCGTCGAGCCCAGCGCCCTCGACCACAGCCTGCTCCCAGCGGTTGGCGCTGCCAGCTGGTGGTTCACTCACCAGCACCGTTCCCCCAGGTCGCACGAGTGCTGCTGAATACTTCAAGGTGGTTTCGTGCGGTCCGAATCCGCGCGACATTGCCGCGTCAAAAGTTTCGCACCACTCGTCTTGTCGGGTGAGTGCACCCACGTCGGCGCAGACCACTCGCACCCGGTTGCCCCACCCCAACGACACGATGGCGCGCTCGAGTGCATCGGTGCGTTTGGCTCGGCGATCAACCAAGGTGATCTCTAACTCGGGTAGCAACTCAGCTACCACCAAACCAGGAACCCCCGCTCCTGAACCAAGGTCAACCACGCGGCGGCATGAACCAGGGAGGGCAAAAGCAAACGCACCGGCGTGCTCAATCACTTCGCTAATAGGGCGAAGGCCAAGCGCGCCGATGCGTTGTGCGTCGGTCAAGATCTCGTGAACGGTACGCGCCACGAGAAGTGTCTTACTCGCCAGACTGTGCTGGCTCTACCACAATTTGACGATATGGGTCGTCGCCACGTGAGCGGGTCACCACGCCAGTCTGTTCGGACAAGGCATCGTGAACCACTTTGCGGTCGGCAGATGCCATTGGCTCAAGAACGCGGGGCTGGCCCGACTCCACTACTTCATCCGCTACTTTCAAAGCGAAACGGGTGAGTGCATCGCGACGGCGTTCGCGGTAACCAGCAACATCTACGCGCAAGCGAGTGTCGTGGTCGCCTAAGCGGCGCTGTGCCACTACGCGGGTGAGGTCTTGCAGTGCCAAAAGCGTATTACCGCGTGGCCCCACCAAGAGGCCAAGATCATCGCCGTTCACTTGTGCTTCTAGCTCTTCACCTTCGCGTTCCACAACAACTGTTCCCACGAGGCCAAATGCATTGACTACGCCTGTGAGGAAGGTGACTGCCTGAGCGCTCACCAATGCGGGGTCGACGGGGTCGCCCTTTGGACGATCGTCATCGCGTGGTTCACGTGGCTCACGTGGTGGGCGACGATTGCCTTCGCCGGCAGGTTTTGCCTGGCGGGGGCGGTCATTATTGCGGCCACGAGTGTTTGAACGCTCGGGGCGTGCTTCGCCCGAGGTCTCTTCGGTGGTGTTGGTCTTTTCGCCAGCAGGCTTGCGGCGTGGGTTACGGCGCTCTGTTTTCTGGCGGGCTTGCGTGGGGCGAACCCGGGCACGCACGCGGGCTTCGCCGCGTGTACGCCCAAACAAACCCTGTGTTGGCTCTTCCAAAATATCGAATTCGGCGTCGTCTTCGGCTACTCCCAATGCGTCGAGAGCGGCATTTTTTGCTTCGTCGATACTACGACCTGTTGTTTCTACCCATTCCATGACTTCATCCTTCGTTCTATGTTCACGTTGATAATTAGACTTTTAGTTTATTTGTTGCGCTTCGATGGCGGTATTGGCCGCTGTGGGCGCCCGCTTGGTGCAGGCTTATTCTTCGGCGGGGTCACCCGTTTACTTTGCACAGGTGCCGGCTTGTCGACCTTGTCGGGCTTGAGCGCCTTCCCGGGTTTGCCCTTTGCGTCTTTTGCCATATCGCTCGCCACTTTGCTGGCTGCTTGCGCCTGGCGACCAATGGAGCCGTCGTGTCCGTAAAAACGCTTCGTGATGTACCACTGCTGCAAGATACGAACAACGGCTTGTGTGAAGTAGTAGATGACGAGCCCTGTGGGCAAAAACACTTGAAAAACCGCGAATGCAACAGGCAGGTACTGCATGATCTTGGCCTGCATCGGCGACATCGAAGCACTGGTGGTGCGCGAGGCAATCATCTTTTGCTGCACCAAGAACGTGAAGGCCAGCAACACAATCATGAGGGCATACGGGATGCCTTTCACAAAGTCTTCGCCCATCACTTTGGCAGGAGACTTGGCAAGGTCGAGACCAAATGCGAGCATCTCTTTCGACTTGTCGAGCGCTAGGTAGAGCTTCGAGTCTTTGGCGATGTAGCTGGGGTTAAAGGTTCCGTCGTCGCCGAATTTCGACAAGCCGTTGAGCACGCGGAACATGATGATGAACACGGGCAACTGCGCAACAAGCGGCAGGCACGATGCCAGCGGGTTCACCTTGTGCTCTGAATAGAGCTTCATCATTTCTTCGTTTAATTTTTGGCGATCACTCTTGTAAAGCCCTTGCAGCCTGCGCATTTCTGGCTGCAAACGCTGCATTTCCAACATGCCCTTGGTGCTCTTCAAGGTGAGCGGGGTAATGAGAAGCATGATGGAAACGGCCACCAATGCAATGGCGAATGCATAGTTGTTGACCAAGCCATAAAAAACGCTGACGAGCCAGGCTGCTGCTTGAAACATTTTTCTACTTTCCTAACAGTTCATGTGAGTGAGATGTATGTACTTCGGGCACTGGGTCGAAACCCGATGGCCCGAAGGGGCGGCACCGCAACAGCCGCTTGGCGGTGAGCCAAAACCCGCGGGTGGTGCCATGAAGCGCAAAGGCTTCGTGGGCAAAAGAAGAACAGGAAGGGGAGAACCGGCACGGTGAGGGTCTCCCTGATCGAGCTCCTTGATAAAACTCAATTGCCGACAGGCAACGCTCATTCAAGGTGCGCTGGGTCATGAGACCTTCTGTTTGGCGGTAGTGATGAGTTGCAACATGGTGTTGGTGAGTTCCTGAAACGACAACGCAGTGGCTTCTTTGTGTGCCCCGATGAGGTAATACCCCGGAACCAATTGGCTCGTATTTGCCGACAAAATCTCTCTCATTTGGCGTCGGATGCGATTTCGCACGACGGCCGAACCGGTGTGGCGCCCTAAGGCGTAAGCCACACATGGCTGAGAAAGAGCAGGGTCAACAAGCACAGAACACCACACAGAGCCCACGCGCACACGAACACCTTCGCGCCCTAAACGGCGAAAAATAGCGTGTTCGTGAATGCGTCCGATCAAGCGGAGAGGCGGTAGCGGCCCTTGGCGCGGCGGTTTTTGAGAATTTCACGACCGGCACGAGTGCTCATGCGATGGCGAAAACCGTGCTTTTTGGCGCGACGGCGATTGTTTGGCTGGAAGGTACGCTTCATGGGTCCAGGATCTTTCGAATTATGTGAGGTGAACGGGAACCGCGAGAGGCAGGGCCGGGGCTACAAGAGCGAAGCGGCACGTCGATTCGGGTGACCGTTGGTAAGGCTAGGCGAGACCAGCCCCCATTCCCAACCAAGACTCCATTTTTTTGCCCTGTGGATAATCTGCTATGGTGTATTTCCCACCGAAAAAGTGGCGAAAAGCACGAAAAACACGTGAAACCCATCCACAGCCTGTGGATAACCATGTGGACAAGCAGTGGTAATCGCCAGCAAACACTGAACCTGTATGAAAGGAGACCGCCATGGCAGAACACGACACCGTGTGGACAGCGGTCTCTGCCTTACTTCGGGCGCAGGTGTCTGAAGCAGTGTGGCTCTCCACTTTTCAAGACGTCATTCCTCTTCCTGGCGGCGACGATGCTTTACGCCTGCAGGTGCCTAACGGCCACATCAAAGAACGCATTCTCACCCGCTATTTGCAACTGGTGCTCGACGCCCTTGCTGAAATTGACGAAAATGATCGCCAACTCCTGGTGGAAGTGGCACCCATTGTGGAAGGCGAGAGCGATGCTGGCCAAACCGACGACTTCACCCGTGGCGCATTTGACGACGACTTGGCTCTCTCTGGCAGTGCGGCAACTTCGTTGCGCGGACAAGCCATTGGCCTCAACCCCCGCTACACCTTCGACACTTTTGTGAAGGGCGCCTCAAACCAATTTGCTCTAGCTGCTGCTCACCGCGTGGCAGAAACCCCGGCGCGGTCGTACAACCCGTTGTTTATTTACGGCTCGGCTGGGTTGGGAAAAACGCACCTTTTGCATGCCATTGGGGAATACGTTCACCAGAACTATTCCCATTACGAAGTGCGCTATGTGTCGACAGAAACATTTATGAATGAATACGTTGACGCCATTCGCAGCAACACCACCGCCGCTTTTAAACGCAGGTACCGCGAAGTTGACGTTCTGCTCATTGACGACATCCAATTCATGGAAGGCAAAGAAGGCCTCCAGGAAGAGTTTTTCCATACGTTTAACTCATTGCACGGCGCGAACAAGCAAATCGTTATTTCCTCCGACCGTGTACCTGACGCGATTCCTACATTGGAAGACCGTTTGCGGGGCCGTTTCCGCTGGGGTCTCATTACCGACGTGCAGCCACCAGACCTCGAAACTCGGTTGGCCATTTTGCGTAACTACGCCGAGCGCAACGGCACCAAGGTGCCCGACGATGTTCTTGAATTCATTGCTGCCAATATCACCTCGAACATTCGTGAGCTAGAAGGCGCCCTCATTCGCGTCACCGCTTTCGCCGCCCTCAACCGCGTCAACATGAACGTCGCAACCGCCCAAGACCTGCTTGCAGACCTCTTATCGCAATCTGCCACTCGTGTGCGTAGCGACGAAGAGTTCTTGGCCGACATTGCTGCATACCTCGGCTACAGCGTTGAAGCCTTGCGTGGCAAGAGCCGCCAACGCCCATTAGTAATGGCTCGTCAAATTGCGATGTATGTCATGCGTGAGCAAACCGAGTTGAGCTATCCGTCTTTAGCGCGCCTTTTTGGCGGCCGCGACCACACCACGGTTATTCACGCTGTTGAAAAAGTTCAACGATTAATGGCAGAACGTAAACAGGTGTACGACCAGGTGACCGAGCTTTTCCGCCGGGCGAAAAAAGGGTGAGTGCTGTGTTATTTACACTGGGGACAACATGTGATTTGCCAAGTGGACAAACTGCGTCGCATTGGGCACAAAGTGGGGTTTATCCACCACAGCGCACACATGTTCGCCTTCCCCTGTGGAAAACTGTGGATAACCAGCGTCGATCGTTTTCTTTTCCTTTATTGGCGCAAACCAACTTTGTCCACAATCCACAGCCCTTATTACAAGCATTAAGTATTTATCCCCCTTCCACTGTCAATAACACAAACCCCCCTCACGGCATATTGAGCCAACAAAGGAGCCGCTATGAAGTTTCGTTGTGAACGAGAACAACTCGCTGAAGCACTCGGTTTAGCTTCACGTATTGCCTCAGGTCGCGTTGGTGCATTACCAGCGCTCTCTGGTGTGCGGTTACAGGTGAAAGGCGATCAGTTACATCTCACCTCTACCGACAATGACATGTCACTGCAAGCAACACTTGCAATTGGTGGCGAAAAAGATGGTGTTGCACTCATCAGTGCAAAATTATTGAACGACATTGTTCGTTCGTTGCCCGAAGGAAAAATAACGGTCGAAGCGCAAGTGGAATCACTCACTGTGAAAAGTGGACGCTCACAATTTACGGTTCCCACGTACAACGCAATGGATTTTCCTAACGTCACACCATCCACCGGGCCAGCACTCAGTGTTTCTGCTGTTGAACTTGGAGAAGCACTCCGCAAAGTGGTGCGCGCCGCAAGCACCGACCAAATGCGCATTGCGCTGACTGGTGTTCTCATGTCCGGCGAAGACGGCAGTTTCCGTCTTGTTGCGACCGACTCGTATCGCTTAGCAGTATGTGATGTACCCAGCATTGTGGTGAGTTCTGCAACGCGGGTACTGGTTCCAAGTAAAGCTTTAGGTGAAGTACAACGGTTATTGAGTGGGGCAAAAGACGCAAACATTCGCCTCGACGAAAACTCTGTCACTTTTGAAGTAGATGGAACGCAACTCACCACACGATTACTCACCAACGAGTACCCCACATATAAAACGCTCATTCAGGGCACGTACCCCAACAACATCACGGTGAACCGCGAGCAACTTCTCGACGCATTACGCCGCGCCCGCATTCTTGCCCGCGACCAGGGGCCTGTGCGTTTACACATGAGTGCTAATGGTTTGAAAGTGATGGCCGGCTCCAAAGATAACGACGAGTTCGAAGAAGATCTTGATGCGGTGTACTCAGGCGATGAGCTCACCATTGCATTTAACTCGGAATATCTTGCTGCAGGCATTGATGCAATTGCCGGACAAGACGTCATCATTAAAACAAGCGACCCCGCAAAACCCGCTGTTGTCACGGGCGTTGGTGAGCACTCCGAGCAATATTTGTATCTTTTAATGCCACAAAGACTTTAGAAGCCATTAAGCACGAAGTGAGATCTGTGTGTTTGTTGAACACTTAACACTCACGAACTTCCGCAACTACGAAGAAGCCGATGTTTCTTTTACACACGGGACCACTGCATTATTGGGCGCAAACGGTCAAGGAAAAACGAGCCTCGCAGAAGCTTTAACTTACTTAGCAACGCTCGATAGTTTTCGTGGTGTTCCCACAGAAACACTTATTCGCAACGGCGCCGACACCGCAATTTTAAGGGCAACAGTAAAACATCCCGATGGGCGCGAATTATTAATTGAAGTAGAACTCTCACGCACAGGGCGCAATAAGGCGCAAGTAAATAAACAGCGCCTCGTGCGCAACCGCGACCTACTGGGAGTTTTACGCACAACAATTTTTTCACCAGACGATTTGGCACTCATTAAAGATGGGCCAAGCGAGCGCCGCCGGTTCATTGACGATGCACTAGTAGCCATTGCAGTGAAACACGACGCAACACGACGCGATGTGGAACGCATCGTGAAACAACGCAATGCCTTGCTCAAACAAATTGGCTACCGCTCGTCGGTATCGCAACTCACCAGCGAACAAGTAGTAACCCTCGATGTGTGGGATGAAAAATTTGCGGTTGCTGGGGGAGCACTTGGCGATGCACGTGCACAACTTGTTGCGCGGCTACAACCATTAGTGAACGAGGCCTACGAACACCTCGCGAGCAAACCAACACCCACCGATGTGGTCTATGAACCCGAGTGGCGTCGTATTGGCTTGGGGTTTGCGCTCAAAGAAACCCGTAGCGAAGACCTGCGCCGCACCTCAACAACTGTTGGCCCACACCGTGACGATATTGAACTGCTCATTAATGGTCTACCTGCTCGCACGCAAGCGTCACAAGGGGAACAACGCACGCTCGCGCTTGCATTACGGTTAGCAACACATCGGCTTGTGACAGAAGAAGTAGGAGCACCACCCGTGTTGGTTCTTGACGATGTGTTGTCGGAGTTAGACCCATCGCGAGCAACAGCGCTGCTTCAGCACATGCCCGCCGGGCAGGTCATTATTACAAGTGCCAGTGGCTTGCCAGCGGCAGCACAACCAGAGCGCGTGTTGTATATCACCGCAGGCAAAATTTCTGAAGACCCGACTGCAAACGGGAGCGCAAACTGATGTCGCAGCGCCCACCAGAAGAACCAACGTCACTCATCGACTCCATGCGTTCTGTATTAAAGCGACTCAAAATGGACGACGGCGACTCGGTGGGCAGTGTCTTTCAATCGTGGGATGCTGTTGTTGGTCCCGACATTGCGCAGCATATTCAACCGGTCAAACTAGACAGCGGAGTATTAATTGTTGATGCAACCGATGCCGGGTGGGCAACGCAGTTTCGCTTTCTGGAAGCCGATGTCAAACAGCGATTTTTTGAACACACTGGCTCGCGCATTGACAGCATTGTGGTGCGTCAAAAACGGCGTCGCTAGTAGTGCTGGCCACGTTGATAAGTGCGGGTATAACAGATTTTTGGGAGCAAAATTGGTACACTAAGACACGTATTTACGACATGACTTTTTACTCTTTCGCTTTCCTTTTTATGTCCTTGGTGCCACTACTTCTGCACACACTCAGACATAGGTTGCCAGTCATGTCATATGGCGCTTTGTTCCCTATTCATTCACTACATCGAGGTTGATCCGTGTCCAGCACAGAAAAGAAAAGTTCGGCAAAAAAGCCCACTGCTGACTACGGCGCAAAAGACATTCAGGTTTTAGAGGGTCTCGACCCAGTTCGCAAACGCCCCGGCATGTACATCGGGTCCACAGGTTTAGCTGGCTTGCACCACCTCATTTGGGAAGTGGTCGACAACTCGGTCGACGAGGCAATGGCTGGGTTTTGTACCCGCATCGACGTCATCATCCAAGCCGACGGTGGTTGTCGGGTGGAAGACAACGGCCGCGGTATCCCTGTTGACCCGTATCCATCCGGGCCACATAAAGGCAAAAGCGCTGCGGAAGTGGTGCTCACCGTATTGCATGCCGGTGGCAAGTTTGGCGGCGAGGGCTACAAGGTCTCGGGTGGTCTGCACGGTGTAGGCGTGAGCGTGGTGAACGCATTGTCAACGAAGTTGTTGCTGGAAATCGACCGTGATGGCGACCGCTACGAACTCGAATTTATTGATGGTGGAAAAATGAAGGGCAAGCTGCAAAAAACGGGCTCTTCTCCCGCCAAGGGACGCACCACGGGCACGAGCGTTACTTTCTACCCCGACCCCATTATTTTTGCCGCTGAAGGAACAGAGTTTGTTGCGCGCACCGTCATGGAGCGCTTGCAGACGATGGCTTTTTTGAATAAGGACCTCGAAGTGGTCTTTAGTGATGAACGTGCCGAGAAGATACAAAAAGTGGTGTTCCAATACAAGGGCGGCATTATTGACTTCGTCAAACATCTGAATGCTTCCAAAGAGGCCCTCTTTAGCAAAGTTGCGCACTTTGAAGTGGAAGATGAAGAAGAAGGCATGCAAGCCGCCGTTGCGATGCAGTGGAACACTGGCTATTACGAAGGTATTCACGGTTACGCCAACGGTATTTCCACCACAGAAGGCGGTATGCATGTTGAAGGGTTCAAAACTGCGCTCACCTCGGTGCTCAATAAATATGCACGCGACAAAGGCATCTTGAAAGAAAAAGAAGAAAACCTTTTGGGTGAAGACATTCGTGAAGGAATGACGGCCATCATTGCGGTGAAATTGCGCGAGCCCCAATTTGAAGGCCAGACCAAAGCAAAACTCGGCAACGTTCCCATGCGTTCATTTGTTCAAAAGGCAACAAACAAAGCTCTTGCTGAATGGCTCGACGAAAACCCCGCTGAATCAAACAAGGTTGTGAAAAAAGCAATTGCTGCAGCCCAGGCGCGCCTTGCTGCAAAAAATGCGCGTAACGCAGTACGTCGTAAAACCGCTCTTGCTGGCGCAGGCATGCCCGACAAATTGAAAGACTGCTCAAGTGGCAACCCCGCTGAAAGCGAACTCTTCATTGTGGAAGGCGATAGCGCTGGTGGTACGGCAGTAGATGCACGTGACCCACGTGTGCAGGCCATCTTGCCCATCCGCGGAAAAATTTTGAACGTCGAACGTTCACGACTCGACAAGATGTTGAAGAACACCGAAATTCAAGCGCTCATCACCGCTATTGGTGGCGGCGTGGGCGACGAGTTCGATGCATCAAAAGCGCGCTATCACAAAATTATTGCCCTTGCCGACGCCGACGTTGACGGCAGCCACATTCGCACGTTGCTCCTCACGTTCTTCTATCGGCAAATGAAACCAATGGTGGAAGCCGGCTATGTGTACATCGCACAACCACCACTGTTCTCTACGGAAATTGGTAAAGAGAAAATTTATTTGAAAGACGAAGTAGCTAAAGCTGCTTTCCTTGCCGACAAACCCAATCACAAAAAAGAATTTCAGCGCTTGAAGGGTCTTGGCGAAATGGACTGGCAAGAATTGCGCTCCACCACTATGGACTCAATGACACGCACGCTTTTGCAGGTGACAGTTGAAGAAGCTGCCATCGCCGATGACGTGATGAGCGTGTTAATGGGTGACGACGTGGAAAGCCGCAAGAACTTCATTGTTACCAACGCCCGCGACGTACGAAATCTCGACTTCTAAAAATGTTTTCTAGTAAAAGGCTTCTCTCATGACCAACGTGCCTCTCGAACCACCAGACTCCATCCAGCCCGTTCCGTTGCAAGACGAAATGGAAAGGTCGTTTCTCGACTACGCCATGTCGGTCATCATGTCGCGCGCCTTGCCCGACGTGCGCGACGGCTTAAAGCCTGTACACCGCCGCATTATTTGGGACATGGACCAACAGGGCTTTCGTCCCGACCGCCCATTTGTGAAGTGCGCGCGCGTTACCGGCGACACCATGGCGCGCTATCACCCACATGGTGACAGCGCCATTTACGACGCATTGGTACGTATGGCCCAACCCTTCTCGTTGCGTCACCCACTCATCGACTTCCACGGCAACTACGGCTCGCCAGACTTCGGTCCTGCTGCAAGTCGTTACACAGAAGCTCGTTTGCATTCACTAGCAATGTTGCTCTTAGCCGACATCGACGAAAACACCGTCGACATGATTGCCAACTACGACGGAACCACCGAAGAACCAACCGTTCTACCGGCACGCTTCCCGAACCTGTTGGTCAACGGCAGCCAAGGCATTGCTGTGGGAATGGCCACCAGCATTCCGCCACACAACATGGGCGAAGTAATTGACGCAACGCTTGCACTTATCGCAAACCCCGAGGCATCGGTTGACGACCTCATGAAACACGTGAAAGGGCCCGACTTCCCAACAGGAGGAGTCATCCTTGGCCGCTCGGGCATTTTCGATGCGTGTCGTACGGGCCGTGGCAGCATCAAGGTGCGTGCCAAAGCAAGCATTGAAGAAGGCCGCCGTGGCCAAATGCAAATTCTTGTTACAGAACTTCCGTACCAAACAAGTTGTTCAGCAGTAGCAGGACGCATTCAAGAGCTTGTCGACTCGGGAAACCTCGACGGCATTGCCGACGTCAACGACAACTCATCTGGTGGCAAAACCGAACTCATCATTACGTTGAAGCGCGATGCCAATGCAAACGTTGTGTTGAACAACCTTTACAAGCTCACACAACTTCAAACAAGTTTCCCCGTGAACATGGTTGCCTTGGTCGATGGCGTACCTCGCACCATCAACTTGAAAATGGCCCTTGAGGGTTACGTTTCTCACCAAATTGAGGTCATCACACGTCGTTCGCAATTCCGACTCGACAAAGCCCGCGACCGCCAACACATTTTGGAAGGCCGCTTAAAGGCGCTCAATGTAATTGATGCCATTATCAAACTCATTCGCAATAGCGATGATGCAGGCAGTGCAAAAGAAGCATTAATGGTGAAGCCTTACGAGTTCTCTGAACGTCAGGCCATCGACATTCTCGATATGCAGTTGCGTCAACTCACCAAGTTGTCGCGCATTGATATTGAAAAGGAAATGGAAGAACTCAATGCACGCATTAAAGAACTTGAAGAAATTCTCAATAATCCAGTGGTGTTGCGCGCATTAATTTCTAAAGAACTCGGTGAAGTGAAAACAAAATTCGCTACACCACGCGTGTGCCAAATTATTGCTGACACCGGCGAAATGGGCATTGAAGATCTCGTAGACGACAAAGAGTTGGTCATCGTTATGACCAACGCTCAATACGTGAAAGCAGTTCCTGCATCGTCATTCCGCACACAAAGCCGTGGCGGCCGCGGTGTAGCTGGCGCAAAGATGAAAACTGACGACATCGTCAAGCACGTCATCTTTACAACGTCGCATGCGTATCTTTTGTTCTTCTCGAACAGGGGTCGTGTGTATCGATTGCGAGCAGTCGACATTCCAGAACGCGAGCGCACGGCAAAGGGCATTCCTATTGTCAACTTGTTGCCATTGCAACCAGGCGAAAATGTTCAAGCCATCATCGACACCCGCGAGTTCCCGGGCGAGCGCAACTTGTTCTTCGCTACCAAGCAAGGCCAAGTAAAAAAGACAGCGTTCAACGAATACGACTCGGGTCGTCGCGACGGGCTCATTGCACTCAACTTGCGTCCACACGATGAGCTAGTGCGCGTTATTGAAACGTCTGGCACCGACGACATCTTCATGGTTGCCCGCAGTGGTCAAACTATTCGTTTCAGCGAAGAAGATGTTCGCCCAATGGGCAGAGCGGCAGCTGGCGTACGCGGCATGAAGCTCAAAGCCGGAGATGAAGTGGTGTCGTGCGACCTTGCACGCGACGACGCAGCCATTCTCATTGTCACCGACTCGGGTTATGGCAAGCGCACGCAAATTGACAAGTTCAATACGCAAGGCCGTGGTGGCCAAGGTGTTATTGGCATCAAACTCACCAGCAAAAAAGGTCATGTTGCTGCAGCATTCATGGTGGGCATCGACGACGACATTGTTGCGGTGTCTTCCGGTGGCGTCACCATTCGCATGGCCGTGAGAGAAATTTCAAGCCAAGGTCGCGAAGCAACGGGTGTGCGTGTGATGAGCCTCGATGAAGGCCAAACCGTGGCTTCGGTTGCACTCATTTTGGCAACAGACGACGAAGAGTAAAACCCTTCGTGTTTAGTGTGCTCACCTGTGGCGTTCTTGTTGCCATGGTGCTCAACGTGTTGGGTTCGCATGGCGCACAAACCATTGAACGAACGCGGGCCCATATTGCAGCCGATGCTGCGGCTCTTGCCGCAGTGAGTTTGGGTGAAGCAGGTGCGGCACATTTAGCAATGGCAAACGGCGCCGACCTCATTTCCTTTCGCCGTTTAGGCCCACTCTTGCAATCGGTAGAGGTGTGGGTGCAATACGGTCGTGAACGAGCCGTGAGTTACGCAAGTGAGGCGCGATAGCGCCATAGACTGACCACGTGGCTCGTCGTTCGCTCGAAAAATCTCTCACACCAACGCCCCGCGTGCGCCGGGTAAGCCGTGTGGTGCGCGACATCGACCCGTGGAGTGTTTTCAAAGTCACCCTTGTTTTCCACTTTGCGTTGTACGTGATGGTCCTCATTTCAAGCATTTTGATCTGGAACGTGGCCAATGCAACGGGCACCGTCGACAACGTCGAGCGCTTTATGGAGTCCTTCGGATGGGAGACTTTTCGCTTCGACGGGGGCCAAATCTTCCATAATTTGTGGATCTTGGGCTTATTCCTAGTCTTTTTACTCACCGGTCTTGCCGTGGTGGTGGCAGCAGTTTTCAACCTCATTGCCGACTTGGTGGGGGGAGTGCGGGTTTCTGTCTTAGAAGAAGAAGTCGTGCAACGTGTGGTTGAGGGAAACCCCCTCGACCGTTAGGCTTCACCACCTGCATACGTGCGGGGCTATAGCTCAGTCGGTTAGAGCGCATCCCTGATAAGGATGAGGTCGCAAGTTCGATTCTTGCTAGCCCCACCATGAAACTTTTCCGCCGTGCACTTCTCGCCTTGGGCGTAGCAGTGGGCATGGCAACCGCTTTGCGCTTTAAAGGCAAAGGTGACGTGCCGCCCCAACAAGGCGGCTGGCGTGACATCACCCCCGACAAGTAGCACGCATTTCGTGGCGCACATCACCCCATAGGATCACGGAGAATGATTGTTGTAGTGGGAACTGGCATTGTTGGCACACATGTGGCCGAGCTTTTGCGTCAGCGCGAGCATGAAGTGCGTTCGGTGTCGCATCACACCATCAACGAAGTGAGCCCCGAGGAAACCGAAGTAGTGGTTTTAGCCCACGCCGGTCACCACGAGCGGGTGGCACGCAGATTTCTTCAACATGGTTGTTCAGTGGTGTCGGTGGGCGACGACTCAAAAGACGTGCTGGCATTGCTCGACCTTCAAAGTGATGCGCTCAGCGCCGGGCGCACGTTAATAGTGGGTGCAGCATGTTCCCCAGGTTTGTCGGGGTTGCTCGTGCATTATCTTGGGGCAAAATTTGATGAGTACGACGAAATTCACGTTGCAGTACATGGCACCGCTGGCCCGCAATGCGCGCACCAACACCATCGTGTTTTGTCGGGAACCGCACTGGGGTGGCATGACGATGAGTGGCTCAAACGGCCAGCGGGAAGTGGCCGCGAGTTGTGTTGGTTTCCTGAACCCATTGGCTCGCGCGACTGTTACCGTGCCGACTTAGCCGATGCGTTGTTGTTGAAGCACAGTTTTTCTCATGCGAATCGCATTAGTGCACGCGTATCGGCAACGCGGCGCGACCGTATTTTGGGCAGGTTGCCCATGCTCATTCCACCACATATCGAAGGCGACATGGGCGCAGTACGCGTAGAACTACGCGGAGTAAAAAACGGCCAACGCACTGTGGAAATTGCAGGCGCAGCACACCCAATGGGGCATATTGCTGGCGCAGTTGCTGCTGCAACCGCACATGAAATTATTCAGCGCATAGGAACCGAAGGTGCTTTTGTACCAGGCGTGTTCGCTTTAGGTGCGGAAGAATTACCAAACGCAGCCATCTTTGCAACAGTTTTGAATTCGGGTGTGCGCGTACAACAGTTTTACGGCGTGCACTAAAACGAGCAACTATGGCGCAGCATTCTCATTCACATGTCATTGATGAAGACATGGAAACCGAAATCGCTCTTCGATTACGAAAAGCCAATCAACGGTTCACTCCTGCGCGTCGGGCGCTCGTTGCAGCACTTATTGCCGCCAAAGGACCAATGGCAATTGCCGACATTTTGTTGGTCACTGAAAAGATGCCGCAAAGTTCGGTATATCGCAATCTCACGGTTTTGGAAAGCGTGGGCGTGGTGTCGCGCCTCATGAGCAACGACGAATATGGGCGTTTTGAATTATCGGAAAACTTAATTGGGCATCATCACCATCTCATTTGTCAACAGTGTGGGGCGATGAGCGACTTCAACATTCCTCACGACATGGAACAACAACTCGACAGCACATTGGCGCAGCTTGCTTCAGCAAATGGTTTCACGCTTGAACATCACCGGTTAGACATTGTTGGAAAGTGCAGTTCGTGCAAATGAAAAATATTGGACCTTTGCCGTGGTTGCCAGAAGGACGCATGGTGTCGGTACCACAGCGCGGCGAATTTTTTGTGCGTCATTTCCAACATGCTGACCCCGCAGTTCCTACTTTGTTGTTGTTGCACGGGTGGACCGCAAGCAGCGACGTGCAATTTTTTACCGCTTATGAAGAACTAGCGCAGCACTATTCATTTGTTGGCATAGATCATCGCGGACACGGCCGAGGTATTCGACCCACACGAACCTTTTCACTTGAAGAGTGTGCCGACGACGCAGCAGCAGTGGTGCGCGCACTCGGAATCAACAGCGTCATTACTGTTGGATACTCCATGGGTGGCCCCATCAGTTTGTTCGTTGCACAACGCCACACAGAGTTAGTAAGCGCAATGGTGCTGCAAGCAACTTCCTTGGAATGGCGTGCAAAAAAACAAGAGCGAGCTTTATGGGCCCTCATGCGTGGCGCATCGCCGTTGCTGCGCCGGGTGGGCACGCCACGCATTTTGCAGGTTCGCTTACAGAGAATGATGCCCAAAGTAGGTGCTGTGCGTTCTTATGTGCCGTGGCTCATTGGAGAAATTCGTCGCAACGACGCATTCATTGTGAGCAAAGCCGGCGAGGCACTGAGTAAATACGATGCACGACCGTGGGCGGGTCAACTCAATAAACCAACGGCGTATGTGCTGACCACCAATGATCAATTAGTGAAAAGCGAAAAGCAATTGCACTTGATTGAAACATTGAATGCACAGGTCATCACTCTTGAAGGCGATCACTTCGTTACTTTGGGCCGCCCCGAGGCGTACAGCGCAGCTACTCGGGCTGCGGTGCAACTTGTGGAGCAACACGCTCAGTAAGTTCGCCAACTGAGTCGACAAGTTTTTCTAAGTGGTCGCGCAATTCATCCATGGTGACCATGTCGGCTAGCGCTAAACGCACAGCAGCAAGTTCGCGGGCAAGAAACTCGGTATCGGCCTGTGTGCGTGATGCAACTGAACGGTCGACTTCTGCTTGTTGACGGTCGCGATCTTCTTGGCGATTTTGTGCAAGCAAAATGAGTGGCGCCGCGTACGCAGCCTGCAACGACAACGCCAAGGTGAGCACACCAAAAGGGCTGGGGTCAAAATGCCAATTGTCTGGGGTGACAACGTTCCAGGCAAGCCACGCAACGCACAAGAAACTCTGGAATAACAAAAAGCGAGCGGTGCCTAAAGTGCGCGCAATAGATTCAGAAAATTGACCGAACGTATCGGGTTGGTAGTGCACACCAACGCGGCGCCTTTGACGTGGCAGTGAAATATCTTCGCGACGTTTCATTCCGGGGCCACCTGACGTCGACGTTGGCGCCAGTCGGCAGGCAACGTGCGGTCGAGAACGTCGTCAACGGTAATTGCGCCCAGTAAACGTTGTGCTGAGTCGCACACGCCCATTGCCATCATGTTGTACGAAGCGAGTACTTCAGCAACTTCGCGGTCGGGCATGTCGACGGTAACGGTGGGCTCTTGTTCTAAGCAACGGCCGAGTTCCATGCTCGGTGGCTCGCGCAACAAACGTTGGAAGTGCACTACACCGAGGTAACGGCCAGTGGGAGCACGAAACGGTGGGTTGGTAACAAACACTTGAGCGGCAATAGACACCAGCCACTCGGGGTCGCGAATGTGCGCAAGAGCTTCAGCAACAGTGGCGTTCGGCCCCAGCACAATGATGTCGGGGGTCATGAGCGCACCAGCGGTGCCTTCTTGGTACGACAACAACTGACGCATCATGGCCGCATCGTCTTCGTCCATTTCGTCAAGAATGCGCGAACGTTGTTCCCCAGGCATTTCGGCCAAGAGGTCGGCAAGGTCGTCGTATTCCATTTCGTCGAGCACGTTCATGAGACGTTCGAGGTCGAGACCTTCAATGAGTCGCAACTGTTCTGCTTCGGGAAGTTCTTCCAACAAGTCGGCCAAACGCTCGTCGTCCATTGCTTCGGCAAGTTGCCGACGCTGCGTGAGAGGAAGCGCGCGCACAAAGCCGGCCACGTCGCTTGGGTGCATGTCGCGCAAGCGTGCAGCTTCAGCAGCCATTTCGGTGGTGGGTGCAAAGAGCGCCGACACGGTATCCCAATCGACCAAGCGATACGTAGGGCGCCGACGCAATGCGTTGCGACGAGCAAGGCGAACTTTGCTGACTTCCCAACCTGGCGTGCGGCCGTCTTCACGCAAACGCAAAGCGACATCACTCACTACTTCATCGCCGACCTTTTGGTTGATGACACCAATTTTGAGCAGGCGTTCACCTTCTTTTGGCTTGAAAGGGTGGAAGTCGACGTCCCAACTTTTCAACCGTGCACCGGCATTGTCGAGGGAAGCCACGCGGTTGGCGTTCACAAAAATGCGGCGGCGCTGGCTGGTGGCAACAAAACCCAAGACCTGCGGGGCCGAAGAGGTGCGGCCCGAGACCACCACCACGTCTTCGAGGCGGCCAATAGGTGCGCCACCTGCATCGAGCAGAGCCAGGCGCATGACCCGAAATGCATAAATGAGCTCGCCTGTCATACAGCGAGATTACCCCCGTGAACGCATGAACCTGCGGCGATTTCGGGCAATCCATCGATAGATCACATTGGCAACACTGCGAATTCCCCACAATGAGACGATTCGCCCCGCGATGCGGAATATGCGCAGGCGACCGTGTTGCAAAATATATGCCACTGCAAGTGCTTCGCTTTGTGGTGCGGGCTCCGACTTGCTGAGGGTCCATACCGAACGATCGAGCTCGCTGTCGCCAATGCCTGCAGCACCACTTTCCCAAGTACTGCCTGGCACTACAGCAAGGCTCGTATTTTTCTCGACCCACCGCGCAGCGGCAGAACACATGGGGCACGAATCGTCAAAGATCATGCACGCGTCATTCGTGTTCGGGTCGCTCATGTGCACAACCTATGCTCATGCCATGTCGAAACCAGCAATGATCGCCCTAAAAGTTGAAATAGATCGCGCAAAGAATCTGTTCGCTGCACTTACTGCCGAACAATGGGCATTGCCCTCGGGTTGCACCGACTGGCGCGTACAAGACGTTGCCTGCCACATGGCCAGTGTGTTCCACCAAATTGCCGACCCCGCTTCTATTACCGGCGGTGAAGGCAAAGACGCCGAGGTCGATGCTGAAGTGCCTGTGCAGGCGCGCAAAAGTTGGACCCCCATGCAGGTGATGGCCGAATACAACGAATGGGCCGAAAAAGGCTTTGCTGCGTTGAACGCAATGCAAGAAGAACCCACCGCGAGCATGGTCATACCCATGGCCAACTTGGGTTTGCACCCGTTGCACATTTTGGGCAACGCCATTGTGTTCGACCACTACTGCCATTTGCGTCACGACATTGGCCATGCCATTTCCGCAGCAGCAAACTTGCCGCGCGACGAAGCGGCACTTAGTGCTGCTTTAGTGTGGATGCTCGCCGGTACTCCTGAAATGTGTGCCCCTGCCTTGGCTTCGTGCTCAGTTGGAGTCAACCTCGTTTTTGAAGGCCCAGCCGCAAGCTCTTTTGCCATCACCCCGCCTGCCTCTGGCACGGGGCTGTGGAGTGTGGTGCCCGGGGCCAACTCTTCCTTTGCCTCTGCTACCGGCACAGCCCACGACTTTGTTTCCTGGGCTACCAAGCGTGCGAAGTGGAGCGACCATGTGACCCTGAGCGGCGACAGTGGGGCTCAGGCTGGCGCGGCCGCCACCTTGGACGCCCTCAACATCATCTAACCCCCAAGTGTTCTCTCCCCTTAAGTGTTCTCGGCGCCGTACGTACCGTTTTTCGCGACATTACGCGCCGAAAAACTGAAGTTCCCCGATACAGTTTTCCTCGCCCTACGGGGACGTAGCTCAGTTGGCTAGAGCACCTGCTTTGCAAGCAGGGGGTCGTGGGTTCGATTCCCATCGTCTCCACCACTGTGAGTGCTACCGCGGTTCTTCTCATCTCCTGCCCCGACACGTCGGGGATCGTGGCCGATGTGGCGAGCTGGGTGGCCCACAATGGTGGAAACATTGTTCACGCCGAACAACACACCGACACACATGACGGAGTTTTTTTCCAGCGCGTGGAGTTCACACATTCTGGCGAACAATCACTCGAGCAGCTGAGCGCAGCGTTCACGCCCATTGCCACCAAGTTCAACATGAACTTTTCTTTGCGTGCCTTGCCATGGAATCCACGCACTGCAATTTTGGTGTCGAAAACTGTGCACTGCTTGTCAGACCTGCTCACACGTTCGCGCTACGGCGACCTTGGCCTCGATGTTGCCGCAGTTGTTTCCAACCACAACGACAGCCGTGAACTTGTTGAAGCTTTCGGGTACCGCTACGAACACATTCCTGTTGAAGAAGGAAAACGCGCCGAACAAGAGCAAACAGTGAGCAATTTGCTCACATCACTCAATGTGGAACTTGTGGTGTTAGCGCGATACATGTTGGTATTGCCACCATGGTTTGCACAACAGTGGAAGGGCAAGATGATCAACATTCATCATTCCTTCTTGCCTGCATTCATTGGCGCAAACCCATATCGCCAAGCGCACGACCGCGGTGTGAAAATTATTGGCGCAACTGCGCACTATGTAACCGACGATCTTGACGAAGGCCCCATTTTGGAACAAGACGTTACGCGCGTTACTCACCGTGACGATGTTGCCGAACTCACGCGCCGTGGCCGCGATTTAGAAACAGTGGTTTTGGCACGCGCCGTGCGTGCGCATGTTGAACACCGCGTGCTCATTTGGGGCAACCGTTCGGTTGTGTTTAACTAAACGCCATGCGTTACGTAGGCATTTATAACGCCGACGGCACAATTCTCGGAGAACTGTGTTACGTTGTGGGCAAGTTGCGCGGCACAACATCGTGTTCGCTGTGCGATATCACGCATGGCAAAGTACGACCACGCAAAGACTTCTTCGCTGCATGCGCCGAAGCAGCAATTCAAATTGAGCTACTGCATCGCAATGAAGCAACAAGTGATCAACTTGCCGCTGCTGGGGTTCTGCCTGCACTCATTGTTGAAGTTGAAGGCACCTGGCAATGCGTGCTCACCGCAAGTGATTTAGAAGAGTGTGCCGGCAGCCCGGCCCAGCTTATTTCTCGGTTGCAGGCGTAACCGGGGTGGGTGCCAACCCACGGAACAGCCGCAATAACAGCGCTTCCCAGTCTTTTTGATCGGGCGCATATTTGCCGTACACGTTGGCCAGTACAAGACCAATGGGAAGAACCTCAAGCAAGAACGACAGTGCCTTTTCGTCGATGGACTCATCGAGCATGCCATTGGCTTTCGCTTTACGAATAGTGGCAACAATGTTGCTGGCCAGACCCTCTTGTGCAGCAGTGAGGCGCTCTTTGAGCTCAGGGTCGTGTCGTGCAATAGCGAGGGCTTCAATGCGATCGAGGCGGTACTCGCTGCGCTGTGGGTGATACGGGTCAGAAAAGTCACTGATGATGGTGCGCAGCACACCGCCACGACCTTCACGCACAACAATGCCATCGAGCGTTGCCGAGTCGGCCGTAATGCGCGCCAGAAATTGAAACTCACGTACGGCAGTAATGAGGGCTTTGCGATCTTTGAAGTAGTGGTACAACAAACCCACGGCAACGCCAGCACGCTCGGCTACCTCAGTAACACGCAACGCATTTTCACCCGACTCGTCGATGATGTCTTTGGCCGCCTGCAAAATTGCCTGCGCCGCATCGGGCATGGCGTCTAGCGACTCTTGGTTGACATTCACGGGGTTACCTTACGACACCGCAGAGAGAATGGCTCATAGTGGGAAAGGTTCTAGAGTGGAAATGTGACACATGTTGTGGTGGTAGGCGGGTCGTTAGCGGGTTTGCGAGCAGTGGAAACACTGCGCACCGACGGCTTTGATGGCGATATCACTGTGGTGAATGCTGAAGACACAGCACCATATGATCGACCGCCATTGTCGAAAAAATTCTTGAGTGGTGAATGGGAAGCCGATCGCATTCAACTACGCAAGCCAGATGATATTGATGCGCTCAACGCACAGTGGTTAAACAGCACACAGGCCACTGCACTCAACATTGCTACGCGTGAACTCGCGCTTAATACATCTTCAGTTCTGCACTACGACGCATGCATTATTGCCACTGGTGGCGTTGCTCGCGAGTTGCCACAACAACCACGCGCACAGGGCATCCATCAATTGCGTACATTGCACGACGCAATAGCATTACGTGAAGAACTTCAACCTGGCAAAAAACTGGTGGTCATTGGTGCTGGCTTTATTGGGTTAGAAGCAGCCGCAACTGCAGTTGCGCGGGGCTGCACGGTCACGGTTCTTGAAGGTTTGCCCGCACCACTCATTCGTGGGCTCGGTGAAAAGATGGGTATAGCTGCAACAGCAATTCATGCAACGCAGGGCGTAGCTATTCGTTGCAATGTTCGCGTGCAAGGCATTGAAACACATGCAGGCAGCGTTACTGGCGTCCGTATTTCCGATGGCACCGGCGAAAGCGTGGTAGCAGCCGACGTAGTGCTGGTGGGCATTGGTGTTGCGCCAGCAACGCAATGGCTTGAAGGAAGCGGCCTGACCGTGAACGACGGTGTGGTGTGTGATGCACATTTACAAGCAGCGCCAGGCGTGTTTGCTGCAGGCGATGTAGCGCGTTGGGAAAATGGTTTGTACAGCGACCTTGAACCCACCATGCGAGTAGAGCACTGGACCACCGCTGCAGAACAAGGTGCACACGCCGCACGCAACGCATTGGCGCACATCAATAACACGCCACTGGTTCCATACAGTGCGGTTCCTTTTTTCTGGAGCGATCAATTTACTTCGCGTATTCAGTTTCTGGGTCGTTCGACCGATGCAGAAGAAGTTCGTGTGGTGGCTGGCAGCGTTGATGAAGGAAAATTTACCGCTGCGTATATGCGCGCAGGCCGCCTTGTTGGGGTGCTTGGTGTATCAATGCCAAAAGTAGTGATGCCATCACGCAAGTTGCTTGAAGTTCATACCTCATGGGAAGCAGCCCTCGAGCACTATGCCGGACTCGCATCGTGAGCACCGAACCCACCACAGCCTTACAACTCTTCGGCGAAGCACGCCAGGTTGCTTATGTTGTGCCACGCGGAACATTTCATCAACACATTTCGCACTGGGCGCATTCACTTGGTGTTGGCCCATGGCGCGTGGTGGAACGCCCCACCATCAGCAACTTCAGTCATCGCGGAACAGCCGGCACGCTTGAGTTTTCTTTCGCACTCGCTCACATGGGCACAATGCAAATAGAAATTATTGAACAACACAACGACACACCTTCTACCTATAACGAATTTTTAGAAACAACAAACGGCCAAGGCGGCTTGCATCACATTGCATATTGGCCCGACGACATGAGCATTGCCGAACAACAAGTGGCACAACTGGGTTGGTCGCTCATTACTGCGGGCGAACTTGGCCCCACTGGTCGCTTTCGTTATTACGAAACTCCCGACACACAAGTGCATGGTGCAACTGCACCAACAATGGAACTCGCTGAAGTAAACGGCAAAGTGCGCAACTATTTCCTCACAACGGTTGCAGAACTCAGTCGCACGTTTAACCCACTCACCGACGAAATAATCTGGCAGAAATAAAATGTCTGCACCCGACACCGACCGTTTAGAAGTGTGGCGCGAGTTCCTCATTTCCTATGGCGCCCTTGAGCGCATGCTCACTCGCGCCCTGCAAGAGGAATGCAACTTGGCCTTGCCATGGTTTGAAGTGATGGAAGCCCTGCACGCCACGGGCGGGCGAATGCGGTTTATGGAACTAGCCGAAAAAGTGATGGTGCACCCTTCATCGCTGTCGCGGCAACTCGACAATATGGAAGATGCCGAACTGGTGGCCCGCGAAAAACTCAACGAAGAAGACGGCCGGGCGGTAACGGTGACCCTTACACAGATTGGTCGTGACGATTGGCGCACCGCCAGCGTGGTCTATTACCGCCTAGTGAAACGGGTTTTCACAAACCACCTCACAGAAACCGACGTCATTGCCATGCACCGTGTGTTCGGAAAGGTCCTTGAGGGCTAGGCTGACGAGGCTCACTTTGAGCATTTCGGGGAATATTTAGTTGGAGGAATCATCGTGACAACCGCAGTAATTGTTGACGCAATTCGTACGCCACTCGGCAAGCGCAATGGCAAATTGCAAAACTGGCACCCAGTAGACCTGGCCGCCGAAACATTAAAAGCTCTCATTAGCCGCACCGGCATCGACCCAGCAGTTATTGACGACGTCATCATGGGTTGCGTCATGCAAGTAGGCGAGCAGGGTGTCAACATCGGCCGCAACGCAGTTCTTGCAGCTGGTTGGCCCGACAGCATTCCTGGAACCACCATCGACCGCCAGTGCGGTTCAAGCCAGCAAGCAGCACACTTTGCTGCACAGGGCGTTATTGCCGGTGCATACGACGTTGTTGTTGCTGCTGGTGTTGAAGTCATGTCACGCGTTCCAATGGGCTCGTCAATGGCCGAAGGAAAATTTGGCTTCCCATTCGGACCAGCAGTTGCTGCTCGTTACGAATCAGAAGGTGGCCTTGTTGGCCAAGGCATCTCGGCAGAACTCATTGCCGACAAGTGGGGCATTAGCCGCGATGACATGGACGCATTTGGTGTGCGCTCACAGGAATACGCCGCACGCGCAACCCGCGAAGGCCGTTTTCAGGCTGAAATCTTGCCAGTTCTTGGTGCCGACGGCGCCATGATGACCCAAGACGAAGGCTTGCGCGACACCACACGTGAATCGCTTGGCAAGTTGAAGCCATCGTTTCGCCCCGTAGAAGAAGGTGGCCGCGTTACTGCCGGTAACTCTTCACAAATCACCGACGGCTCGTCTGCCATTCTCATCATGAGTGAAGAAAAAGCAAAAGCACTTGGTCTCACACCACGCGCACGTTTTGTTGACTTCTCACTTGCTGGTGCAGACCCACGCTTCATGCTCACCGCACCAATTCCTGCAACACACAAAGTGCTGCAACGTGCCGGCATGACTATTGAACAAATGGACCTCATCGAAATCAACGAGGCATTTGCATCAGTTGTTCTTGCATGGGAAAAAGAACATCACCCAGACATGAACAAAGTGAATGTGAACGGTGGCGCCATTGCCATTGGTCACCCACTTGGTTGCTCGGGTGCACGCCTCATGACCACACTCTTGAACGAGCTTGAGCGCACCGGTGGTCGCTTCGGCTTGCAGACCATGTGTGAAGGTGGCGGCATGGCAAACGCAACCATCATCGAGCGCCTCGGCTAAAGAAACACCTCAAATGCCCTCCTTTGGCGCCGTTATTTGGTTTGCCATTGGAGGGCTTTTGTTTGTCTTCATTTGGAAAGT
>CAMCZG010000014.1 GCA_945886445.1 Bifidobacterium breve | reverse complement strand
GTATTCAAAATGGCATGAATGAGATCGTCGCTTAAATCACTTGGGTATAGGTACAGCAGTCGAACACGGTCAACCAATGCCGCAACCGAGTTGACCAACGGAACAATGGAGCCGGCGCCCAATTCATCGGGGCGATCTTTGCCATAACTGGCGAGGTCTTGTGCAACCAAAACAATTTCTCGAGCCTGCAGTTGTTCTACTTCTGTTAACAGCGACGAGATATCGCGACTGCGTTGTGGACCGCGGAATGAAGGGATGGCACAGAAGCCGCACGAACGGTCGCAACCTTCCGCAATTTTGAGATACGCCCACGGCGAAGTTGACTTCGGACGCGGCAAGTTCAAGAGGTCGAAGCTGGGCACTGCCGTTGCGCCCAACGCCACTGGCTTGCGCCCAAGTGTGACCGACACTCCAAACCCAGCTACTTGATCTACTTCAGGAAGTTCTGCGGCAAGTTCATCGCCATAGCGCTCTGCCATGCAACCAGTGACCACTAACCGCGAACCAGTTTTACGCTGATCGGACAAGTTCAAAATGGTGTCAATACTTTCGCGGCGTGCTTCTTCAATGAATGCACACGTGTTGACTACAACTAAATCAGCCTGCGACACATCATTTGTTTGCGTGTGACCTTCCGAAATGAGGAGACCCATGATTTTTTCTGAGTCAACCTCGTTTTTCGGGCAGCCGAGTGTTTCAACGTAAAACTGAGATGCCACGGCGGTATCTTACCGACGCTCGGCTAGTCGTTTTGTTGGAGGAGTTCAAATTCCTCTATTGACATGAGCACGGAACGAGCCTTAGAACCTTCGCCTGGGCCCACTACCCCACGCTCTTCCAAGAGATCCATGAGACGTCCGGCACGAGCAAAGCCGACTTTTAGTTTGCGTTGCAGCATTGATGTAGAGCCAACGCCAGCGTTCACCACGAGTTCCATTGCTTGTTTCAACAGTTCATCGTCGCCATCGTCGCCAGAACTGCCGCCATAGACCCCTGAGCCGCCGCCTGTGGTGACTTCACCTTCAATGCCACTGACGTACACCACTTCTGGTGCTTGGCGCCGCCAATGCGCCACAATGGCACGCACTTCTTCTTCGGTGACCCATGAGCCTTGAATACGCTGAGCAATATTGGTGTTTCCTGGCAGTAATAACATGTCGCCTTTGCCAACAAGTTTCTCTGCACCTGGGCGGTCGAGAATGACTCGGCTGTCGGTGAGGCTCGACACTGCAAAGGCCATACGTGCTGGAATGTTTGCCTTAATGACACCGGTGATGACGTTGACGCTGGGGCGCTGTGTAGCAATGATGAGGTGAATACCCACTGCGCGAGCCTTTTGTGCGATGCGCGTAATGGAGTCTTCAACGTCGCGCGCAGCAACCATCATGAGGTCGTTTAACTCATCGACCACCACAACAATGAATGGCAGGCGTTCATATTCTTTTTCTACACCGGGTGCTGGTTGAAGGTCGCCGCGGTCGAATGCTGCGTTGTAGCCGCCAATGTCGCGGAAGCCCACTTCCACCAATAAGTCGTAGCGACGTTCCATTTCTTTCACAGCCCAGCCCAAAGCATTCGCAGCTTTTTTCGGGTTTGTTACAGGCTGAGTAAGCAAGTGTGGCAAACGCCCGTACTGGCCCATTTCCACTTGTTTCGGATCAATGAGAATGAGGCGCACTTGGTCGGGTGTGCTGCGCATGAGCAACGAAGTAATGATGCAGTTCAGCCCGCTCGACTTACCCGCACCAGTGGCACCTGCAATGAGCAAGTGAGGTGTTGTTGCGAGGTTAATGAACACTGCACGACCCGCAATGTCTTTGCCCACAGCAACATCGAGTGGATGTGTTGCTGCTTTCGCCTCTGCAGAAGAAATGAGGTCGCCCAAAGAAACGAGTTGACGTGTTGTGTTGGGAACTTCAACACCAATTGCAGAGCGACCAGGAATAGGAGCAAGAATACGCACGTCGGTTGCTGCCATTGCATAGGCAATATCGCGGTCGAGGCTTGTAACGCGCGCAACTTTTACACCTGGCCCAAGTTCCAACTCGTAACGCGTGACCGTCGGGCCAACGGTCATGCCAACGAGCTTCATGTCTACGCCGTGCGAAGCAAGTGACTCTTCAAGAAGACGACCACGCTCTTCAACTTCGGTTTTGTCGATGGCGTGCACTGGTGTCACCGACAGCATGGATTTTGCGGGAAGTTTCCAGTTGCCGCGTTGTGCTGCAGGACCAAGTGCTAACTCGTCTCCGTTTGTTGCAGTAGATGCTGGCTCGGGCTTTTTTACTACTGGAGTAACACGTGCTGGTCTCGGTTGATCTTTTTCTATGTCGTAAAGAGGCGGACGCGGAGCACCTGGGTCGAACTCGGGAACATGAGAATTGTCTACCGGGCCAGAAGCGTGAAGTTCTTCGTCAGCATTTTCTGCTTCAATGTCGAAAAAGTGTGAACTTTCGGCCTCTCGTTCACTCGACACAGTTGAAATATCGTTCATTACCTTCTTCGCTGCACGCGATGCAGGCACCGCAACAACATTGACTCCGCCACTCAGTTTTTTGAGTAACAGGGGAAGCGACATTCCTGTTGCTATGAGCACTCCGCCAAGAAGCATGGCGAGAAGCACCACTACCGCGCCAACAATGCTGAGCAACGAACGCAGCGGCTGACCCACAATGGCGCCAATCCAACCACCGGCTGGCTTCAATGCATCAACGCTTGCGGTGATGTGTCCCGCACCTCGTGCAAGGTGCAACAAGCCAAAGATGGACAACACGATGAGCGTGCTACCAACTCCTACACGCAAGCGATGTTCCGACTCGTTACGACGAATAAGCGTGACACCAAGCAGTGCGATTGCGGGAGGCAAGAAGAACCTGCCCAGACCAACGAGCCAGCCAAGACCAGTGTCGATAGCATCGCCGAGCGGGCCTGCAACATCGAGATAAATAGCCAATGCCGCCAAGACGGCAATGACCACAATGCCAATACCTAAAAACTCATTCTCACGGCCACCTACAGCGGCTTTCACGGCGGCATGCTCGCGCATAGGTAATGCACTGCGCTTAGGCAAAGCTTTAGTGCGCTTCGTGGGTTGAGCAGCAGCTTTTTTCGGGCGCGAGGCCTGCTTCGACATGTTTCTACGGTACCAATGGGGTCTTGCCTCATCGGGGACTCTCACCCTGTTCGCAGGAGTTTTTAGGCGCCGAGCCCGCTCATTACATCGGTTCCGAGGATTTTTCCTGTGGGGTCAACAAAAACAGCAAGCTGACCGCCCATGTCTGACTGCAGAACCACACGATACTGAACACCGCCTGTGGGGCTGTCGCCAATGATGCTGAAGGCCCTCAAGATGGAATCGGGCAGCTCCTTTTGCACACGTGTGAAGACTTTTGAATTAAAGGCCATTCCTGAAGCGGAGAAACTCTCGCCCTCCGCTGGGGCTACCGAGGTCTCTTGCGCCAATTTTCCTTTTTCAAAAACAAAGTTGATGGCGTTTCCCTTGCCGTCGGCGGCAAAAAGATTTACCAAAGTTGGCGTGGCATTGATTTCATAGAACTCAGGGGTCTTACCCAAAACCTTGCCAACGGCTGCTACCGCGTTATCAATATCAGTCACCGAGAGTGCTTCTTTGCTGCTTCCGCACCCAGGCAACACAACTACCGCCAGAGCAATGACTAACAAAAGATTTTTTGACTTCAACATGTGTCTTAGGTTTCCATCACCACAGGAACAATCATGGGTTTACGTTTGGTTCGTGCCGCAACAAACTTGCCCGTGGCTTTTCGTACTACTTGTTCGAGAGCAACAACATCGCGGCCACCATCACGCAGAGCCTGCTCTACTGCCCGAGCAACCGTGTCGCAGGCTTCGTCAAGAAGATCTTCTGCCTCTGGGGCATACACCCAACCGCGAGTAATAATTTCTGGGCCAGTTATGACGACACCCGA
Source organism: Bifidobacterium breve (assembly GCA_945886445.1). Lineage (GTDB taxonomy): Bacteria > Actinomycetota > Acidimicrobiia > Acidimicrobiales > Ilumatobacteraceae > F1-20-MAGs119. Next base: position 31,332 of record CAMCZG010000014.1, on the reverse strand, counting down.
TTCGATGTCGATGGTGACAACAACAACTACGACGCCTTCTTCAGCAAGAACCTTTCTGTCGCGCAACACGCCTTGACCCACATCGCCCACCACGCCATCGACATATAAATAGCCTGCGGGAATACGGCCTACGTGTTTGACGCCTTCAGCGGAAAGTTCCACCACCACACCGTCTTCACACATCACCACGTTGCGCGGGTGAACACCCATTGTTCGGGCCAACTTGGCATTTGCCATCATGTGGCGGAATTCGCCGTGAATAGGAATAAACCATTCGGGCTGAGTGACATTCATGTACGTCTTCAAATCATCAGCTTGTGCGTGCCCTGTTGCATGCACGTCGACGATGCCAGAGTGAACTACTTCTGCTCCAGAACGCAGCAAGCCATCAATAACCCGTCCTACATGCATTTCATTTCCCGGAATGGGGTGACTCGACAAAATGACGACGTCGTCTTCGCCCACTTTGATCCACTTGTTCTCACCGCGTGCCAATAGTGACAAAGCCGCCATTGGTTCGCCTTGTGAACCCGTTGAAATAATGCAGACCTTTTCTGGCGCATAATCATTGATCTTCGCAATGTCAATAAGGGCTTTATCGGGAATGTTCAACAAGCCCAAATCGCGTGCCATGCGCACATTGTTTTGCATTGACCTGCCCATGGTTGCCACCACTCGCCCGCTGGCAATAGCTGCTTCTGCAATTTGTTGAACACGATGAATATGGCTGGCAAAACTTGCGGTGATAATGCGCTTGGTGCGGTTCTCGGCGAACAATGCGCGCAACACCTTGCCAACTTCGCTCTCGCTTGGTGCATGGCCTTTTTCCTCGGCGTTGGTGCTGTCGGCCATGAGCAAACGAATGCCGCCGTTGTGTGCCAACGAACCCAAGCGAGCAAGGTCGGTACGACGACCATCTACTGGAGTGAGGTCGAGCTTGAAGTCTCCTGAGTGAAGCACAACACCTTGTGCGGTGTGCAAAGCAATGGCGTGTGCATGCGGTACAGAGTGCGTAACGGGAATGAACTCAACGTCAAAAGGGCCAATGCGGCGAATTTCACCGTCGCGCACAACATTGAGCGTCGTCTTTCCTAAGAGCCCTGCTTCTTCAATGCGATTTCGCGCAAGACCCAGAGTTACTGCCGACCCGTACAACGGAAACGACATTTCGCGCAACAAGAACTGCAACCCACCTACGTGGTCTTCATGACCATGTGTTGCCACACAACCCACAATGCGCTCGGCATTTTCGCGCAACCACGTGAAGTCGGGAAGCACGAGGTCGATTCCATGCATGTCTGGGTCAGGAAACATAAGACCACAGTCGATGAGCAAAACTTCATTGTCTTGCTCCACTGCCATGCAGTTACGACCAATTTCGCCCAGGCCACCGAGAAAATAAATACGTACGTTTGATGTGCTCACAGATGCATTCGTACTCAACGGCTGCGCGTCGCTTCAAGATTTTTCTTCACCACTGCCGCACGCTCGGCTACCCACGATGCTGCTGGGCCCATCGGCAGGCGTGCATTGCCCACAGCAAACCCGTGCAACTTCATCATCTCTTTGCTCGGTAGTGGGTTCGGAGATTCATCTCCGGTTTCAAAGGCGAAGCTTTCGAGCAGCAGAGCATTCACACGTTGTGCTTCCGCCATATTGCCCGCAAAGAAAGCTTTCATCATGAGCTGATGCTCGGGAGCCGACCAGTGTGTAGCAACACCAACGACCCCCATTGCCCCAACCGACAACAACGGAAGTGTGAGCCCGTCATCGCCGCTGTACACCTGAAAACCCTTGGGTGCTTGCGCAATGACCGATGCAGTTTCTGCCGGGTTTCCAGCAGCATCTTTCAGGGCAACAATATTGCTGTAATCGTTTGCCAAAGTGAGCAAGTTTGCAGTGGCAATTTTGCGACCCGTGCGCACTGGAATGTCGTACAACACCACTGGCAAATGCGTTGCTGTGGCAATAGCCCCCATGTGTGCAGCAATACCTGATTGCGGTGGTCGGTTGTAATACGGACCCACTGCCAAAATGCCTGCAGCACCAACTTCGGTGGCCTTCTTGGTGAGATGCACACTGTGTGCAGTGTCATTTGAAGCACTACCTGCAATAACGGGAATGGTGACTGCTTGCGCAACCGCTTCCCATAAAGCAATTTTCTCAACATCGGTGAGAGTGGATGCTTCACCCGTTGTGCCTGTTACTACAAGGCCATCGTTGCCCTGCTCTTGAAGCCACATCGCAAGCTTCACTGCTTCATTGACATCGAGCTCACCATCAGCTGTGAACGGCGTGATCATGGCAGTAAGTACGCGCCCGAAGTGCGGCACTTGCGTCATTAGAAAGACCCCTCTGCGGCGCGGTCAATTCCTTGGGTGAGAATGAGGTCTTCGTGAAGTTCCATCCATACGTCGTGGTAACTGCCACACATCACACCGGTGAACATATTGTTTTCGCCACCAACAACACGCTTCGACGTGGAGTGCAAACGAGGCACGTATGGCATGAGGCGGCCCAAGATGGCGCCAAGGGCTTCTACTACTGGCACGGCCTTCACATTCATTTCAACCAAACGGGTAACGACAACTTTGTCGTATGCAGAGTCGCTGTGGTCATTTGGTGCACCGTCTTTCAACTGCCAGTCACCACACAACTGCTTGAATGACTCGTTGATGACCAGAAACTCTTCGTAGGAAGGCTTCAAGGCCCCAGCAACTTCGCTTGGCGTATCGGCAGCAAGCGCTGCCTTGTGAGCTTCTTTGCCGGCTGGGGTAATTTGCCACAAAGCACGCTGTTCGCGGAACTGCGCCAACTCGCGCGACAAAAGGTCTTGAAGGTGAGCTTCAGCTTCTTGTTCGCTGACTGCAGCGATATCGGCGACCATGTCGACTTTGGCAAAGCCTTTAATGCGCAGAGCATGAAAGGCACGAAATGAGGGGTCAGATTGATGAGCCATAACGCTTCAAGAGTAGTGACCTCACACCGCGAACGGTGCATTCATTAGCCAATTCGCAGGATTAAGCCCTCTTTTAGGCAGGCGTAGCGATGTCTTTGCCAATTTCGAAGGCCATGTACTCTTCACCCGTATCTTCGAAGTCTTCGAACTGGATGACGCCAATTTCTTCGAACCGGCGACGCAACCATGATTCGTTGCGGTCGAGCAAGCCAAGCTTTTTACAGTTCGGAACAATTTTCGAGAACAACATCTGCTGGAAGAAGATGCGTGTGGGGTCATTGAGTACCACTGGCATAATTTTACGCGGGTCAATGCCCATGCGCTCCCACACTTCTTGCTGCAAGAAACGGTCGCGCATGCGCAAGCTTGCCTCAAATGCAAAGATTTGACGCTCTTTAATTTCAGCATCGCTCATTTGCGCATACACCTCTTGCAACGACAGCACACCAAAGGCAACGTGACGAGCCTCGTCGCTCATGACATAGCGCAATAGTTTCTTCAACAACGGCTCGCCCGTGAGCTGATGCATGTATCCAAATGCAGCAAGGGCAAGACCCTCCACCATAATTTGCATGCCCAAATAGGTCATGTCCCAGCGGCTATCGGTAACGATGTCGTCGAGCAAAGCACGCAAGTGTGCATTGATTTGATAGCCACCTTCAAGCTTTTCATCGAGATAGCGAGCGAACACTTCTACGTGGCGCGCTTCGTCCATTACCTGCGTGCTGGCATACAACTTGGCGTCATACCAGGGCACTGTTTCTACAATTTTCGCTGTGCAAATGAGTGCACCTTGTTCGCCGTGCAAGAACTGCGACAGGCTCCACTTACGTGCCTGTACACCAAATTCGAGCCACTCTTTTTGCTCCCAATTCTTCACAGGAGTATCGGCATAGAGGCTCATGTCGAATCCACGACCAATTGCTGCTTGGTCGGCTGCAATAGTTCCTTCAATATCGACAGGTGTTTCCCATGGAAGGTCGGTTGTGGCGTTCCACTGCCCCACTTTTGCTTTTTCATACAACTTGCGCAGCTGCGGGCGAGCTAACGAATAGTCCCAAGAAAACAAAGTATCGGCATTGTTTTTCACCATATGCGTAATTTCGTTGACATCGGTATTGGTCACGCCCAAGATGGCCTCGATGTCATTGACATCGGCGCGGCCCAAAATATCTGCGTTGTGAGATTCGATTGCGGTCATGGTATTTCTCCTATTGCTGTACTAAATAATTAAGAAAACTAAAAGATTCTAAGAACGCGCGAACACTGTCTTCGCTGGTGAAGTCAACTCGTGCACTCGGTGCAAGGAAGTATGAAATGACGAGTCGAACGAGTACATCGACAATTTGAATTGCGGTCTCATGCGATACGAATTCTTCAGCGATCGGCACAAAGAACTGTGTCGCTACATGAATAATGCGCGGCACACCGTCGACCGTGAGGTTGGCAAGCGCTTCGCCTCGTTCGCTGGCAAGCATCGCCGCAAGGTGCTGGTCGTCTTTCAATTCACGCGATGAAAAGACGATGCAACGTGTGAGGAGTACTTCAATATTGGGTGAACCCGCTACGCCACTTTGCAAACGAGAAAAGAAGGCTTCCAATTCGCGCAGACGCATTGACTCAAAAAGAACTTCTCGCCCACCTGGGAACAAGCGATAGATAGTGGCGCGTGACACACCCGAAGCTGTGGTGATGTCGTCAATGGTGACCTTGCTAAACCCAAACCGTTCCACACAGCCCATGGCTGCGTCGAGAACGCGTTTTTCGTCGGAAGTCACAGTGAGACACTAAAACGAAAAGCGTCTCACTGTCAAGACAAAAGTCACACAAACCTCAGTTTTTTTAGATGGTGGGCAATTCGTAGGTAGCAAAACGGTCACGGAGCGTCTTTTTCGAGAACTTTCCCACGCTGGTCTTGGGCACTTCGTCAATGAACACCACATCATCGGGCAGTTGCCACTTAGCCAAACGAGGCACTAGGAACTCCACCACTTCTTCTTTGGTGAGGCTCTGCCCGGGCTCCACCACAATGCATGCCAATGGTCGTTCTGACCACCGCGGGTGAGGCACACCCACTACCGCAGCCTCTTTAATTTTCGGGTGCGCCATGAGTTCGTTTTCAACATCTACCGAGGAGATCCACTCTCCACCGCTCTTAATAAGATCTTTCGTGCGGTCTACCAGTCGCACTCGCCCATCGGCGTCCATTGTGGCAACGTCACCTGTACGCAACCAGCCGTCGGAGGTAAAGCTTTCCGCCGAACGATCGTCGTTGTAATAGTTCGCAGCAATCCACGGGCCGGAACATTGCAGCTCTCCACTTGTTTCACCGTCCCACGCAACCGGGTTAATGGTGTCGGGTTCCACTACACGGCACTCAACGCCGAAGTTAATTTGACCCACTGTGGTGCGCAACTCTGCTTGTTCGTCGATGGGCAACAACAAGTCGGCGGCACTCAACGTGCATGTGGAGGCAATGGGGCTTGTTTCTGTCATGCCCCACGCTTGCAATATGGGTAACCCTGTTTGCTCGCGATACCCCTCACTTAATGCTTTCGGCACCGCAGAACCACCACAAGGAATGGCGCGCAACGACGAAGTGTCGCGACCTTTTAATTCGGGAAGTACCCCCATCCAAATAGTTGGTACGCCCGCAGCCACGGTGACTTTTTCTTCCACGATGAGTTGCGCAATGGCCTTACCCGAAAGATCTGGACCAGGCATGATGAGCGATGCGCCAGATGCAACTGCAGCATGTGCGAGGCCCCACGCATTGGCATGGAACATCGGAACGACCGGCAAAATGATGTCGCTCTCGCGTGCCCCCAGACTGTCAACCGTCATTGCTCCAAAAGTGTGTAGGTACGTACTGCGATGGCTGTACACCACGCCTTTCGGGTTACCTGTTGTACCACTCGTGTAGCACATGCTCGCTGCGCGGTTTTCGTCTGTTACCAAAAACTCCACCGGCGAGGCTTTGCTGAGCAGTTCCTCATAGTCGTGTATTTGTACGCCAGGCCATTGCGGAACTTCACCTGGAGCATCGTTCATAATCACCAAATGCTTTACGGTACGAAAGGTCGGGAAAAGCGGAGCAAGAAGCGGGAGCAATGATTGATCGCAAAAAATCACTTCGTCTTCTGCATGGTTCACGATGTAGGTGAGCTGCTCGGGAAAGAGGCGAATATTTAACGTGTGCAATACGCGACCCGTACATGGAGCAGCAAAGTACAACTCCAAGTGCCGTGCCGAATTCCATGCAAACGTAGCGACTCGACCCGCTTCAGAAATACCTAAATTATTGAGCACTCCGCCCAACTTGCGGGTTCGTTGCGCCCAGTCGCCATAAGTAACAGTCTCTTTCCCCCGCGGGGTTGCAGTAATAACCGTTTTATTGCGGTGGTATTTTTCTGCGCGGTCGAAAAGGTGAACAATAGTCAGAGGTGTATTTTGCATGAGTCCTTGCATGCGACAAGCGTAGGGCATCTTGCAGGGTGAGGCGATAAGTTGCCATGGTGCGCAAAACGGTTTTAGCTCTCACTTCGCTCCTGTTCATATTCGGCACCATTGGCACCAATATTGGCCCAGCGCTCGTAGACGAGCACCCGTTGCTTGTGCTCACCATGTCGTCGCGAAACCGCAATCTTTTTGGGTCGGTGCCTTTCACCTCGCCCGTCCCCTATTTCATCATCGGTTTTTTACGCATTTTGGCTGCAGCTACTGCTCTGTACTTCGTTGGCCGCTGGTATGGCGACCGCACCGTGCGCTGGGTGGAAGACAACGTTGGTGAAATGCCTGCGCTCTACCGTTGGATAGAAAAGGCAGTAAACAAGGCCGGCTGGCTCATGCTGTTTTTCATGCCTGGCAGCAACGTGGTCTGCGTGCTCGTTGGCCATCGCCAAATGCGTATTCGCCAATTTTTTGCAGTAATCATTCCTGCTATTTGCTTTCGCCTCATTGTCATGCGTATTGGTGGAGACATCTTTGAAGACCAAGTGCGTTGGTTCTTGAAATCTATTGAGCGCTACCAATGGTTCATTGTGCTGGGGCTCTTTGCCATTTCAGCATTCCAAATGAACAAGCGACGCCCTCTTGCTCCACCCGAACATGACGGGTCGAATGAGGGTTAAAGAAGTGAGTCGATTCCGAGAGTAATTCCTGGTATTTCTGCGACACGCTTACAGGCGAGAACGACTCCGGGCATAAAACTCACACGATCATTTGAGTCGTGGCGAATAACGAGTGTTTGACCCGCAGTACCCAATATGACTTCTTGTGATGCGGTCATGCCCACCATGCGTACCGCATGAACACGAATACCTGCTGGGCCTTCGCCACCGCGTGCACCGGGAGCAACTTCATGCTGCGTTGGGTCTTTTGCCCATTCACTACTTGCTGCAGCCATACGCTGCGCAGTAACCATCGCCGTTCCACTTGGCGCATCGGCTTTCGCATTGTGATGGAACTCAATAATTTCTGCAGTCTCAAAATACGGTGCGGCTTGTTCTGCGAATTTCATCATGAGAACTGCACCAATGGCAAAGTTCGCGGCAATGAGACAACTACTACTTGTGAATGATTCCTTAAACGCTGCCATGTCGGCATCGTTAAAACCAGTGGTGCCCACTACTGCATGCATGCCATGCAGACCGAGCCACGGCAGAGTAACGCGTGCTGCTGCAGCAACTGTGAAGTCGACAACCACTTCTGCTTGCGCATCGGCGAGAGTTTTCAGTTCTGCTCCAATGGTGAGGCCATGACATTCTTTGCCAGCATGCATTGGGTCGACTGCGGCAACAAGCACCAAGCGCGGATCGGCAACAACGGCATCGCACACAGTGGCGCCCATACGGCCCCCTGCACCTACTACACCAACACGAATGGGATTCTCAGATGAAAACGTCACAACCCCGACCGTAGTCGGTCGGGGTTGTGGATGAATTGCGTTTTTGTTTGTTGAGGAAGATTTAGCGGTGACGACGGCGATTGTCATCGCCACGGCCACCACCACGGTTACCGGCTTCACGGCCGGGGCCGAGGTCACCGAGTTCGCCCGAGAGTTCACTTTCGAACTCATCTTCAAAGCTCACAGCCACTGCGTTGTCGGGCGCATCGCTGCGCTCGGCACGAGGTGCCCGGTCTTCACGTGGAGCACGCTCTTCGCGAGGAGCACGTGGTGCACGCTCTTCGCGTGGAGCTGCATCGCCACTCGATTCGAAGCCTTCGCCAACGGGGCTGAGGCTGACCTTGCCCTTGTCGTCGATGTCGTCAACACGAACCTGAATTTCTTGGCCGAGTTCAAGCACATCTTCAACATTGTTGATGCGCTTGCCATTACCCAACTTTGAAATGTGCACAAGACCGTCACGCCCAGGAAGGATGTTGACGAATGCACCGAACTTGGTGATGCTCACAACGCGACCGTTGTAAATGCCACCGAGGTCTGCAGTTGGTGGTTGAACGATGGCCATGATGCGCTCACGAGCTTCGTTCACCTTCACAGAGTCTGGCGAACCAATGGTGATGATGCCAACGGCACCATCGTCGCTCACTGCAATGTCGGCACCAGTTTCTTGCTGAATGGTGTTGATGACCTTGCCCTTTGGCCCAATAACTTCTCCCACTTTGTCGAGCGGAATGGTGAATGAAACAATTTTTGGAGCAGTTTCGGCAACTTCACTGCGTGGAGCAGAAAGCGCTGCGTTCATGACTTCCAAAATAGCTAGACGTGCATCTTTTGCTTGGTCGAGAGCAGCAATAAGAACATCAGCAGGAATGCCTTCAATTTTTGTGTCGAGTTGCAACGCTGTAATCGCGTCGGCAGTACCGGCAACTTTGAAGTCCATGTCGCCGAATGCGTCTTCTGCACCCAAGATGTCGGTGAGCGTGGTGTACTTGCCTTCAGCAAACACCAAGCCCATTGCGATACCAGCAACAGGAGCAATGATGGGAACACCAGCGTCCATGAGCGAAAGGCTTGCTGAGCAGACCGAACCCATTGAGGTGGAACCGTTTGACGACATCACTTCACTCACCAAACGAATGGTGTAAGCGAAGTCTTCTTGGCTTGGCACTACTGGCAACAACGCACGCTCGGCCAATGCACCGTGGCCAATTTCGCGGCGCTTAGGTGAACCAACGCGGCCTGTTTCGCCGTTAGCCCATGGAGCCATGTTGTAGTGATGAATGAAACGCTTGGTGGTATCAGGAGTCAATGTGTCGAGCAACTGATTCATGCGTGGCATTGCGAGTGTGCACACGTTCATTACTTGAGTCTCTCCACGTTGGAAAAGGCCCGTTCCGTGTGCTGTAGCCAAAATGCCTACTTCGGAAGTGACAGGGCGAAGATCGCGAGGTCCACGACCATCGATACGCATACCTTCTTCAACGATGCGCTTACGTACCAATTTCTTGGTCAAGCTGCGCACAGCTTCTTTCACGGCTTTTTCCTGACCTGCAAATGCGCCAGGTGAATCAGAAGTTCCACATAACGCTGCAAGAGCTTCTGTTGTTACTCCATCAATTGCTTCGTTGCGAGCACTCTTCAATGAAATAGCAACTGCTGGAGCCAACTTTGTGGTGGCTACACCTTCTACAGCGGCAAATACTTCTGGCGAGTAGTCAAGAACTGGCGTGTACTTCAGTGGCTCAATTGGGCCCTTCGTAGCAATAACACTTGCTACAAGTTGGCGCTGCAAACCAATGGACTCTTTGATCCACTTTTTTGATGCCTCAAGACCACTTGCCAATACAGGCTCATTTACTTTTGGTGCACCATCGGCATAGTACGAGAAGCTCTTCTCGGTGCCGCCGGCCTCTACCATCATGATGGCAACATCGCCGTCGTCGAGCTGACGACCAGCAACAACGAGTTCGAATGTTGCTGCTTCGCTCTCTTCGAAGGTGGGGTGTGGAATCCACTCGCCTGCTGTGCTGTAAGCAACACGCACAGCTCCAATTGGGCCTTCGAATGGAATACCACTAATCATGAGCGATGCAGATGCAGCGTTGATGGACAAGATGTCGTGTGGGTTTTCCTGGTCGGCACCAATGATGGTGAGAACAATTTGCGTTTCGTTGCGGTAGCCATCGGGGAATGCAGGGCGCAACGGACGGTCGGTGAGACGGCAAGTAAGAATTGCCATTTCTGTTGGGCGACCTTCACGGCGGAAAAATGCGCCAGGAATTTTTCCTGCTGCATAAGCACGCTCTTCTACGTCGACGGTGAGTGGGAAGAAGTCAATGCCATCGCGAACACCTTTTGCGGCGTTTGCGGTGGAGAGTACGGTGGTGCGGCCAAGGCTCGCAACAACTGCACCCTGTGACTGCTGGGCAAGTTTTCCTGTCTCAAAAGACAGAGTTTTATCGGTACCTGAAACGGCACCAGACACGCGGATGGCATCAGCCATGGTGTCCTCCTTTTATATATGTTTGCGCTCAAAGATGAGACGGGGTCAAATGAGCAACAATGACGGTTCCCAGTCGGCAATCTCGTGACCCAACAAGGGCCACGGGCTAGGCGACTGACAACCGACTCACGGTTGCTCGCTTCTTTATTTCTGGTTTCTATTCTGCTTGTGGTATCCCCACCTTTTAGGGATACCTAGCCAGAGTGGGCGACGCTGATTAGCGACGAAGACCAAGTTTTGCGATGAGATCGCGGTAACGCTGAACATCACGGTCGCGTACGTAATCGAGCATGCGGCGACGACGGCCAACCAACATCAAAAGTCCACGACGTGAGTGGTGATCTTTCGGGTGGTCTTTCAAGTGATCAGTTAATTGATTGATGCGGTCGGTAAGGAGCGCAACCTGAACATCTGGAGAGCCGGTATCGGTCGCGTGCTGTTGGTGCACGGCGATGGTGGTCTGCTTTGGTGCCTTTTCTGGCATGGGTGCCTCACTTTGTATATAACGTGGGTCGCTCGCAGCCAATTGGCCACGGGCATCTGAGCGACGCTCTCCCCTTCTCTCGTTGGGGTGGGCCTTGCTCGACCTCTACAGGCTACGGAATAGACACGACACCACCAACCTGCGACGGGTAACCTTGCCCCGTGTTCACAGGAATTGTCGAAGAACTTGGGCGGGTCATCTCGCGGCGCGGACCCCGATTACGCATCTCTGCCTCGACAGTGCTCGAAGGCAGCGAACTCGGCGCTTCCATAGCTGTCAACGGTTGCTGCCTCACCCTTGTGTCGTCAGACACCGCCGCCAACCCCTCATGGTGGGAAGCCGACGTGAGTGAAGAGACCTATTTACGCACCAACTTGAACGACATCGAAGATGGCGCCGTGGTGAACCTTGAACGCCCCATGGCTCTTGGTGAGCGTCTTGGCGGACACATTGTGCTTGGCCATGTTGATGGCGTCGGAACAGTGGTTCAATCTGCTCCCGACTTACGCATTCGCATCGCCCCAGAACTTATGGTGTATCTCGTTGAGAAAGGTTCGGTCACGGTCGACGGCATCAGTCTCACCGCGTTCAACTTGAGCGACGACACATTTGATGTTGCAGTCATTCCTCACACGTGCGAGGTCACCACACTTGGTGTGCGCCACGCAGGCGACCGAGTAAACATTGAAATGGATGTACTGGCCAAACACGTTGAACGACTGCTGACTGCGCACATAAAAAAATGAGCGATATTTCACAAGAATTGTCAGCGCTGCGTAACGAAATAGACAGCATTGACCAGGGCATTGTTGAACTACTCGCTCGTCGACTTGAAGTGTGCAAAGAAGTAGCCGACGTAAAATCGCAGGTAGATGCAGCAGTCATTCAGCCGCAACGCGTTCGTGAAGTACTCACCACACGCAGGCAGTGGGCCATTAACAAAAATGTTGATGCCGACTTTGCAGAACAAATATTCCGCACACTGCTCGCAGAAACACACCGTATAGAAGTTGCTCACGGGCGCAACGAAACTGCACCACTTAAAGATGCCGAGATGAACGGCGCTTCCGCCCTCGACACCGTGGCGTGCCGCATCGACCACGTTGTAGTAGCCGTGACCGACATCAGTGCCACTTGTGCGTTTTTCACTCAAATGGGGTTCCGCGTGTCGTCCACCGACGACAAAGACATGTTTCTCGCAGAAGCAGGTGGAGTTTTAGTTGTTCTGCTCGGCGCCGGCAACGATGCTGCAGTGCAGGCACACCTCGATGAACATGGTTCGGGTGTTCAACACATTGCTATTGAGGTGCTTAATGCAGGCTTTACACAGCAGGCCCTCTCGGCCATTGGCGTTCCTCTCCTCACCGACGTCATCGTTGACAAAGATGGCCACGAACAGCTCTTCACCGTGCTCGACCCGGTTTCAGGCGTTCAATTGGGCTTCATTAGTCGCACAGGGCACCGCTTGCCTCTCAATAGTCACAATGTGCGTGCCCTTTTTGCCGCTGTTCCAGACCAGCACCCGAACGAGCACCCGAACTAACAACTCTGCAGCCACCTGCGCTAAAGTCTCATTGCTCGACATGTAGGTAGTGCCTTGGATTTCTAGCTCCCAAAGCATTGCCGTTGAGCGCTGGCAGACATACTCAGTTCGTTCCTTTGGAACGGTTACCGGAAAAGGTTTCTTCATGCTGTCCCAGCGACCCTCGCTAGATACTCCACTCCCAACGCTCCTCGCTCTTGCCTCTGCTCGACGTGACACGCTTTTTGGAACACGCGTTACCTATTCACCCAAGGTGTTTATTCCCCTCACCATGTTGTGCCGCGACACATGTGGCTATTGCACTTTTGCTCAGCCACCTGCACGACTCGAAAACCCTTTCCTTTCTGCAGAGCAAGTACTTGCCATTGCTAAGGCCGGAGCCAAGCAAGGCTGCCACGAAGCACTCTTTACTCTTGGCGAGCGCCCTGAATTGCGTTACGACATTGCAGCGCAGTGGTTGAAAGCAAATGGTTACGACAGCACCGTGCATTATTTGCACGACATGGCACAACTCGTGCTTACTGAAACAGGTTTGCTTCCACATGCAAATGCCGGAGCACTTTACGAAGATGAACTTGCACTTCTACGCAAGGTATCCCCTTCACAGGGAATGATGATTGAAACTCTGCGTGATGATCTTCCGTGTCACCGCGGCGCACCGGACAAAGTGCCACAACGCCGACTCGACACATTGCAGTGGGCTGGCGAACTCAGCATTCCTTTCACCACCGGAATCTTGGTCGGTATTGGTGAAGACCGCGAAGACCGCATTGCTGCACTTGAAGCAATTGCTGCATCGCATGAAAAATACGGACACGTACAAGAAGTAATTGTGCAAAACTTTTTGCCGAAGCCACGCACAGGCATGCAACACGAAGCTCCTTGCCCAGAAGATGAATACTTGTGGAGCATTGCAATGGCGCGACTTATTTTGCCCGATTCCATTCACTTGCAAGCACCGCCCAACTTGTCTGACGACTTTGGCATTTTGCTCGATGCCGGCATCGACGACTGGGGTGGCGTCTCCCCTGTTACTGCCGACCACGTGAACCCTGAACGCCCATGGCCAGCACTCGAACGACTACGTGAAGTTACTTCACAACGCGGATACGAACTCGCACCACGTCTCACCATTTACCCCGACTACGTGCGTGAGCCTGCTCGCTGGGTCGACCCTGCAGTGCAATTTGCCGTCATGGACCGCGCCGATGCGGAAGGTCTGGGCCGTGACGACCCAGGTGCCATTTGGCCAGAAAAGGTAACAGCTGCCGACGTTGTACTCGACGGTGCAGAGGTTGTCTTAGTAGGACACCGCTCAACACAGTGGTACTCAGGCGCAAACAACAAACCACCCATACTCATTCCTGGAGTTGCAAAAATTTCTAGTGAGTTGCGCGAAATTTTCGATGGTGTTGAATCGGGGGAACTCCCCAACGAACAACAGATCGTTGCACTTTTCCGCGCCCGTGGCCGTGAGATGAACGCCGTTGCTGAATTTGCCGACGACCTGCGCAAGCGCGCTGTTGGCGACACCGTCACCTGGGTGCACAACCGCAATATCAATTACACCAATGTCTGCACATTCAAATGTAAATTCTGCGGTTTCTCGAAAGGCCCACTCAGCCTCAACTTGCGTGGTACCCCGTATTTGCTCACGCTCGACGACATTGCACAGCGTGCAGCACAAGCGTGGGAAATGGGAGCAACTGAAGTCACTTTGCAAGGTGGCATCCACCCCGATTTCGATGGCGACTATTACATCGACGTCACGCGTGCAGTGAAAGACGCTGTTCCAGAAATGCATGTGCATGGCTTCACCGCTCTTGAAGTAACTGAAGGCGCAAAACGACTGGGCGAATCACTCGAAACATATATCTTGCGCTTGAAAGATGCAGGGCTCGCCTCTCTACCCGGTACCGCTGCCGAAATACTCGACGACAAAATTCGTGCCATCTTGTGCCCCGACAAAGTGAACACCGAAGAATGGCTCGAATGTCATCGCGTGGCACACAGCGTGGGCTTACGTTCCAATATCACCATCATGTTTGGAAGTGTGGAACACACCGACAGTTGGGCTAAGCACATGGTGGTTACCCGTGACCTGCAAAAAGAAACGGGTGGCTTTACGGAATTCGTTGGGCTCCCGTTTGTGCACATGGCATCACCTATTTATTTGCAACGCAAATCTCGTCGCGGGCCAACATTCCGCGAAAATATTTTGATGCATGCTGTTGCGCGCATTGCCTACCATGGCCTCATCGACAACATCCAAGTGTCTTGGACTAAAGTTGGAATCGACGGTGCCCGCCAAATGCTCAACGCTGGTTGCAACGACCTCGGCGGAACACTCATGGACGAAAACATCTCACGAGCAGCAGGTGCAAACCATGGTCAAAAGATGAGCGAAGACAGCTTCAACGCACTCGTCTCGCCTTTGGGTCGCACGCTTGAACAGCGCACTACTACTTATGGTCGTGTGCCAGGTGGCAACGACTTAATTAGCTCTCGCGCATGATCAACATCTAGTTTCACTTGCGCAATGAGTGCGTCGGGGCCATTGAACTTTCGTTCAGAGCGCAAGAAGTGCGTGAACTCAACTTTTGCATCTTCGCCATATAGATCTATTGATACATCTATCAGGTGCGCCTCAAGCAACGAAGAGTTGCTGTGCTCATAGAAGGTTGGGCGACGCCCAAGGTTGATTGCACATGCATAGCGCTCCCCTGACGGGCGGGTGTAAATACCTGCATATACCCCGTCGGCGGGCAGGCAGATAGTGCCCGGAACTTGAACATTGGCAGTTGCAAACCCGATAGTGCGCCCACGTTGGTCGCCTGTTACCACGGGGCCACGCACTTCGAAAGGGTGCCCAAGTAAAGCCGTTGCGGTGTCAATTTCGCCACCACGAAGTGCACGACGAATGGCTGTGGAGCTAATGGGCTCCTCTACTCCGTCTTCTCGCTCTAAAAGTTCGAGTGGCCCGGTAGTGAAACCATATTTGACTCCTTCGGTGCGCAAAAGAGCAACATTGCCACCTCTATTTTTCCCAAAATGGAAATCTTCGCCAACAACAATATGTTGCACACGCAAGCAGTCAACAAGCACGCGCTTCACAAAAGCCTCTGGGTTTTCCGTTGCTTGTTCTTCATCGAAGGGAACAACAACAACCGCATCGACCCCAGTTGTCGACAAGAGTTCAATTTTCTGCTCTAAATCTGTTAACAAAAGCGGCGCCGACTCGGGCCGCACCACCGACGCGGGGTGCTTATCGAAAGTCACCACAACGCTCAGTGCATTGAGTGACTTCGCCTGCTCGCGCACTGCAGCAATAACTGCCTGGTGACCAAGGTGCACGCCGTCGTATGCGCCAATAGTAAGAACGCAACGCTTCTCAGGCCATGGCGATACCGATAAGTCACGAACAATAATCACGTAGGAGACACTATCCACTAAAGGCAATGACGACTGTTGGTTTTGCCAGTGTCAGGCCTAGTCCTGTTTGTGATGCAGTTGGTTCGTACACGCCCAGCAGCACTTCATTGGGGCCATACACGCTCCATGGGCCATCGCCCACCCAGCCAAGTGCTGCATCGACGGGCAGCATTGCACCATGTAACGCACGATCTGCTGTTTCAGCATCAAGATCTACTCGTGCAAGGTGCTCCACAAGGCCCACTTCGCTGAGTAATTGTGGACTCTCCAATGCAGAGGTCATCTGTTCGGTGAAGCGCCCCACTCGGGTGCGGCGCAAGCGACGCAAATGTGCCCCACCACCAAGTAAACGACCAAGGTCGTCGGCCAAAGTACGTACGTAAGTTCCTGAAGAACATTCAACACTCATGCGATACACCAATGGGTCATCGGTTGGCTCTATGTCGAATCGAGAAATATTCACTGGCCGCGCCTTGCGTTCTATCTCTACGCCTTCGCGTGCATATTCATGCAATCGTTTCCCATCAACCTTCAGTGCCGACACCATGGGCGGCACCTGCAAAATGTCACCCGTTAAGTTCTCGCGCACCACGCGCTGCACATCGCCTGCGGTAACTGCACTCATATTGAAAGTTTCAAGCACTTCACCAGAATCATCAAGCGTGCTTGTGCGCGAACCTAAAACAACTTCTGCAACATATTCTTTGTCGGCACCTGAAACGAATTGCATCAGTCGCGTGGCACGACCCACCGCAACAACCAATACTCCTGTTGCATCGGGGTCAAGAGTTCCTGCATGCCCAATGCGACGTTCACCCAAAGATTTGCGCAATGTATTCACAACATCGTGACTGGTGACTCCTGCAGGCTTATCGATCAGCACGAGGCCATGCACCTGTGGCGGGCGCCGCTTTGCCATGTGAGTTATTCGGTGTCGGGCACCACGTAGGTGCCTTTTTCCATCGCCTCGCGGCGTTCGCGGTCGATGCGCAACACTTCGTCGATGCGAGCAGCGGCCCGAATGACGGTGTCGGGTCGAAAATCGAGAATAGGAGTTTTCTTCGTACGAATTTGGCGGCCCACAGACGACTGAATACGAATGCGCAGCTCGCCAAGTGTGGTCAGAATTTCTTCGTCGCCCGCTTCGTCTGCAAGAGAGTCGTAATAGACAATGGCGCGGTTGAGTTCGGCATCAACATCTATCGCCGTAATAGTGACAAAGGCCAAGCGCTCGTCATCGATGCGCACCAGTTCCTCGGCAATGACCTCGCGAAGGAGTTCATTAAGACGGGCCTCGCGGGGATATTTGTGGGCAGATGAACCGCTTGAACGCTTTCGCGGCTTAGACATGTGCTCCACGCTACCTACGGCACCCCTTCGCCCCCTACCATGTAGGAGTTATGTCTGCTGATTTCCCCTCCTTTCGCTACAACGCCTCCTTTGCCGCAACCCTGGAAAGCAAGTGGCAAGACTTCTGGGAAGAAAATGCCACCTTTAATACTCCGAACCCTGCTGGCCCACTAGCCGAGCTAGAAAAGGTAGCAGGCCGCGAAAAACTCTTTGTGCTCGACATGTTCCCTTATCCCTCGGGCGCTGGGCTGCACGTTGGGCATCCGCTTGGCTACATCGGCACCGACGTATTCGCGCGCTTCAAGCGCATGACAGGGTTCAACGTTTTACACGCTCTTGGCTACGACAGCTTTGGCTTGCCTGCAGAGCAACACGCCATCGCAACAGGCATTCACCCACGCGTGAACACCGAGACCAACATTGCCAACATGCGTCGCCAACTACGGCGCTTAGGTCTTGGTCACGACCCACGACGCAGCGTGAGCACAACCGACGAAAACTATTACCGCTGGACCCAGTGGGTATTTCTGCAGATCTTTAATTCTTGGTTCGACAAAGAACTTGGCAAGGCACGCCCTATTGCTGAACTGGAAGATTTGTACGCCTCAGGCACACGCAGTGTTGACGATGGCTGCTCGTGGTCAGACCTTTCTCGCAATGAACAACGCAAAGTAGTCGATGCTCAGCGCTTGGTGTATCTCACCGAAGCACCAGTGAACTGGTGCCCTGGGCTTGGCACCATTCTTGCTAACGAAGAGGTCACCGCCGACGGCCGCAGCGACATTGGCAACTTCCCCGTGTTCAAGCGCAACATGCGCCAATGGATGATGAACATTACGGCGTACTCCGACCGACTGCTTGACGACCTCAATCGCCTCGACTGGCCAGAACCCATCAAGTTGATGCAACGCAACTGGATTGGGCGCAGTGAAGGTGCCCGCGTGCGCTTTGCTTCTGCAGCTGGAGAAATTGAAGTGTTCACCACTCGCCCCGACACTTTGTTTGGCGCAACGTTTTTGGTGCTGTCGCCTGAACACCCTTTAGTTGATGCGCTCACCACTGCTGAACATCGCGATGCCGTAAGTGCATATCAAATTGCTGCCGCTGCAAAAGAGCGTGAGCAGTACGAAGACGAAACACGAGAAAAAACCGGCGTGTTTACGGGTGCATTTGCTCGCAACCCCGTAACGGGTGGAGACATTCCTATTTGGATTGCCGACTATGTATTAATGGGTTACGGCACTGGCGCAATTATGGCCGTGCCATCTGGCGACGAGCGCGACTTCGCATTTGCTCGCACTTACCAACTTCCTATTGTTGCCACACAACAACCAACGCCCGACTGGTTTGCCGCTGCTGGCATTGATGCCACGCTCAACTGCAATGACTGGCCAAATGCATATGTTGGCGATGGCGCTTACGTGAACTCGAGCAACGACAGCATCTCTCTTACACAATTCAACACAGTTGCAGATGCAAAATCGGCAATGAACACGTGGCTCACACAGCAGGGTTGTGGAGAAGCTGCAATCACCTACAAACTGCGTGACTGGCTCTTTGCTCGTCAGCGTTATTGGGGCGAACCCTTCCCCATCGTGTTCGATACCGACGGCAACCCACATGCAGTTCCCGATCAGCAGTTGCCAGTTTTGTTGCCCGAACTTGCCGACTTCAAACCGCAAGGTCTTGACCCGAACGATGCAGTAACAGAACCCATACCGCCACTTGCACGCACCCCCGAGTGGGCAGTGGTTGAACTCGACCTGGGCGACGGCCTACAGACATATCGGCGCGAAGTGAACGTGATGCCGCAGTGGGCAGGTTCATGCTGGTACGAACTGCGCTACCTCGACCCCACCAATACCGAATCATTCGTTAATAAAGAGGTTGAAAAATATTGGATGGGCCCCAAGCACGCTGGCCACACCGGTGGTGTTGACCTTTATGTAGGTGGCGTAGAGCATGCAGTTCTGCACCTCTTATATGCACGCTTTTGGCACAAGGTTCTGTTCGACCTCGGGCACGTATCGAGCGAAGAGCCTTTCCATCGCTTGTTCAACCAGGG
This sequence comes from Bifidobacterium breve, assembly GCA_945886445.1. Classification (GTDB taxonomy): domain Bacteria; phylum Actinomycetota; class Acidimicrobiia; order Acidimicrobiales; family Ilumatobacteraceae; genus F1-20-MAGs119. The sequence goes on along the minus strand of CAMCZG010000014.1, from coordinate 12,090 downwards.
CTACATTCAGGCATACGCGTACCGCGACCAACGCGGTCAGCCAGTTCCTGCTGAAGACGTAGAAGAAAAAGACGGCAAGTACTTCTACGAAAATGAAGAAGTTGCTCGCGAGTACGGGAAAATGGGCAAGAGCCTCAAGAACATCGTTACTCCAGACGACATGTACGAAGACTACGGTGCCGACACTTTCCGACTCTATGAAATGTCAACAGGCCCGCTTGAAGCAAGCCGCCCCTGGAACACCCGCGATGTAGTCGGTATGCAACGCTTCTTGCAGCGCTTGTGGCGCAACGTAGTTAATGAAGACTCAGGCGAAACGCACGTCAATGCCGCCGCCGCAAGCGAAGACCTGCGCCGCGCACTGCACCGCTGCATCGATGGCGTACGTGCCGACATGGAAGCGCTGCGCTTTAACACTGCTATTGCAAAACTCATTGAGCTGAACAATGTGCTCACTCCTTACGTTGCCGAACATGGTGCCTGCCCCGAAGAAGTAGCTGCACCTCTCGCCAAAATGCTCGCTCCACTTTGCCCACACATGGCTGAAGAACTGTGGCGTCGCTTGGGCAACCCCGACACCATTACTTATGAAGACTTCCCCTCCGCCGATGCTTCGCTGCTGGCAAGTGACACCATCGAGATTCCTGTGCAAATTAACGGCAAGGTACGCACACGTCTGGTGGTGACCGTTGGTATGAGCCAAGACGAACTCAAAGCAGCAGCACTGGCCGACGCCAAAGTTCAAGAGCTTCTTGCTGGAAACACGCCAAAGAAAGAAATTATTGTTCCTGGTCGTCTGGTGAACTTCGTTCTCTAAATTTCTATACAGCGCGAGCAACAAGAGCAGCATCGCGTACTGCAACTTGAATACTGCGCGAGCCATTGGCGTCGCCCACTAGATGCACGGGGAATGGCGAGCCCGCAAGGGCATCGGCAAGTTCACGGTTCGATGAGTTAAACCCACACACCACCACCGTGTCGGCTGGCAAAATACGTGGACGCTCAGTGCCCACTACTTCCACATGCACTGCATCTTGCGTAATACGACGCACCGCCGAGGTGGGCAAGAATTCAAAAGAACCAGAAAAGAGACGTTCACGTGCAGGCAACACCGTTGCCGGCGGGTACGGAACACTTGCACCAATGGTTTCATGGCGAGTCACGAATGTGACATGCGCTCCTGCCTCCATCAATTTGTCGGCAACAGAAATTGCTTCATACGAACCCGTGTCGTCGAACACCACTGCGTGCGTACCCACTTTCGCGCGACCACCAAATCCGAAAACGTCCCATGGTGTGTATACATGAGCCATCTCAATTCCGGGAATGGGCTCGGCTGGCCGTGCTGCTTGAAAGCCATCGCGGCGTGGCGATGAACCTGTTGCAATAATGACCTCGTCGGGCTTTTCTTCGTTGATGATGTCGGGGTCAACTGGCGTCGACAAACGAACATCTACACCTAAGCGTTTTACCTCTTCAGCTAGCCAACGCGTAATGGCACCAATGTCGGCTCTATGCGGTGCGGTAGCCGCAATAGCTACTTGCCCACCAAGAGATTTCTGCATTTCAAAGAGCACTACATCGTGTCCACGCAGCGCAGCGGTACGCGCTGCTTCCAAGCCAGCTGGCCCGCCACCCACAATGACCACCTTTTTGCGCACTGCAGATTTCTCGGGCACTTCAAACTCGGTTTTGTGTTCTTGACCTGCAGCAATGTTCACAACGCAGGCCATTTTGCCAGTGCTCATGAGCAGACCCACACAACCCTGACTTGAACCAATGCACGGGCGAATTTCTGCTTCGCGGCCATCGCGTGCTTTTGCCACCAGGTATGGGTCGGCAATAAGCGCACGCACCATCGACACCATGTCGGCAATGCCACTACCCACCACATGGTCGGCATGGTCGAGGGTCATAATGCGACCGGTCACCATGGTGGGTACCGATAGTTCGCGTGTCACTGCTTCGCTCTTGGGCAATTCATAGCCAAGTGGGTCGTCCATGGTCGACAAAAGCTTGTAAAAGCGGTAGTAACTACCAAGCGAAACATCGACGAAGTCCACGAGATGTTCTGAATACTTGGCCACTTGCACTGTGTCGTCTGTTCGCATTCCACCAGGAACTTCTTCATCGGCTGACAAGCGAATACCCAACGGGAAGTCGGCACCCACTTCATTGCGAATGGCTTCCAAAATTTCCACCAAGAACCTGTTGCGGTTTTCAAATGTGCCGCCGTATTCATCTTCACGGTGGTTGGTGGCAGGCGACAGAAACTGACCCACCAAATAACCGTGCGCAGCATGAATTTCAATACCGTCAAGCCCGCCATCTTTTACACGTCGAGCAGCACGAGCAAATGAGGCCACTACTTCATCAATCATGGCCTTCGTCATGGGGCGAGGCACTACGCCTGTACGTGGGTTAGGAATGTCGCTTGCGCTCCACGGCGCACCACCGAGAGGGTTCACCCCTGTCGCACTTCCTCCATGCCACAACTGCTGAAAGACCTTCATGCCATGCGGGCGAATAGACGCCATCAGTTTCTCATAGCCGCCCAATACACGATCGTCGTACACAGGAATATGAGTTGGGGCACTGGGGTGTACGCCCGCAATTTCCAAAATGGAAAGTGCTACCCCACCCTTTGCGCGTTCGGTGTGGTACGCCATAAATGCATCGCTGGTGTCGACCCAGCCCGCACCGGTGGAATGCGCTGTGCGCACAATACGGTTGTGGAGAGTGATGCCACCCACCTTGAGTGGTTGAAAGACATTTTCGTACATTTAATTGCCCCACTTCACTGGTAGTACTTCGAAACCTTTGAGAACTGCAGCCTTCACAAGTTGGCGCTCGCCGTTACTTTGTAAATTTGGTAGGCGCGCGAGCATTTCTTGCACTGCAAGCTGCGCTTCCATACGCGCGAGTGGTGCACCGAGGCAATAGTGAATGCCCACTCCAAATGCAAAGTGCTTGCGCAATTGCACGGGGTCGCGCTCCAAACTGAACTCTTCGGGGTTTTCCCACACATTGGGATCGAGGTTTGCCGACCCAAAAAGTGCCAATACCTTGCTGTCGACAGGAATATCAACCCCTTGCATGCACACCGGCTCATCGTTGGTACGAAACAGACCATGCACTGGTGCATCGATACGCAGGCTTTCTTCCACAGCAATTTCAATGAGCGACGGGTCGGCAATGAGCCGTGCCGCAAGTGCGGGGTCATCAATAATGCGACTCATCACATTGCCAATGAGAAGTGTGGTAGTTGCGCTTCCTGCCACCATCAAGAATTGACAAAAGCCCATCACGTCTTCTTGTGTGAGCTTCTGACCATCGCGCTCAACAGTGAGCAAGCGAGTAAGCAGGTCGTCGGGGGCGTCTTCACCAGACTCAATGAGAGCAGCACGAGTTTTTACATGTGGCCAAAAGTATTCACCAAAACTCTTATACGCCTGCGCCGTTACATCGCCCATGCGCCCATCTACAGCCGACACTGCTTCTGCCATCGGCAATACCCACTGGCGGAACTTTTCAATATCGCTCACTGGCGTACCGAGTAGCCAACACATAATGGTAAGCGGAATAGGCATTCCTACTCCACGAATGAGATCGCCTGCATTACCTTCGGTTGCCGCGAACTGAGACACCACGTCTTTCACCAGCACTTCAATGTCACCGCGCATCTCTTCAATTGCCGAGGGCTTGAAGATCTTTGTAATAGCCAAACGATCGGTGGTGTGCTTTGGCGGGTCAACCGATACCAATACTCCACCACCGTGGTACGCAAGACCCGGACCAAACTTGCTCTTCCACACATCGCTATCGCGCAATACGGCAGCCACATCGGCGTTTTGCGACACCACGAAAAACGGTGCTGGCAAGTCGGCATGAGCGACAGGACATTGCCCACGCAGTTGTTCAAAATACTCCGCTGGTCGCTCTTGAAAATCGTGTGAATCTAAACTGAAATCAACAGACATGTATCCCCCTTGTGCCTGATTCAACAGTACCGAGCAGACCAAGCCCACCTACTTGTCAGAGAAAAAACCAGACGTTTCTGCTACGCGGGCCAAACACAAAATTTCGTCCAATAACTGAGACGGCACTAGCCCTTCAGCCACACCGTCTTCGACACTTGGCATGGCGAGGAGCGACTCGATATCTTCCATGAGGCGAGGCATCCGCATGGAATGAGCAAACTGTTGGGCAGCGGCACTCGGTACAAAAGCTGTGCCGGCAAAAGTCGACTTCAACACACCACACTCCAGTTCATACACAATGTCGCCAGCTTGGATGGTGAGTGACGGCGCCTGGCGCAGCGCTGTGGCCTGGCGGTGCCGTCGCAAAATGGTGTTGATGGTCTGAATGCGATCGCGAATAAGAGCAGCACCTTCAAATTGACGAGCAGCAGATTGTTCCTTCATTTTCTCATCAAGCAACTCAAGAACATGTGTCGACTTTTGCGTCAATACGTCGGCCACCGTTTGAACAATTGCGGCATAACTCACAGGGTCGGCCGAACCCGAGCACGGACACTGCGCAAGCCCAAGTTGCGCAGCGGAACACACTGGGGCATCGGGCGACGCCACGTAGTTACGCCCCATACGTACCGTGCATCGTCGCAACGGGACTACCGATTCAATGGCCTCAATCATTTCCCTCGCCATCGTGCGCGTAGAAATGGGACCAATAGAAATACCCTTTGCGGAAGGCACCTTGGTCACCACAAGTCGTGGCCATTCTTCATCGGTCGTCAGGCGCACGTAGCAGTACTTCTCGCTACGTGTTCCCACAAAGTTGTACCGAGGCCGCAGTTTTCCGATGAGGCGTATCTCCAACACTTCAGCCGTCACAGGGTCGGGTGTTTCAATAAAGTGCACGCCCTTCACCAACTTCAGTAGCGCCCCCACCTTTTTGCGCGTCTCCCCCGCACCAAAGTAACTACGCACTCGACTGCGCAAGTTGGTGGCTTTACCTATGTAAAGGATCTTTCCACCAGCATCGACGAACATATACACACCTGGTGTGCGCGGCAGATCTTGGGTAAGCGACAATTTTGCCGACTCAGGGTGCGCACCTAATGACGGGAGCATGATGAGGTCGTCGAGGGTGACCACATTAAAGCCAGAGGCCCGTTCAATGAGATAGTGCAATAGGTCGCCAGTGGCAAGAACATCGTCAAGAGCACGGTGCGCAGGCTGGTGCTTTAATCGCAAACTTGCCGCCAAGGTTCCCAACTTGCAATTCGGAACTTCTGAACCCACCAAGCGCCGAGCAAGTGAAACCGTGTCAATAACCACGTTGTTCAGCGTTGCTCTGCCATCTTCAATGAGTGCCGCATTAATAAAGCCCACGTCGAAACGTGCGTTATGAGCAACAACCACTGATGTACCAATGAACTCGAGCAGTTCGGGGAGCACCTCTTCTATTGAAGGTGCGTTATGCACCATGGTGTCGGTAATACCCGTCAGCAACACAATGTACGGCGGAATGGCATGCCCTGGGTTAATGAAAGTGTTAAACCGCGCTACTTCTTCACCGCCCACATACTTCACTGCACCAATTTCCGTAATGCCGCCATTCTTTGCTGAAGAGCCCGTGGTTTCAAGGTCGATGACGCAAAACGAAACGCTCTGTAACGGAGTATCGCTCAGATTCTCTATTGACATATTCTGCATGAGTCACCATTAACTTGCGTCACAGAATAGCCATCGGGCCTTGCAGGTATTATTCGGGGCCACGGGCGTTGGATGATTTGAGAAAAAGCAATTTGTCGTCGCGGCTGGCGAATATTCCAAGCCGATTTACGCGGCTGTGTTACACGGACACGTTCAGTTGCGAGCAAGAATGCACCTTGGCTGTCAATAAAAAGGTCGCCACCGATGTAGACCCCAACATGTCCGAATTCCATATTGTCCTTCCACCAAACAAGTAAAGGCCGGGTTTGATTTTTCGGACGGGCATTTTCCATTGCAGGAATTGCCTTTTTCAGGGCCTGCAAACGTTGGAAATACAATGCCGCCGTGTCGCCAGAACTTGAAACCTTTGGGTGAGAGTTATGCAATACATACATCAGCGCATACGCAAAGGGAACGCACTGCGCATATTCTTTGAGGCCAAATTGCTCTTTATGGATCCGTGCAGCACATTTCAAAATGCGAATTTGCACTTCCTTCAATGCATTTTGATCTGAGTCAGGAAGCCGAACCCCTTGCAACCCTTTACACGGATTTTTCGTTGGCGCTGCCCATGCGCTTGAAGCCGGAATCATGTTGATGCCGAATGAAAAGAGCAAAACAAGAGCTACTTTTTTGACGGCACTGCAGCTCATGAGTCTTCATCGTATATCCCATTCGCATTCTGAATCTCACGCACCTAACCAAAGGAGCGGATTGGACGCGTACGAATTGCCTTCATACCTGTAGCAGAATTCGGAATAAGCCACTTTTCTCTATCAAATTCCTGACCGTCTTTGAAGTTCACCGTCCACGCATTATTGAGGTCATATTCGCTCGAGGACCAATAAAAACTCTTTCCAAAGTTCCCTAGGCGTGGAGTTGCAGTGCCCAAGGTGCGATACACCAAGCGCAACTCTTCTTTCGATGGCAGGTACCAGTCGTCAAGGCCACCGAAGACCAAAGTGCTTGCGTACCTTGCCGGGTAGTTCCCCGTGCGATACCTCTGCACAATCTGTGAAGTGTTGGCTTCCCCCATTCCAAAGGCTTTGGCGAGCACTCGTTGCACTTTTGCCGACACTTTGGGTGTACCTATATATAAAGGTGTCTTCTCATCATTAAAGGTCAATGGTTTCCAGGGAATACCCGCCACTTCAGTTTCCGCTGGACCCACTTCAAAATATCTGTCGCCAGCACTACGTGGCCCCGCATCATGGAAAACAATTCCTCCTGCTGGGCCGATATCGCCCACAGAGCATGGACCTGAATTCGAGCATGAGTTGCCTGTCAACCTGACAGACGCGGCAGAAGGCTTCGCGCCAGTGCCCGCAGGAAAAGACCTCATGGCAACAAGATGAAAAGGCAACGAGGGAAAACTTGACCCTGTGTGCATTTGACTTTTACGTAGCTGCTTGTTGCCAATACTTTGCCCCACTTTATTTTCATCGGTGAATTGTGTGCCGTCTTGGAAGAGTTGGTACCACGCATACTTCATCGAGTTCTCAGACGACGTCCAGTACGGCATCGGCAGTACCTTGGGCGCACCCACAGTGATGCTCGCGTTGTAGACCACATCGAGTTCGTCGCGTGAGGGAAGGAACCAATCGCTTTTACCATTCACTACGAAGTCATCTACAAACTTCGCCGCATACTTGCCTTCGCCATTTTGCATAACAATCGCCGTGGTATTTTCACGACCCCATCCGATGCCTTGTCGCAATACTGTTTCACCCGTGTAGGCCGACTCCCCTGTCTTCACTGACCATGACAACCCGCGCCCCTGAGTGAGCGGAAGCGCCTCAAGGTACCTGCCCCACCATTTCACCTCACCGGCGTCGTATATAACTGTTCCGCCACCGGGGCCGATGTCGCCCACATTGCATACTCCACCTAGTGCACATGTTCGAGATGATGCATTTGACTGTGCAGAAGTACCAACAACGCACAAAGCGCTCACCAGCACCACAAGGCAACACCTCAAACGCATGAGACAGTTTTAGTACACGCTGAGCGAAAATTTACGATGGAGTGGCAGTCGGAGACGTTGATACGCAGACATCAACTACTCGTGGTGTAGTTCACGTGATACGGCGTGTCTTCAAACCCGACACACAAAGACGTTGTTCCGAGACCTGAACAAGCAGCCCAAGTTCCACTGGAAATAGTCCAGTTACTTGGCGCAGAGTTCACAACGGTATTGAAGTCATGGTTAAGCAGTTGCTCAGACGACGTACCGTCTGATTTGGTAGCGACGAGGCTTACATAGTCAACCAGTGCACCGTAGTTGCCACCCCAGTTTTCGCTGTCATCTCCGTACACCTGAACCGTGATACGCCCAATTTGCGACCATGTTAATCCCCCCGCAAGAGTCCCTGAAACTGATGCTGGCGTGATAGCGCAAGAGAAAGTTTGGTAGTCAACCGTAAGCGCCGCGTGTGGACATTCAACGCTAGTAGCAAGAACACTGCCATCACTGTTGTATAGGCTGACAAATACAGAAAGCGGGTCTGGTCCATACGCAGTATCCCTCACTTTGAAAGAAACGGTCTGAGATGTGGTATTCGCCATATCAGACACAACTACCTGTTGGTATATCATTTTTTGCATATAGGTGAATCTGACGTGACCATTACTAAATTCTGCTGCTGTGGTAAAGCTTGAGGAGGTGACTGACGTGAGCGTTGCTGGAGAGGTTGAAGCAAATGTCAACGTGTAGGTTCCAGCAGTTGTGTGCGTCAAGTTTGTAAATGTTGCAACACCATTAACAGCAGTGACAGTTGTTGTACCACCCAAAGTGCCGCCTGATGCGGTCACGGTTACCGACGCATTCGAATGCGTGACTGTGTTCGTAGCGGCATCAATCACCCGAACAGACGGTTGCTGCGATAATAACGACCCTGAAACCGCCCCGATGGGTCGGTTCACTACCTGCAGAGTGCTCGGAGCACTAAAGGCCCGAATCGGGCGCACATATCTCGAATTGGCTTTATCGGAATTAGCGGACCCTGACCTATATATATATTGCAGGAACGCAGTGGTTGCAATGAAATCCGAAGAACTCCAATACGTCCCGTTCGTATAACCACCGAGGTAGGAATTGTTTGTCCTCATTTGAGTCAGTTCGTCATCGGAAGGAAGGTACCAGTCAGTTTTTGAGCCTCCCTGATACCCGCGCGCAACGGTTGCTGCTTTGCCGGCGGTGTTGCCACCGTTTGCTTGACCAATGATCGCCGAAGTATTTGCGTATCCTCCACCGATCGCCGTCGAAGTTGCGCCTAAAGCAGTGCTTGTGTTTCCAGACCACACACATTGCGGGTCAGCGGTCTCCGACCCTGCAGTTCCCCCCGCGGTCGAACAGGAGGTTTGCGCGTTTGGCGCTGCTTGCACCGCGGTACTCCACGAAATAGGAGCAGCTTCTAAATACTTACACGCGGTACCACAAGCAGAACCGGTGGATGTGAAGTTAGAGGCGGCAACATAAAAAACTTTGCCGCCGCCTGGGCCGGTATTCCCTACAACGCAATTTCCGCCAGTTGAGCAAAGATCTGCTGCGGTTGTGAAACTTGCAGAGGTCACAGATGTCAATGAAGTGGAGGCAAAAGTCAAGGTGTACGTACCAGCAGTTGTATGCGTCAAGTTAGTAAATGTTGCAACACCATTAACTGCAGCAACAGTTGTTGTTCCGCCCAACGTTCCACCCGATGCAGTAACAGTGACTGAAGCAGTTGAACCCGTCGTTGTGCTGCCCGAAGCATCGACAATACGTACCACAGGTTGCGTGGCTAAAGCCGTGCCCGAAGTATCACCCACAGGTTGAGTAGTGACAGCCAATGCCGAGGTGGAACCAAACGCACGAACTGGAACTACGTGGCCGGTATACCCCTTGTTCCAAATATGCCACTGATACGCATTAGCTAGAACCATGTACCAAGCAGTATTAAAGTCATATTCAGACGAACTGTAGTAATCGGCCGTCGAACCAGAACCTACTGGAGTTGTGGAAAAACCTCCGCGCAATGTCCCGCCCCATGAGCAGAGTGTCGCCTCGACACCCGTGGTTTGATTTCGCGCAAACTTACAAAGCTCATTGAGTTCATTGAGCGAAGGCAAGAACCAGTCCGACTTGCCACCTTCCGTCAGGTTGGCTGCGTAGTCGGCAGCAGTGCCCGCCATAGTGCAGTCGGCTTCAATATCTGCCGTGTTTTGAGCTCCAGTTCCGATTGCAAGGCCATCGGCACCAGGTACAACATGACCAGTGATTACGGTGCACCAGATTTTTGTCGTCGCAGTTCCGTATTCCAGAATTGTTCCGCCACTGCTAATACCGCTAACAGCATTAATCACAGAGGTGCCAACGTAGAACACCACACCACCACCAGGTCCGATGTTGCTCACGGCACACGCACCACCAATTGAGCAGGTATTCGGTATCACTTCACTTGTCACCGTTGAGTAACTACTTGTTCCGGAGATATTCGTCGCTGCCACTCGGAACGTGTAACTCGTACTATTCGTGAGTCCGGTTACTGTCGCCGATGCCGTTGCCGAAGTGTCATCAACAAACGTCGTCCAAGTTGAACCAGCGTTGCTCGAATATTGAACAACATAATCAGTAACTGCTGCACCATTAGAAGCTGGAGCAGTCCATTTCAGATTGACTACCGTGTTTCCACCTGCTCCCCACGCCGCGGTTGGGGCATCAGCTGTGGTTGACGGAGTTGCAGCTGTACTCGAAGTTGCAGTTCCATCACCAACAATATTCACAGCTTTGATTTGAATATTGTAAGACGTGCCATTCACCAACGCTGTCGTGCCATCACTACTCAGTGTTGAAATCACTAGCGGTGACGCAGTAGTACCAGGGGCGCGCAATCTGAATGTAGTACCGCCATCAGTGGAATACTTGTAATTGGTAATAGTTGAGCCACCAGAATCACCAGCAGTAAAGGCAACCGACAACGATGCATTTGAAGTTGTGATGGAACCAATCGTTGGTGCACTCGGGGTTGTTGATGGAATCACAGACCCAGACTCCGCCGAGTTCAAACCAGCACCCGCAACGTTCACCGCTGATACACGGAAAATGTAACCGCTTCCATTCGTGAGACCTGTCACCACAGATGAGGTGGCCGTTGACACCGAATCGCTAAATGTCGACCATGTTGAGCCCGCATTTGACGAGTACTGAACAACATAATCAGTGACTGCTGCGCCATTAGTTGCAGCGGGCGCAGACCAAGCAAGTGATACCTGTCCATTTCCTGAAGTACCCACTACTGACGTTGGTGCACCTGGTGTGGTGAATGAACGAACAGGACGCACACCCCAGCCATAGATCTTGCCCCAGTTGTCATTTCCATTGGTGAGGAATGACCAGTTCTTCGATTGGTAGCTGTTGTATTCCGAGGAAGACCAGAAAGTTGTAGCACTCAGGCCACCAATGGCTGCGCGATTGGTGTAGATCTGCAACAGTTCATCGATTGAAGGCAAGAACCAGTCTGAAACTCCACCACCCGTGTAAGCCCTTGCTGATTTCGCAGCACCCGTTGAACACACCGCGACAATTGCATCGGTATTTGTAGAACCTGTTCCAATAGCAGTACCCAATGCACTTGGTGTACCTATCAATGTTGAAGTTGCATTACACCACGCAATGTAAAGATCAATGCCTAGCCCACTCCAGCCCGCTGGCGCTGCCTCGAAATATTTACCAGTTGCATTACCAACTGTTGCTGGCGTCATGAAGATGATTCCGCCCGCCGGCCCGATGTCGCCTATTGCACATGCAGAAGTGCAAGGCACCGCAGGCGTAATAGCCGCAGACACAGATGACAACGTTCCCGAGCCGACGGCGTTAACGGCAGCGACCTTGATGTAGTACGGGGTTCCATTGGTAAGGCCACTCACGGTTGCACCAGGAATAGTAGACACTCCATCAGTGACGAGCGTGAATGAACCGCTTGCAGAGGTACCAATGTAAACCTCATAGTCGGTAATAGCTGAACCGTTAGTTGCGGGCACCGGCCATGAAACAGTCAACGCCCCAGTTCCTTTGGTACCAGACACAGTTGTCGGCGCTCCAGGTACCGCCGCCAAAGGAGTCGCTGCTGTTGTTGCTGACGCCGCCCCATCACCATTAGCGTTCACGCCTTGAATCTGAATACTGTACGACGTGCCATTCACCAACGCTGTCGTGCCATCCGTGCTCAATGTTGAAATCACTAGCGGTGACGCAGTAGTACCAGGGGCGCGCAATCTGAATGTAGTACCGCCATCAGTGGAATACTTGTAATTCGTTATCGCTGACCCACCTGTTGCGCCAGAAGTGAAAGCCACCGACAACGACGCATTCGATGTTGTGATTGAGCTAATTGTTGGCGCACTAGGTGTAGTTGACGGGACAGCTGCTGTTGTT
>CAMCZG010000013.1 GCA_945886445.1 Bifidobacterium breve | reverse complement strand
TCGGTGATGCACGACCGCGACGGCAAGCCAGCCATGGTGCACGCCGCCTGCCTACTTGCCGATGGCCGTCGAGCATGGGGCGAGAGCACCGACAGCACACTTGGTGGCGCAATGTGCACTGAAGAGTTCGTCGGACGCGCCGTAGAACTCGACGCTGCTGGTGTTGTACACATCAAATAGGAGCGAAAAACACCTGTGACCCAGAACGACACCTTTCCTCGGCAATACGCTCGCACACAACGCCTCTCACTTGGCGAGCCTCGCAGTTTCACTTTGTCTCCGTGCTCACAGCGACTCGTTTTTGCTCGCACAGAATCGGGCAGCAACTCGGTCAACATGCTGTGGGTGCTCAATACGACATCGGGTGAAGAAAAATGTGTTTTCAACCCACTCGCCGTTGTTGAGAATAAAGGTGACATCACCACAGAAGAGTTGCGCCGACGCGAGCGGGCTCGCGAGAGCGCCAGTGGAGTTGTTTCCTATTCTTGCGATGCAGCTGTTGAGCAAGCGGTCACCATTATTAACGGGCAACTCTTTCTCATCAATTTATTGAATGGCGATAGCAGCGCACTGAACATTGAGCCTGGCATTTTTGATGCTCGCTTGAATGCATTAGGTACTCACGTTGCTTATATTCGCAGCGGCGCATTATGTGTTGCCAATATTTCCGCCAGTGCTCATGATGCCCAGGAAAAAGTTTTAGCTTCCGACCCACTTGCTCATATTTCGTGGGGAATGGCCGACTTCATTGCTGCCGAAGAAATGGGCCGGCAACGTGGCTACTGGTGGGCACCCGACGGCGAGCACCTTGCTGTTTGCCGCGTCGATGAATCGCTTGTAAACACATGGTTTATTGCCGACCCAGCACACCCAGAAAAGCCGGCAACGGAACACCGCTACCCCGCTGCCGGAACGGCAAATGCCAAGGTAACTCTGCATATTGTTCACCGGGAAACGGCTAGGAGTACCGCGGTAGATCTGCCTTCTTCTGATGAGTATCTCAACTCTGTCGCATGGAGTGCAGCTGGCCTCATTGTGCAAGTGCAAACACGTGACCAGAAATCTGTTGCAGTTTTTTCTGTTGAGCCAACAACTGCCAAAGCAGTAGAGATTTTCACCGACACCAATGATGCCTGGGTAGAACTCGTGGGTGGCGTTCCTGCACTCACCTCAACAGGACGGCTGGTGACCACGGTTGACCGTGAAGGTTCACGGCGTCTCTACGTTGATGGTGCACTTGTTACTCCTGAACATCTGCAGGTGCGTGCTGTACTTCACGTAGGAGACAGCATTGTCTTTCAGGCGAACCACATTGACTCACCGTGGACTCTTGATGTGTGGCGTTACGACGTTGCCACCAACAACCTCACCTGCATGAGCAGTGAATACCCAACGCCACATTCAGTTTCTGGCATAGCCACCGACAGTGCGTTCTTGTTGCGGGTGTCTCATATGACTGCTCCACGTGCGGAATTTGTGACCAGCACTGGGCACAGTGTTGCTTCACATACAGAAGAAATGCTTGTTTCGCCCAACGTTACTTTTCATACTGTTGGCAAGAACAACATTCCCGTTGCCATTGTGACCCCCCGCGATAACGGCACGCACAAACTTCCCGTGCTCTTCGACCCATACGGCGGGCCACATGCACAACGCGTGGTGGGCTCACTACTGGCCTATGCCACTTCACAATGGTTTGCCGACCAAGGCTTTGTTGTAGTTGTTGCCGATAATCGTGGAACCCCCGGCAAAGGAAGTGCGTTTGAGCGAAGCGTATTACATGATCTCGCCGGGCCAGTTCTTGACGACCAAGTAGAAGTTGCACAAGCGCTCGCGCAACTAGAACCTCGTGCTGATGTAACACGTGTAGCAATTCGTGGCTGGAGCTTTGGTGGTTACCTTGCTGCGCTTGCCGTACTACGCCGACCCGATATTTTTCATTGTGCAGTTGCCGGAGCACCCGTGACCGATTGGCGTTTATACGACACGCACTACACCGAACGTTATTTGGGCAACCCAGCGGTTAATGCAGGCCCATACGAGAGCACTTCACTCATGAACGATGCACACCTCCTGAAACGCCCGCTACTACTGATTCATGGTCTTGCCGACGACAACGTTGTTGCTGCGCACACCTTGCAATTATCTAGTGCACTTCTTGCTGCGGGAAAAGATCATGAAGTCTTGCCGTTGTCGGGCGTCACGCATATGACACCTCAAGAAGTTGTTGCAGAAAACTTGTTATTGCACCAACTCTCGTTTATTCAGCGCTCGTTGCCCGCTGCCCTATAACGATGCGGTCGAGACCTGCAAAGTCTTGTCGCACTTCAACATTCACATAGCCGAGTTGTGCGAATTCGCTACGCAATACATCGCCTTGTTGAAAACCCATCTCACAAATGAGATAGCCGCCTGGCGCAAGAAATTCACGTGCCTCTTGGGCAATTCCCAATACGTCGCGCAAACCCTGGTCGGGAGAAAAAAGAGCAATGTGTGGTTCCCACGTACGCACTGAGTCTTCAACCATTGGGTCAGATTCATCAATATATGGAGGGTTCGACACAATGACCTGAAAGGAACCGCGTAACTCGCGTGGAAGCGCGGCACACCAACTGCCCTCAGCAACGCGCACATTGGGCGCATTACGCCCAATGCCTGCGATGTTTGCACGAGCAACGTCGAGAGCATCTGATGAAATATCACACAGCCACACTTCAGTGTTGTCGTGTGGCAATTCATTTGCCATTGACAGACCAATAGCCCCACTACCAGTGCCAATGTCGGCGATGCGCAACATGTGTTCACCACTACGCAGTTGACGAGCACAGCCCAAAGCGGCTTCAACTACCTGCTCGGTTTCTGGACGCGGAATAAGCACACGCCGGTCAATGAGTAAATCGATATGACGAAACGGCCAATGACCAAGTACATATTGCACTGGCTCGCCGGCCAACCTACGCCCCACCATTGCCTGTAAAGAAACACCCATTCGCATTGTTGCTGGTTCGCTCAGCGACTCAAGAAATTCGCTACCGTCGAGCCCACTTGCTTCTTCACAGAGCCAACGTGCTTCTTTTTCATCGCCAAGCAGTGACGCGGTTTCACTCCACAACTCACGCCATGTACTTGCCTGATCGTTACTCATTGAGCACACCCCTGTACGGGCTTATTTTTCTCCGGCCAACTGCCGTGAGCGTTCGTCGCTAATAAGAGCCTGCGAGACCTCGAGCAAGTCGCCACTTAAAATGTCTTGCAACTTGTACAAAGTGAGCCCAATGCGGTGGTCGGTAAGACGATTGTCTTTGTAGTTATACGTGCGTATTTTTTCGCTACGTCCACCGCCACCAGTTTGCGCTTTGCGTTGTGCAGAGGCTTCGGCATCGTGTTCTTCTTGGCGCAGTTTCATAATGCGTGTACGCAACACCTGCATTGCCCGTGCTTTGTTTTGCAACTGGCTACGTTCATCTTGCATCGCTACCACCACACCGGTTGGCCTATGGGTAATACGTACGGCAGAGTCGGTGGTGTTGACGTGCTGACCACCTGCACCTGATGAACGATAAATATCGATATCGAGATCTTTTTCGTCGATGAATACATCGACCTCTTCTGCCTCTGGCATCACCGTGACCGTTGCCGACGAAGTATGCACACGGCCTTGGCTTTCGGTAACGGGCACACGCTGCACGCGGTGCGGGCCACCTTCAAATTTCATATAGGTCCATGTGAGGTCGCCACTCATGAGAATCACTACCTGGTTGATGCCGCCCAAAGGGGAAAAATCAAGAGAAAGTGTTTCGCACTTCCACCCCTGGTTCGCCGCATAGGCGCGATACATCTCGAGCAGGTCTGCAGCAAAGAGGTTTGCCTCTTCGCCGCCCTCGGCTCCACGAATTTCAATAATGACATTTTTTCCGTCGTTTGCATCGCGAGGCAAGAGCAGCGTTTTAAGCTCTGCTTCTAACGACACAAGTTCAGCTTCTGCACTGTCAAGTTCTTCACGAAAAAGGTCGCGCTCCTCGCCCACGGTTTGCTCCATGAGTTCACGGGCGGCTTCCGCATTGCCACGTGTTTCACGCATGGTGCGAATGCACTGAACAATGGGCGTCATTTGCTTGTACAGGCGCGAGGCATCGCGCAGTTTGTTTTGGTCGCCAACGATGTCGGGGTCGCCAAGACTTGCTTCAAGCTCTGCATAGTCGCGCTCTATGCCATCTAGGCGATCCATCATGATGGAGAGGCTAACTGTGAGTTCTTGGTTGCAGCGGGAATGCCTAGGAACCGCGCAGGCTTTGTAGCTTTTTCCAATGCGAGTCGGTTTGTACGCGTGATGTGCGTGTCGGGCATTGCAATAACAAGTTCTGCATTGGGGTCACTGTAACTGCGTGCATCGAGTGCGAAAGGAACAATGTCTGGGTCTGCCCCAGTAGTAAATACAACTATGAACTGCTTGCCATCGGCATCTTGTGCTTTGCCAACACAGGGCACCACATCGAGCACATTGCTACGTGCAAAAGGCGGGTCGCATGGTTCGAGCGACACTGCACCGACAAGCCCTGGCTCATTCATTACGCGTGCGCGCAACATACGCTCTGGTGCAAGACGATTAAACGGATGCGGTTCTGCATCGTGGTGGCGTTGTTTTGCAACCGATGCAACTACGCCAGACAATGCTTCTTGTTGTGGTTTATTACCATGCAACAACACGAATGCTTCCCTGTCGTGTGCGCCCATTCCTACCTCTAAGCGCACTTCGCCCGTGTATGCATCGGTGACTGCGCGACACACTTCTAAACCAAGCACTTCACCGGTGACAATGCCATGTTCAACACGAGGAACTGCACCACCTGATGCAATGAGGTCTATAAATTCCAAATGTTCTGGTAGTGCTTGTGTCGCTTCAACGTGGGGCGCAGCAACGGCACGCAGCAACACTCGCTCATTGACCTGCCACACAGTGATGGGAAAAGAAAAGTGTTCCGCCTGACGTGCGAGCACTCCTGTATTTTCTTCAGCGAGTACGTGCAATGCCGTAGCGCCTTCTTTCAAAGCCCACAAGAGTGCAGGCCCTAAACCACGTTGTGGGTTGTCGCTCACCAGCACCCATACATCGGTTCCATGCTTCACTGCAGCGCCGCGCGAAAAGCCGAGTGGCTCGAGTGCAGATTCAGGAATAGCGTGACCGAGGTGTTCGCGAACGAGGACGCGCAACTTCAAAGAAAGGAGTTGGCCTTTTCGAGAGTCGTCAAGCGACACGGACGTAACCGAAGAACGTCGAGTTAGGAGGTCTTAGACTTGCGCTCGCCGTAGCGCTTGTTGAAGCGCTCCACGCGACCACCGGTGTCGACCAGTTTTTGCTTGCCAGTGAAGTACGGATGGCACTCATTGCACAATTCAACGCGGAAATCGCCAGCCTTGGTACTACGGGTGGTGAATGTATTGCCACACGAGCAAATGACGTTGGTGTCTACGTATTGGGGATGAATGTCGGTCTTCATGATTCTCCGGAGTTCTTAGCAGTGGGTTGAGTGTATCGGGCGAAAAGCGCCCTACATCGAGGGTTGTTTGGCGATTTCTGACAAGAATTCGTCGTTATTACGGAATGATTTGAGGCGGTCGGTGAGAAGTTCAAGCCCTGGAGCCCCATTTCCATCGGCAGCAAGGCCCGACAGCACCCGACGTAGTTTCCACACCAACTGTAATTGTTTGGGAGGGAACAGGAGCTCTTCGTGGCGCGTGCTTGATGCATCAACATCGATTGCTGGGTACACACGACGCTCGGCGAGGCGGCGATCGAGGCGCAATTCCATGTTGCCAGTTCCTTTGAATTCTTCAAAGATGGCATCGTCCATGCGGCTGTTGGTCTCAACAAGACACGTAGCAAGAATGGTGAGACTTCCACCCTCTTCTACGTTGCGCGCTGCACCAAAGAATTTCTTCGGCGGATACAAAGCACCCGCATCGATACCACCCGACATCACACGACCTGTTGCCGGAGCAGCAAGGTTGTATGCACGCGAGAGACGCGTAATACCATCGAGAACAACTACCACGTCTTTTCCAGCTTCCACCATGCGCTTGGCTTTTTCAATTGCCATTTCCGCAACGATGGTGTGCTCTTCAGAAGGACGGTCGAAAGTAGACGAAATGACTTCACCACGAACGGTGCGCTTCATGTCGGTTACTTCTTCTGGTCGTTCATCGATAAGCAGAACAAGAAGGCTGACCTCGGGGTTGTTCTTCTCAATTGAACTCACGATGGTCTTCATAATGGTGGTCTTACCCGCTTTTGGCGGAGACACAATGAGCCCACGCTGACCTTTACCAATAGGTGCAATGAGGTCGATAATGCGCGCAGTCATGTTGCCCGGATCACTGTCGTCTTCAAGACGCAATTTGGAATCGGGGAACAACGGGGTGAGATCTTCAAAACGCGGACGCTTCTTTACATCGTCTGGCGACTGGCCATTCAACGTAGCGATATCGAGCATTGCAGGGTTCTTTTCACCACGCGCAGCGGGTCGTGCCATACCAGTGACATGGTCGCCTTTACGCAAACCGTACTGACGTGTTTGCTTCACCGAGATATACGCGTCGCCACTTGTAGGCAAGTAGCCATTCACTCGCAAATAGCCGTATCCCTCGTCGCGCAAGTCGAGGTGACCCGACACTGCAACTGGCTCTTGGCTTATTGGATCTTCTGAAACTTCAGCATCGACTTCGTAGCGGTCGGTGCCCTGTGGGCCTTCTTCGTCACGACGTCCTTTGCGACGACGACGGTTGCGATTGCGATTGCGGTTTGCTGGGTCGTTGTCGAAACGTGAACCCTGAGCGGCACCTTGTTGCGCGCTTGGTTGTCCACCTTGTGGACGCGGGCCGCGATCGGTTTGTTGACGATCATTTTGCGGGCGTGGGCCGCGGTCATTTTGCTGGCGATCGTTTTGCGGGCGATTCGGACGATGTCCTTCAGAGGCGGTCTTTTCAAGGGTTCCTTCGTGCTCAGCGAGCTCGAGTTCCCACTCTGACAACGGTTCACCATCGAGGCCAATAACCACACGTGGCTCCCCTTTGGCTGATGGAGATTCCTTCGGTGCTGCTGCCTCTTTCGGCGCCTGCTTTTCAGCACGCGCAGGCCTCGCGGTCTCTACAGGCGGAGCAGTTTGCTCCAAAATTTTGTCGATGAGTTCAGCCTTTTTGGCACGTGAAACTGACTTCACGCCCAATGCTTGGGCGATTGCCATGAGTTGCTCACGGTCCTTTGATTCAAGTACTGATTGCTCTAGTGCTTCTGCAGCCATTGCTGCCACCTTTCATATGCCAGCTCATGTGCGTTCAGGTAATCACAGCGAAATAAGTGAAAGTTCACGAGATTTCGTGCAGATTTACCGCAAAAGCAGTAACGAGCGGGAGCGGGACGCCGCTTCGGAAATCAATCTCGGCAACCCGAGATATAACTACCATAGCCACCTTGCGTACATGTTGCAACGCTTAAGGAGAATTAAGCACCTGCGGTGAATCGGGCAACGGCATTTTGTACCGCTTCCAGGTCATTTTCTACCGCAGTGACATATTCCTCGTGGTCGAAAAGGTCAGCGAGGTGCGCAGGCAACGTCGGCCGGCTTCCCGTTGCCATTTCTACTGCATCGGGGAACTTCGCAGCATGCGCAGTAGCCAACGTGACCATCGGAACATCTGCTGCTTGATGCTGACGTGCTCCAAACACACCTACTGCAGTATGTGGGTCAATGAGCTGCCCGGTTTTTTCAAATACATCGCGAATCACTTCAAGCGTTGTTGCATCGTCGCATCGCACAGCACGAAACACTGGTGCGAGCCAGGTGTTGTATTGCTCGGGGCTCACTGCAAAACCACCTTCGGAACGAAAGCGACCAAGTTGACTAGATGTAAGAGCACCATCACGATTGTTCATGTCAAAAAGTAACCGCTCAAAGTTTGACGACACCTGAATATCCATGCTGGGACTCAACGTTGGTTGCACGCTTTGCGCACGCATCTCTTGTGTTGCAAAAAAGCGCGTCAAAATATCGTTGGAATTTGAGCCGACTATGAGCTGATGAATGGGTGCGCCCATTTGTCGCGCTATCCATCCCGACAAGACATTGCCAAAGTTGCCCGTGGGAACACTGAAGGAAACACCGTTGCTAATGGAGACGCCGCTCGAGGCCAATTGCTGTGCCGCCGAGAAGTAATACACCACTTGGGCCATAATGCGTGCCCAGTTGATGGAGTTCACGGCCGACAAACGTTGCTGTTCACGGAATTTCTGGTTATTGAACATTGCCTTCACGAGATCTTGACAATCATCAAAGGTTCCATTGACGGCAAGTGTTTTCACATTGGGTGAATTCACCGTGGTCATTTGGCGTCGTTGCACTTCGCTCACGCGACCTTCTGGATACAGAATGACAATTTTTACTCGCGAGCTATTTTTTACTCCGTCAATAGCTGCGCTACCTGTATCGCCACTCGTTGCGCCAACAATGGTGATGTGTTCATCGCGTTCTTCAAGAAGCAAATCAAACAATTGTCCCAAGAACTGCAATGCAACATCTTTGAAAGCCAAGGTAGGACCATGAAAAAGTTCAAGCATCCAATGATTGCCTTCCAAAGGAACAAGTGGCGTTACACGTGGGTCACGAAATGTTGAATATGCAGTGCTGCAGAGTTTCTGCAATGTGTTTGCATCAATTTCATCGCCAATAAATGGCGACATGACGGAAGCGGCAAGCGATGCGTAGTCGGTGGTCAATGTTTCTGGCGCCGCAGGCCACTGCTGTGGAACGTAAAGACCGCCGTCGGTAGCCAAGCCGGCAAGTACAGCATCGGCAAAAGAGAGAATGGGCGCAGTGCCACGAGTTGATACGTACTGCACGTGTTACTGCCCTACAACTCGAATGAAGTCGCCTGATCGTTTTACCACTGCAAGGCCAGCGAAATCGCGCAAACATTTTTGCACCGATGCTTCTTGGGCAAGGTGCGTAATAAAAACAAGACGTGCATTTTCGCCAATGCCTTCTTGTTCAGCTGTACGAATGCTCACGCCATTTTGGGCGAACACGCCAGTAATACTGTGCAAAACACCCGGTTGGTCGAGCACTTCAAGTGCCAACATATATTCGCTATGTGTTTTATCAATTGCAGTGAAGCGTGGCTTTGAAAACGACCCCAGCATGGCGTGCGTGCCTTTTTTCAAGTTCACAGCGGCATCGATGGTGTCGCCCAATACCGCACTTGCCGTTGGGCTGCCACCGGCTCCGCGACCGTAGAACATGAGAGACCCAACAGCGTCACCTTCAACGAAAATGGCGTTATATGCCTCGCGCACGCTGGCAAGTGGATGGTTGAGCGGCACCATTGCGGGGTGCACGCGTACTGCAAGTTCCTGTGACTCTGCATCAATTTCTGCAATTGCCAACAGCTTCACTACATACCCGAGCCGTTTTGCAACAGCAATATCGGCAGCTGTCACTGTTGTAATTCCTTCGCGATGTACATCGTTTGAAGTGACGTTGACGCCAAAAGCGATGCTGGCAATGATTGCGCACTTTGCTGCAGCATCGAATGCTTCAACATCGGCAGTGGGGTCGGCTTCGGCGTAACCCAATGCTTGAGCTTCCGCAAGAACTGCCGCGTAGTCGGCGCCCTCTTCTGTCATCTTCGTGAGAATGAAGTTAGTGGTGCCATTCACAATGCCCATGACGCGGCGAATGGGTTCGCCACGCAAACTTTCACGCAATGGACGGATAAAGGGAATGCCACCAGCAACAGCCGCTTCAAAGAGAAGGTCGATGCCAGCTGCATCGGCAGCAGCATAAAGTTCTGCACCGTGCTCGGCAAGGAGTGCCTTATTTGCCGTGACCACCGGCTTGCCTTTGCCCAGTGCTTGGGTGATGAGGTCGCGAGCGGGCTCAATTCCACCCATGAGTTCCACCACGACATCGACATTGGGGTCATTCACCACATCAAACGGGTCGGTAGTGAATACTTTCGCATCAATAGACACACCGCGCGCACGCGAAAGATCGCGTACTGAGGCCCGCGTAACAACCAAGGAAATGCCTGTGCGCTGGGTAATTGTTTCGGCACGCTCATTGACAAGGTTGATAAATGCCGCTCCGACATTTCCTACACCAATAACGCCTAAACGCACCTCTTGCTTCATCCCATCAGGCTATAACCCCCCCCTAGTGTTCTCGGCGCCGTATGTCCCGCTTTTCGGGACGAAACGCGCCGAGAAACCAAAATTTCTGTCACCCACACGCGACTAATGCACACAGTCAGGTATGCATCACAACACCCTTCACCAATTTGCAGATCAATTCGGCCTCATCGACCACGGCGAAGTCGTCCCAGATCACGTTTCGCGCTCAGCGTGGAGCCGCGCGGTTCATCGCGGTCATCTCTCCATTCTTCAACCAGGAATTGGCGCAGTGGCCCATACGCAACAGTCACCCGAACAACGCATTGCAGCTGCAGTCCGTGCATCTGGAAAAGATGCAATGGCTGCTGGCGCGACTGCAGCATGGCTACATGGAGTTTCTCTTCCGCTCATTGAGCCCATCCATGTTCTCAGCCCTACACGTCCAGTTCATCGCAAACTTGTTGGCGCTGTTGTGCATCGACCAACTGACACTTGTGACCTTTCACCCATCAGCACGCAAGGAATACCCTCCACTTCACCATTTCGCACGTTGCTAGATACGTGCGCGTGGAACCCCGGGCTTGCGCACCGCGTATTAGAACATTTTTTAGTTGCCGATCAATTCACCATTCACTCAGCTTGGCGACAGCTGTTTCTTCATGCAAAGCAAGGTCGCCCCGGCATCACACAACTCAAAAATCTGCTCAATAAATGGGATCTAGACACCGAGCAACCAGAAAGTGTCCTGGAAGCGAAAATGCTGTCTCTGTGTTTCATGAACAAATTGCCTCCGTTTGAATTCCAAGCCCAAGTCGGTAACTACCGGGTTGATTTTCTGTGGCAGCAATTTCGAGCAATTGTGGAATGTGATGGTTTCACCTATCACGGATCAACTCGAGATGCTTTTGAAAATGACCGCCTCCGCGATGCAGATTTACAATCATTGGGATACACGGTGTGGCGTTTTTCTTTCCGCCAAATTTCATTTGAGCCAAAACTCGTCGCAGCACGCCTGGGAAAAGCTTTCTCGGCGCAAAATGTCGCGATAAACGTGACATACGGCGCCGAGAACACTTAAGGGGGAGGGGGTAACTGCCGATAATCATCATGTCGGCACAACTACCCTATGGAGGAACATGTTCCACGCGTCCTCAACTCAACTTCGTCGCATCATTATGACGGCAATAACTTTGAGCTCCGTTGTACTCATCACAACAACAGGCCCTAGCGCCGCGGAAGATATGGCTGGCCAACCCCCTGCATCTATTTTGGTGAACGGCAAAGGAAATGGACATGGACGAGGCATGAGCCAGTACGGCGCACTTGGCTGGGCCACCACATATAACAAAACCTGGCAAGAAATTCTCGACTTCTATTATGGCGGCACCACGTTGTCGCCACTCACCGACGCAGACGCAGGTCTCACCCCTAACGGCGTCATGAGCGTGCGACTCACGACGCTTGACAACAAGCAAACAGCAATGGTGTCAGAAAACGCTTCCCTGCTCCTCGAAAACGACCCCGTACCAGATCGCAAATGGGCAGCCCTGGTGGTGCGCGAAATTGCCGGCACTGTGGGCACTTACCGTGTGTGGGGAAGCACCACCCCAACATGTGTTGCTGAACAGTCTGACCCGGTTACAAATAAGTTTGTGCTAGTTACCGACATCGCTGGCCCAACAAATGTTTCAACAACTCTCAGCAACGATGCGTCTGCAGCAGTGATGCCGAACGATGCAATTGGCGTGTGCGAACCAGCAGGTTCCACTCGTTACTACCGCGGAACCATTCGTGCCGTGAATGGAACCGACAAAGAAAATCGCACCGTGAACCTCCTGAAGCTTGACGACTATTTACGTGGAGTAGTTCCTCGCGAATCTCCTGCAGCATGGGGCGACCTCGCAGGTGGAGCCGGAATGAACGCGTTACGCGCGCAGGCAGTTGCTGCTCGCTCATATTCACTTGGCCAAAAGCGCTATAGCTACGCAAAAACCTGCGACACACAGTCGTGCCAGGTCTACGGCGGTGCAGCACTACGTGAAAAAACGGGCAGACCCATTGTGGTCATAGAAGACATTCGTACGAATACCGCCATTAGCGATACCAGCGGTTTTATTTTGCGCACCGCAAAAGGTGGCGTGGTCAGCACCGAGTTCACCTCTTCGAACGGTGGCCGCACAGCTGGAACAACATTCCCTATGCAGATAGATGAAGGTGATATTGCTGCCGACTCATCAGACTTGAACTGGAGTGCGGTCATTGATGCACAAAGCATTCAAAAGAAATACCCCACCATTGGTGTGCTCCTCTCTGTTGTCACCACTCACGACGGGCTGGGAAGCGATTGGAATGGCTACGCAACCAAAGTGACTATTTCTGGCACAGCGGGCGTAGTGAGTGTGAGCGGATGGGATTTCAAGTCGGCATTTAGCTTGCGCTCACCATGGTATGAAACCACAGCCATTTATGGCTCTACACCAACATCAACCGTGGTCGGACCCATGTTGTTTATTGGCGACTCTGTTGGCGAAAGCATTACTGCTGAATTCAATAGCGTTGTTCGCCCGGCTTACCCCAATGTTGATTACCAGGCATTAAGTTCACGTTGCCTTATTGGCGCCTCATGTGTGGGAACACCCGATGGAATTACCATCATCAACTCGTTACCCGCAGATAAAACACCAGCAATTGCTGTTATTGAACTGGGTTACAACGATGCGCCCAGTACATTTGGCACAGAAGCCGACCAAGTGGTTGCTGCTCTTACTGCCAAAGGTGTACAAAGAATTATTTTTATCAACATGTCTACGCGCCGCACCACCGCAGGGTTTGAAGTTTCAAATGCGGCGTTAGCCAACATTGCCGCAACACATTCAAATGTCACCTTGCTCGATTGGAATACGTACACCTCTGATACTCCGAAGTGGCGCTGGTTTGTAAAAAATGACAATATTCATCTCACTGCAACGGGCAAAACAGAATTCGCTTTGTACATTCGTGCTCAACTAGATGCACTACGCACTCAGGGTCTGCTCCCCCAAACGCCGGGTGCTCCCGATGTGGTCGTTGGATTACCACTGCGCACCAACCAAAAAGGCGACATGGTGAAATTGGTACAAAAGTCGCTCAACACCGCTTTCAAACTGAAGAAAAAAGCTATTCCCACCGATGGTATTTTCGGTAAGAGCACGAAGTCACTCGTCATGAGATACGAAACAGCTATGGCTCTACCCGTTGATGGCATTGTTGACATTGATGTGTGGAAAAGCCTCGGCCTCGACAAAAAGCCACGCTCATCTGTTCTACGTCTCGGCACGCAGCATCCATCGGTGAAAGTTCTGCAAGCAACGCTCAACCGGGTGCTCAAAATTACATTGAAAACTTCTGGCTATTACGACGGCCCCACTGTTTACTACGTGAAGCAATTCCAACAGCGTGCAAAGTTGCCCGCTAACGGCAACGTCAATAGGGCTACTTGGATGGCGTTGATGACGACCGCAGATCGTCTATAGACACGCCGAAACGTTTTGCCCACGCTTCATCGCTGACCATTTCGGGGTAATACGCGCGGTATTCACGCTTCAAGCGTGGATAGTCGCGGCGTAAACGCATAAGCGACACACGCAAAGCTTTCATATCGCGCCAGAAACGTGGCGTGTCGCGCACCAGCACGTAACCCTCGTCGAGGCGTGGATGGCGATGCAAAATACTGTTTCGCCGAGTAGCTAAGCCAACTGCACGTGAGTTGATGGGCGCAACACCCATCTTTTTCGTACGCATCCACTGCGGCAGTATGTAACCGCCAACGAGTGGAACTGCAGCAATAAAGCCAATGAGGCGAATGGGCTTCGGAATACCAGGCGGAATTTGAATGGCCCCGAGTTCAGCACTCAATGGCCCAGCTTTTTCTTCGGGGCACACACGCACTTCATCGTGCATTGCAGCGTGGTCAACATTGCGCCAGAAGTCGGGGCCTTCCAAATAATGATCGAGGCCTTTGAGCATGTATTCCAAGCTGGCATAGCGCAGTGAGAAAATATTGCGGAAGCCAAACGACAACGTGCGATATGCGGTGTGATACCACTTGTGCTGGTCGTAGACCAAGGTTTCCACCAACAACATGTTGCGTGTTTCGTAATACAAAGTCATCGGGCCATTTTTCAGGGCGAAGTCGGCGTGCCATACAGCAACACCTTTCATGGTGATGCTGTGTTCACCAGTGTGCATAAGCCCATAGGCAACGTCGTCGCCTCGCACAAATACTGGTACAGGGTTTTCTTTTCCTACTGCAATAGGGAACGCGGTGTACCACCATGCCGTGTATTCAAACTTCGGCTCTAGCTCGTCGGCCAGCACCGTAATGCGATCACGCAGGTCGTCTTCGCGGCCAATTGCGCGCAATGGATACGTGTATCGCCATGCGTAGTGCGCGCCGGCTTCAAACTGCATCCAAGGAATTTCTTCTGAGATCATGGCGCCATGAATACACAACTTGTCGTCGGTGGCGTAGCGGAACATTGCAATGGTACGTACCAAAGATTCCACTTCAAGTGAAATATCGTCGTCCATAAACAACACGTGGGTAGTCCACTCGTCGTTGCGCGCATGGATGAGACCGCGAGCAAAACCACCTGCACCACCCAAGTTGGGGTTGGGAATGAGTGTTGGGCTCATGCCTGCACTTGCTGGTACTTCCAAGTTGCGCCCATTGTCGACAATGGTGGCACGGAAAGCCTGTTCGATACTTGGCACTTCAGTGATGAGTTGACGCATGCGCTCAATGTTTGCAAGAACATAAGGTTGACGGTTAAAGGTTGTGATGACCGCATTCATACGCACTTCGCGCAAAGGGGCAAGGCCTGAATACCACCCACCACTGAGCAAACGACCACCGTTGTCGTTGCTGCGACGCACACTGATGTAGTAGGAATCGACCGTTGTATCTTGCAAATCACACACACGTAGGTTGACGACACCGGCACGTTGCGCAACATGCGTAAGAACAATGCTCTCTTTGAGGCGCTTCACAGCAACTACTTCAATTTCGCACGGCCCCGATACTTCAAGAACTGCATGTAGCGCATTAACAGCCGATTTGCGCCGCCAGCGCGCTGCTGGAAATACCCCAAAGTATGTATCGAAACTTTGTACGTTGCCCGCAATGCGCTCGTACAGCGGTGGCTCAAGCGTGTCGGCCCGCGCTGGCAAAATACGGTGCAACAAGTTGACGTCGGGAAATACGGCACTAAACATCAGAGTGGATCCACCGAAAAGGGCGATGCTGCAGTGTCATTTTCCCACGCAGTGAGCAATGCCCGCACTGCGCCAAGTGCTTCGTGAATTGTGACGTCCATATCGAGATAACGATATGTTCCCAAGCGACCCGCGAAGGTGATGTTGCTCAACTTCCCCACTTCGTGCACATATTGCTGCAGTTGACCCTTTTCTTTCACCAAGCGAATGGGGTAATACGGCACGTCGTTGGGGTCAGCGAGTCGACTGTATTCGTGATAGGTCACAGTTTTTTGATGCGTTTCCCATGGCGCAAAATACTTGTGCTCGGTAATACGCGTGTACGGCACATTGGGGTCGCCATAGTTCATGACTGCACACCCTTGGAAGTCTCCATCATGCACTTGGCGTTCGAAATCGAGCGTGCGATAACCCAGGCGACCATGCTCGAAACCGAAATATGCATCGATAGGGCCACTCCACACCACATGGTCGGCGGCTTCAAGATCGGCACGCGACTTCACCACACCGAGGGTGACCGTAATGCCGGGGTGGTCGAGAATATTGGCCACAATTGGCGTGTATCCATCGCGCGGAATGGCCTGATACGGATGGTTGAAATACGAATCGTCGTAGTTAAAACGCACTGGCAACCGCGCCAAAATGCTTGCCGGCAACTCCACAGGGTCGACACCCCACTGCTTGCGGGTGTATCCGTCGAAAAATGCCGCATACAAGTCTGGGCCAACAAACCGCAGACCTTGGTCGCGAAACGATTGTGGGTCGGTAATGCTTTGGTCACCTATTGAAGTAATAAATGCTTCCGCTTGCGCTGGCGTAAACGTTTTGCCGAAAAATTGATTGATGGTGAGCAAGTTCACCGGCAATGAAAATACTTTTCCTTGCGTGGTGGCTTTCACCTTGTGGTTGTACGGCATCATGGTGCCGAAACGATTCATGTATTCCCACACGTGTTCATGTGCGGTGTGGAAAATATGAGGCCCATAAACATGAACCATTACGTCGTCGTCTTGACGTTCAGTGTGGCAATTGCCAGCAACATGTGATCGCGAGTCGAACACGTCGACACGATGACCGGCTTCTGCTAGTTCACGGGCGATGACCGCACCTGAGAATCCGGCACCAACGATGGCTATATGACGGGGGCGTACAGGCACCCTGCCAGCCTAGTGAGCCATTTGTGGGCCGCAGAGTCCTTCGAGGTCTCGTACCTGAATGAGGTCGCGGTTGGCATAGGTCACAGGGTTCGATGGGTCAGCACGCAACTTAAACGTGCGGAAAATCATCTCGGTGGTGTCGATCGCAAGAATGCGACCAATGAGTGGCTCACCAAGATTCAAAATAACCTTGATTGTCTCGAGTGCTTGAATAGAACCGATGATGCCTGGCAGCACTCCGAGAACGCCAGCTTCTGCACAACTTGGCGCAAATTCTGCTGGAGGTGGTTCGGGAACCATGTCGCGGTAGGTAGGGCCTTCGAGGGGGTGGAAAACGCTGACCATTCCTTCAAAGCGGAAAATGGAACCGTGCACAACGGGAATGCCCAACTTCACACTCGCATCGTTCAATAAGTAGCGGCTTGGGAAGTTGTCGGCGCCGTCAACAATGACGTCGTAGCCACTGATGATGTCCATGATGTTGCTTGCATCGAGGCGTGTGTCGTAGGTAACCACGTTGACATCGGGGTTCATGAGTGTGAGTGTTTTTTTTGCACTATCTACTTTGCGATCGCCAATGCGGTCGAGGTTGTGCAAAATTTGGCGCTGCA
The DNA here is from genome assembly GCA_945886445.1 of Bifidobacterium breve. Classification (GTDB taxonomy): domain Bacteria; phylum Actinomycetota; class Acidimicrobiia; order Acidimicrobiales; family Ilumatobacteraceae; genus F1-20-MAGs119. The sequence continues at coordinate 18,719 of CAMCZG010000013.1, read as the reverse complement.
AGTTTGATGCATCCACCACGTCCATGTCGATGATGCCAATTGTTCCTACGCCTGCGGCCGCAAGGTACAAGGCAGCCGGTGAACCAAGCCCTCCGGCACCGAGCATGAGCACTTTTGCGCCAAGCAACTTTGCTTGGCCTTCTACCCCAACTTCTGGCAACGACAAATGACGTTGGTATCGATTGCGCTGTTCAGGGGTGAGCGTGACAGGAAGCTTCCAAGTACGACCTTCGTCTTTCCATTTGCCGAACCCGCCGTCCATGGAAACAACATTGACGTATCCCATTTCGGTCAAAGTTTGCGCAGCAAATGCACTACGTATTCCACCGGCGCAATACACCACAACAGGTGCGCTCTTGTCGATGATCTTGCCTTCAATTTGTGCTTCTAAGTGCCCGCGCGGAATGTGCAACACGTCAGGCAGTGCACCTTGGTCAAACTCGTCTGGCTCACGAACGTCGAGCACAATGACTCCGCCAGCCTGAATGCGCTTTTGCGCTTCGGCCGTGTCGACCTCGATGATTTGTGCTTTTGCCTTCGACAGAAGTTCACGAAATGTAGCCATGCCTAAATGCTACCTGATTGGTCGGGTTTCGGCTCGGGGGTGTCCTCAGCCCGGCAAAGTCACCAATTGCGGCAAAAGAACGCTGATATCGCCCAACAACACCGCATCGGCATAGCGATCCATTTCGGTGGGTACGCCGTTCACAATGATGATTTTTGCTCCTGCTGCTTTTGCCCGAGGTACGGCATTGGCAGCCGGGAATACCGACAAAGTGGAGCCAACAGCAATAAACACATCGCACTCTTCGCTCACCTGCATGGCGCGTGCGATGACTTCAGGAACAAGTGCTTGGCCGAAACTAATGGTGTCACTTTTCAGAATTCCGCCACACGACAAACACTGTGGATCTTCCTCGCCGTTACGCACACGTTCAATGGCGTGCTCCATAGGAAGTCGTTCTTGACAGCTCCAACACGCGGTACGAAACATCGTTCCATGCACTTCAATAACAAGGTCGGGCGAATTTCCTGCACGCTGATGAAGTTCGTCAATGTTTTGCGTAATGAGTCCGTGCATTTTTCCTAGTTGCTCAAGTTGCACAAGTGCCCGGTGCCCCGGGTTTGGCTGCGCATTCCACGCCGGCGAAACGAGTCGATTTTGCCACGCAATTTTGCGAATCTCTTCGTCTTCTAGGTAGTGCTTCAGTGTTGCCACTTTTTCAGCAGCAGGGTTGCGCGTCCACACTCCGTTCGGGCCACGAAAATCGGGAATACCCGAGTCGGTAGAAATACCCGCGCCTGTGAGCACAGTGACACGCTGCGCGCCCGCCAACATCTCTTGGGCGAGCGTGGGCAGATCTTGCGTCATGTGACCATTCTGACGCTCTTCACCGCAACAGACAATTTCTGTCACCAAGTGCTACCTAATGCACACACGTAGGCATGAACTCAAGAGCGACTGTTCTATACGATTCCGAAACACTGGTGGTGTACCCATGGCTTGACCCCGTGGTCGATTCCACTGGCTTTGAGGTACGCAGTGACTATGTAGAGCACTATTGGCTTGGCATACTCGGCCCTACTTCCACGTGGCTTTTGCGCCGTTTAGCGAGTGGGTTCGACCACTACCCCGACGGGTACGAACTCAATTTGCCAGAAACTGCAGCTGCTCTCGGGTTGAACTACCGCACCGACAAAGAATGCCCCTTTACGCGCGGCATCGACCGACTCGTCATGTTTGGCGTTGCACAAAAATATTCTTATGGCCTAGCCGTACGAACACGTATTCCTGCATTATCGGCACGACATGTTCAACGACTGCCACAACACTTGCGTGAGACCCACGCTTTGTGGCTTACCAGCGCAACAAGTTAGACAGCTTTAAAACTGGTGACAGTTTCAATAAGTAGACGCGTACCAAAAGCTGTTGCGCCTCTTTGCATCCAACCATCGTCGCCATCAACTTTCATTGGGCCCGCAATATCGAGATGCGCCCATGGTGTGTTGCCCACAAACTCACTCAAAAACAAGCCTGCGGTAATGGTTCCGCCTGCTGGCCCACCAATATTGCGCATATCGGCAACTGTTGAGTCGAGCAAGCGTCGGTACTCCTTCACTAACGGGAGCTGCCAAATGGGTTCGTCTACTCGAGCCGCTGCATCTTCTAATTGGGAAATGAGTTTGTCATTGGTACCTAAAACTCCAGCAACTTTTTCTCCGAGTGCAACCAAGCAGGCTCCGGTCAGAGTTGCAATGTTGATAATGGCCGACGGCTTGAGTTCAGCAGCGAGCGAGAGCCCATCGGCCAAAATGAGGCGTCCCTCGGCATCGGTGTTGTGAATTTCTACGGTTTTGCCATTGCGCATGGTAAGGACATCGCCAAGTTTGAGCGCACTGCCTGAGGGCATGTTGTCGGTGCACATGAGAAATGCGGTTACGCGAGTTGCACACTTCAGTGCACCAAGCGTGCTCATGGTGGCGAGCACTGCTGCTGCTCCACTCATGTCCATCTTCATGACCGCATGCGATGGGTCGGACGGCTTCAAGCTGATTCCACCCGAGTCGTACATGACGCCTTTGCCAACAAGCACAACATGTTGCTTTTTGCCAGCGCCTTTGGGGTTGTACGACAGTTTCACCATGCGTGGTGGTTCAACACTTCCTTGGTTCACACCAATCATGCCGCCACAACCCATTTGAAGAAGTTCTTCTTTGTTGTACACCGTTATTTCGAGGCCAGTTTGTGCCGCAATTTCTACTGCTTTGTCGGCGAAGTGACGAGCGGTGAGATACGCAGGTGGAGTGTTTGCCAAATCGCGTGCCATGCACACTGCATTGGCGACAACAGCACCATTTTTCACGCCTCGTGAAATTGCTGCTGCATTTTCGGCAGTTGACACAAGCACCACTTCACGCAAGGGCGATGCAAAATTCTTATCGCTCTTGAGCGCGCAGTAGCGATGTGTTGCCAGCTGAATTCCTTCAACTACGGCTTGCGCAATATTTGCCTTGTTTCCACGGCCAACACCGGCAAGGGTTGTAGCCAGGCTCTCAACTTTTCCAGCGGCACGCGCAAAGGCTGCTGCAGCTTTACGAGCATCGTTTGGGGTTAAAGAATTTCCAGCGCCAACACCAATGGCCACAACCACAGAAGCGCCACCCAAACCGTTCAACACCAGAGTTTGGCCAACTCTGCCTTCGAAACCTCGCTCACTGAGTTGTTTGCGATTCAACCCAACTTTTGACGACACTGGACCATCGGAGCCAACTGGCACGCCAACGGCACTGGCTTGAACACGAGATGATGTGGAAACGCTGAATTGAATTGTCACATAAGCAGTCTAAACGCTGCGTACAGGGCGACTCGTACCCTCTTGCCAACGTGCCATGGTCCACAGCAGGTCGGACATGCGATTCAGGTATGGCACTACATGCGACGGAGCTGGAGCAGCAGCAAGCGAATGACGTTCTGCACGACGCACAACGGTGCGCGCAAGATCGAGCCATGCCGACACAGGGTGCTCGCCAGGAACAACAAACTCTGTGGGGTGTTCAAATTGCGTATCGAGCTTGTCGATGAGTTGTTCCATGTTGGTCACCATCTCTGCTGACACGCACGACTTTTCAGGCACTAGCTTGTGGCGATTCTCTGGCAAAGTAGCCAGTTCAGCCATGAGCACCCATAAGTCGCGCATAAACGGCTCGAGCATCGTGACTACTTCTTGTGAACGGGCATCACCCGCGTTGTTCACTGCAGCACTACGAGCAAGCCCCAACACGGCCTGCGCCTCGTCGACGGTGCCATAGGCGCGCGGCAATGCAGAGTCTTTAGGCACTCTGCCTCCGTAAAAGAGGCCTGTAGTGCCATCGTCGCCATCACGTGTATAGATCGGTTCGCGTGCCATTAATAACAACGTTAGTGCGGGAGAGTTACTAGCACCTGATCCTGTGCCGATAACTTGTAAGGAACATGAAAAGACAGACTTACCTTCAAGCCGTGAACGACCGCGTCATTGTGTTTGACGGTGCCTTTGGCACCTTTGTGCAAGATCTTGATCTTGGCCCAGACGATTTTGGCGGTGCAGCTCTAGAAGGTTGCAACGAGATGCTGTGCCTCACTCGACCCGACGTCATTCGTTCTATGCACGACGCCTTTCTCAAGGTCGGTGTTGACGCAATTGAAACGGCAAGCTTCGGATCTTTCTCTACTGTTCTCACCGAGTACGCAATTCCTGAAAAGTCATACGAACTCAACGTCGTAGCTGCGTCACTCGCGCGCGAGGTGGCAAGCAGCTACGAAGCCGACGGGCGTACGCGATTTGTTGCAGGGTCAATGGGCCCCGGAACCAAACTGCCGAGCCTCGGGCACATTGGCTTTGCCGAACTGCGCGACTCGTATGTAGAACAAGCGCGCGGACTTCTCGATGGAGGATCAGACCTTTTCCTTATTGAAACTTGCATGGACCTGTTGCAAATTAAAGCTGCGATGCAAGCATGCCGACAAGCAATGAAAATTGTGGGCCGCGAAATTCCTATTCAGGTGCAAGTCACCATGGAAACAACCGGACGCATGTTGGTGGGCACTGAAATTGGGGCTGCATTAGTTGCATTAGAAGCAATGCGCCCCGATGTCATTGGCATTAACTGTGCAACTGGCCCCGCTGAAATGCAAGAGCACCTGCGTCACCTCTCGCAACACTCACCTATTCCTATTTCAGTTTTGCCGAACGCTGGTTTACCAAGTGTTCTCAATGGTCGCACGCATTACGACCTCACACCACCTGAGCTCGCTTCGTATCACAAGCACCACGTGGAAGATTTGGGCATTGGCATTGTGGGCGGTTGCTGTGGCACCACCCCAGAGCACCTGCGCCAGGTTGTAGAAGCAGTACGCGACCTCACACCTGCTCCACGCAATTACAACTTTGAGCCTGCACTTACCTCTTTGTATTCATCGGTACCCATTATTCAAGACAATTCATTTCTCATTATTGGAGAACGCACCAACACCAATGGTTCACGAGCATTTCGCGACCTCATGCTTGAAGCCGACTGGGACGGTTGCACCAAAATGGGCGCCGAGCAAATACGTGAGGGTGCACACGTTATTGACGTCTGTGTTGACTATGTAGGCCGCGATGGCGTCATCGACATGAATTCCATCGCCAGCAGATTCGGTTCACAAGTAAGCGTTCCGTTGGTATTCGACAGCACAGAACCCCAGGTCATGGAAGCGGGCCTCCTACACAATGGCGGCCGCGGTGTTTTGAACTCTGCCAACCTAGAAGACGGAGAAGAGCCAGGCAGCCGACTCGACCGCGTCTTTACCCTTGCCCGCGACTACGGGTGCGCAGTTATTTGTTTGCTCATTGACGAACGCGGTCAAGCACGTGACGTTGAATGGAAAATGGAAGTAGCGCATCGTCTGAACAAAATTGCGACCGAGCGCTATGGCCTTCGTTCATCCGATCTCATCTTCGATGCCCTTACCTTCCCTATTGGCACCGGCGATAAAGACCTGCGTCGCGACGGTTTGGCAACAATGGACGCCATTCGCCGCATTAAAGAAGAAATTCCTGGCGCTTTCACCACACTTGGTTTGTCGAACGTCAGCTTTGGTTTGAAGCCGGCTCTGCGCCAGGTGCTGAACAGCGTCTTTCTTGCCGAATGCACGTCAATTGGCCTCGACTCGGCAATTGTTCATGCCAGCAAAATTTTGCCACTCTCGCGCATTCCTGAAGAACAAAAAGAAGTGTGTCGTGCTCTCATCTATGACGAAGAAATCAATGGCGAAAACGCACTGAATGTTCTACTGCGCCTCTTTGAAGATGTGAAGTCGGTTGATGCAGTCAAAGAAGACCGCAGCGACTGGACACTTGAGCGCATTTTGAAGCAACGCATTATTGATGCTGAACGCGACGGCCTCACCGACGACCTCAACACTGCCATGACACAAGGCATCCCACCGCTCGACATTATTAACAACATCCTTCTTGAAGGCATGAAAGTTGTTGGAGAACTTTTTGGTTCTGGTCAAATGCAATTGCCATTTGTTTTGCAAAGTGCGGAAACAATGAAAACTGCAGTTGCCCACCTTGAACCATTTATGGAAAAAATTGATGGTCAAACTTCAAAGGGTCGCCTTGTTCTCGCCACTGTAAAAGGTGACGTGCACGACATTGGCAAGAACTTGGTCGACATCATTTGCACCAACAACGGCTATGAAGTGGTGAACATGGGCATCAAGGTGTCTATTGCCGACATGATTGCCAAAGTTCAAGAAGTAAACGCCGACGCCCTCGGTATGAGTGGGTTGCTCGTGAAGAGCACGCTCATCATGCGCGAAAACTTGCAAGAGCTGAATGCTGTTGGGCTATCTGAAATTCCAGTCATTTTGGGCGGCGCCGCCCTCACGCGCACGTATGTAGAAAAAGATCTTCGCGAGATCTACGACGGTCGCGTGTTCTACGGTCGTGATGCATTTGAGGGCCTCTACACGCTCGACAAAATTATGTCGATTAAGCGTGACGGTGTCGTTGACCCCGATTTCGGTCGCATTCCCAGTGGTCGCGTTCTTCCCGATCGCAATAAAGCAGAACGCGTAGAGGTTGAGTTACCGCATCGCTCGCCAGATGTTGCTACCGACAACCACGTGTTCGCCCCGCCATTCCTTGGTTCAAAAGTGGTGAAAGGTTTAGCAATTGACGATATTGCTGCCTACATCAACGAAACAGCAATCTTTCGCAACCAGTGGCAGTTCCGCCCCGAAAACGGCGAAACCGATGAGCAATTTAAAGATCGCTTGCGTCCTCTTCTGCGCGAACAGTTGAGCAATGCCAAAACCAGTGGCGTGCTGCTACCGCAGGTGGTCTACGGCTACTTCCCTGTCAATGCCGACGGCACCGACCTTGTGGTGTACGCCGACGACACTCGCACCACCGAACAGTGTCGCTTCCACTACCCACGCCAACGCGAAGAACCCTTCCTCTGCATTGCCGACTTCTTTCGCAGTGTTGAGTCGGGCGAGAAAGACTACGCAGCGTTCCACATTGTGACCATGGGAAATGCAGTAAGTGAAATGGCAGCTGAATTGTTTGAACAGAACAAGTATCAGGACTATCTCATCTTGCACGGCCTTGGCGTTGAAATGGCTGAAGCGCTCGCCGAATATTGGCACCATCGCATTCGTACCGAATGGGGCTTTGTCGATGAAGATGGCCCGTCGCTGCACGGCCTCTTTCGCCAGCAGTACCGCAGTGGACGTTATTCATGGGGCTACCCCGCTTGCCCAGATCTTGAAGACAACGCAACTGTGGCTGCGCTTCTTGAGGCTGGTCGACTTGGTATTGAAGTGAGCGAAGAAACCGGTTGGCAATACCAGCCCGAACAAACAACTTCAGCAATCATTTGCCATCATCCTCGCGCAAAGTACTTCGTCGCCCGCTAAATTTGCCTCATGCCTATTGTTACTGCTGTCAAACTTGGTTTTTTCAACTATGTCAATTACAAAGGTCGTGCTCGACGTGGCGATTTTTGGTGGTGGATCCTTTTCACCATCGTTGCGCAGTACCTCGTATCAGCCGCTAATGCAAGCGCGGGAAACATCGTCTCTACCGCCCTTGTTCTACCTCAAATAATGTTCGGCATTCGACGCATGCATGACGTGAACAAAAGCGGCTGGTGGATTCTTCTCCCAATTGGAAACATTATTTTTTGGGCGCAGCCTGGCGATGCATCAACTAACCGTTTTGGGCCACCAGCCCCTCCCACAAATTTCTAACGCGTCGGCTGACTCGCGTTCCAGGCGTTAACGAGCAAGGTATATTTGCCGTTCTTCTGCACCAGTTCGCTATGCGTTCCCCATTCCACAAGCTCAGCATGGTCAACAACACCAATAGCGTCGGCTCGCTGCACAGTGGTCAGGCGGTGCGCAACAACAACTACGCTGCGCCCCTGCATTAACGCTTCTAACGCCGCTTCAACATCTTTTTCCGTGCCTGGGTCGAGGTTCGACGTTGCTTCGTCGAGCACGAGCACAGCAGGGTCTACAAGGGCTGCGCGCGCAAGAGAGACAAGTTGTCGCTCCCCAGCAGACAACCGCGACCCGCGCTCGTGTACTTCGGTGTCAAGACCTTGCGGAAACGCCATGAATCGCTCGAACACACCCAACGCCTGTAATGCTCTATCGATCTCTGCATCGGTGGCATCACTTTTTGCAATACGCAAATTTTCACGAATGGTTCCATTGAAGAGAAAACCTTCTTGAGGCACCACCACAATGCGTTCGCGCAATGATTGCATTGTTGCGTCGCGCAAGTTCACTCCACCATATGAAATAGAACCTTCATTGGGGTCGTACAACCGCGCCATCAACTTTGCCAATGTTGACTTACCAGCACCTGTGGGCCCCACTAACGCGAGTCGTTTGCCATTGGGCACTGTAATAGAAACATTGTGCAGCGCATGTTGGACTCCTGCTGCATAAGTAAAAGTTGCGCCACTCACCACTAGGTCGCCGTGCTCTGGTAAATCAACAGCGCCAATAGATTCATCTACTTCGGGCACTGCATCCATAATGCCGTATAACTTTTTCAACGCAGCGCCGGCAGATTGCATGGTGTTATATAACTGCGACAACTGTTGTACAGGGTCGAACAAGTTGGCAAGAAGCAGTACAAATGCCACCACTGTTCCTACTGACACACTTCCCCTGTGCACCAGCCATCCGCCCATACCCACAATGAGCGCCGAAGCAAAAATGCCGCAGAACTCAACGAGTCCGAAATACCACATGCTCACTTTCACGCTGTGCATATGACTTTTATATAGAGCGTCATTCGACGCACGAAAGCGCCGTACCTGTTCTTCTTCACGGGCATAAGCCTGAATGACTCTCACTCCGGCAATGCCTTCTTGCAAAGCGGAGAGGTTTGCACCAACTCGTTCTCGCACATCGAGATACGCCTTATTGGAATCACGCTGAAATTTAATGGAAGCGATAAAAATGACCGGCATCACCAGTAAAGCCACAATGGTGAGTTGCCACGACAACGTGAAGAGCAAAATGACTGCAAGAAAGAGAAGGAACCCAGCAGAGATGAACTGAAGTAAACCCCACTGCACTAATTCACTCATACTTTCAATGTCGGCGGTCATGCGCGCTACAAGAACTCCAGCTTTCTCTCTGTCGTAGAACGCCATTGACTGTTTTTGCATTTGGGAAAAAACACGTAAACGCAAGACGCGCAAAAGGTTCTCGCCGGCTCGGTTAATGAAAATGTATTGAGCACGACCAAAGCAATATGCAATACAGGTCACCGCAATGTATGCAATAACAGAAAAATTGAGCGAGCGTGTATTTTTTGCCCGTATTCCTGCATCAATGCCATGACGTACCAATACGGGGCCAGCCAACGTGCACAAAGTAACTGCAATAACGCACGCGAGTGCCGCCAGCATTGTTTTGCGAAAAGGTTCTGCCATAGCAAATGTTCGACGCAAGAGATTGCGCGCTTCGTCGCGCGACACACGATCTTCTGCCGAAACTGCTCCGCCGCCCCACACTGTTAGTCGCCTGCCGTTGTGCCAGTGAGTGAGGCAATATTTTTCTCCTGCGCAGCAAGAACTTCGCCATACTTCGCATTCGTAGCAAGTAAGTGCGAGTGCTCGCCAAAGGCAACAATGCGACCTTCGTCGAGCAATGCCACTTTGCTAGCAAGTGCAATAGTTGCTGGCCGATGTGCAATAACCAAAGTGGTACGACCGCGCATGACCGTGGTCATGGCCTCACGAATTTCATTTTCTTTGGCGGGGTCTACTGCCGATGTTGCATCGTCAAGCACCAGTACACGAGGGTCGGCCACAATGGCACGCGCAATGGCAATACGTTGACGTTGCCCACCCGAGAGCGAGTATCCGCGCTCACCCAGAACAGTGTTGTACCCATCGGGAAGTTCCAAGATGAAATCGTGTGCACCAGCAAGACGAGCTGCCGCCTCAATACGATCTTGATGGGCATTGGGTTCTGCAAATGCAATATTGGCAGCAACAGTGTCGTGGAACAGCAAAGTATCTTCGAATACCACTGCAACAGCACGACGCAACTCAGACAAACGTAGCTGGCGAATATCGATGCCATCGAGTGTGATGCCGCCCGATGAGGTGTCGTAAAAACGCAGCAATAACCGCGCCAAAGTACTCTTCCCGCTGCCCGTTGCACCGACAATGGCCACCGACTCACCGGGCTGGATGACGAGGTCCAAATGATTGAGTACTTCGTGCTCGGCGGAATAACCAAACGACACGTCAGAGAACGTCACCGCACCAGTAAATGCCGAGCTTGTTCTACTGGGAAGTGCTTGTGGTTTTGGTGGGTCGGCAACGGCGGGTTCTGTAGAGAGCACTTCATTGACGCGCATGAGTGCGGCAGCTGCACGTTGGCCAAAAGCCACCGTCATACCAATATTGCGCAATGGCCAGATGAGCATGGTGAGATACGTATTGAATGCAACAAGATCGCCCACGCTCATTTGACCGTTAATGACACGATGGCCGCCAATGCCCAGAACAGCAATGAGGCCAACGGAGGGCAAGAGGTCGATGCCTGGCAAGAATTTGCTGCGAATTTTGGCTGCACCTAGCGACACGCCACGAATATCGTTCGCTTCTTTTTCTAACTTCCGCATTTGTGTTGCTTCGGCACCAAAGCCCTTCACAACACGAATACCCGACACACTTTCTTCAACAACGTTGGCAAGTTCTGCTTGCTCTGCCTGCACGGCAAGAATTGCTGGATGAATGCTGTTCGAAAAACGTCGAGCGGCCAGGTTGACGAAAGGCAAAGGTGCGAGCGCAATGACAGCAAGCATCGGCTGGCTGGAGAGGAGAATGACCATCACTGCAGCCACCATGGCGACATTGGAAATGGTGAGCGGAATCATCACAACAAAACCTTGAATTTGACCAAGGTCGCTTGACGCACGACTCATGAGTTGCCCCGTTTGGGCCATGTCGTGATACCCAATATGCAGCCCTTGGAGGTGTGTAAAGAGGCGCTCGCGTAGCGAACTCTCCGTCCATCTACTTTCGCGAAAGCCAATCCACCTGCGCCACGCAGAAAAAACACCTGCGACGACGCCTACACAGGTAATTGCCCCCGCCCACAACAGAAGTGAACCATCTTGTTCAATACCTCGGTCGACCCCCAGTTTGAAAAGTTGCGGAATCGCAACCTTTCCCGCGCTCCACATGAGGCCAATGACCACACCCTGCATCAAACCTTTACGCTGTTCGCGCAACACATTGCGTAAGAGTTTCCAGCCCTCTGCGATAGCAGGGCCGTCTTGTTTGTGGCTCTGCGCTTGCGACATCGCTTCCACCGTACCGTTTCGGCTCTACCTGCTGGTAGCCCACCTCATCATTTCCGTCTAATATCTCTCTATGACCGCACTTGAATCACAACCCTTTGCCGACTACAGCCCCTTCCTTCGTGGAGCATACGGACCCGTCTTTGACGAGGTGAACGAAGCCAACTTACGTGTCACCGGTGAAATTCCTGCCGCACTCACTGGCGTGTACATGCGCAATGGCGCAAACCCACAGTTCGCCCCAATGGGTCGTTACCACTGGTTCGATGGTGACGGAATGATTCACGCTGTGTATTTAGAAAACGGTACAGCTCGTTATAAAAACAAGTGGATTGAAACTCCAGGTTTGCGTCATGAACGCGAACAAGAAAAAGCGCTCTTTGGTGGCATTCTCAATTTCCAATTCCCACCTGAAGACATCATGGCCGAATGTGGCATTTTCAAAAATGCGGCCAACACCAACATCATTCGCCACGCCAACAAGATTCTCGGTCTATGGGAAGGTGGCCCACCATCGGAAATCACTCGCGAGCTCGACACCGTTGGCATCATGGACTACGCAGGGAAACTTGAAGGCTCTATGACCGCACACCCGAAATGGTGCCCCGAAACTGGTGAACTCATCATCATTGGTTACGACCCCATTGGCGGACAACCTTTCTTGCGCTACCACGTTGCCGACAAACACGGCAACCTTGTGCACAGCACCCCCATCACCATTCCTGAAGGCGTCATGATGCATGACTTCCTCACCACGCGTAACTATTCAATTATTTTCGATTTGCCCGCGGTCATTGCAGCTGCAATGGAAGGCAAGTCCATGTGGCAGCCAGACCTTGGTGCACGCATTGGCGTGATGCCTCGCCATGGCAGCGATGCCGACGTGCGCTGGTTCGATATTGACCCGTGCTACGTGTTTCACTTCTTGAACGCATGGGAAGAAGTGGGCAGCGACGGACACGAGCGCATTGTTGCTTACGGATGCCGCATGCCGAGCGTAGATCTCGATTTTGAATCTGTTGGCGACGCACCAAGTGGCCTTGCCGCCGTCGATGGTGTGGGCATGACCAAGTGGACAATTGACCTCACTACTGGCACCGTGAAAGAAGAAATCATTCACGATCTGCGCAGCGACTTCCCGCGCTTGCACGATGACCTCTTGGGTATGAAGCACCGCTACGGCTTTGCTTCAGCAACCCTCGATGGCCCGATGGGCCTTGGCTTTAACGGCATCATTCGCTACGACCTCGAAGGTGGCAGCGACCAGACCTTCGCCTTCGGACCCGGCACCACCATTGGTGAAGCCGTTGTTGGCGACGACCCCACACGACCCGGCGAACTTGGCGCATATGTCATGGTGTACGCCACCGACCTTGCTGCAATGACCACCGACTTTTGCATATTCAACGCAGAAGACATTGCAGCGGGCCCCGTGGCTCGCGTGCATCTTCCACAGCGTGTACCTGCAGGGTTTCACGGCAACTGGATGCCCGGCGCCAAATAGCATGTGACACCTCGTTGGCATGATTTTTTCATGACAACGAATACCACACTCCCCGGCTTCTCTCCACGCCAAACACGGTTGTCTCGTCAGACGCGTCAACTTGGGCTCAAACACATTGCGCTCATCAAGGCACAGCTTGCCGAACAAGCACTTCGTGAAGAACTTCAACGCTGTGAAAAGGCATCCCAACGCACCAACGCGGCATAGTTTTCGTTAACGTTTCTTTCTCTACAAGAAGCGAGCGAACAACATGACAACACCAACACTCAATCTCGGCCCAGTTGGCATATTTACCGGGGCGTTTGAAACACAGCGCTCCCCCATTGTTCGAGAAGGCATTGCTGAACTTGACGAGCGCGGCTGGCCAACATTGTGGATTGGTGAATCGGTGAACCGTGAAGTGTTTGCCAATGCCATGTTGCTCTTAAACGCCAGCAAAAATATTCGCATCGCGTCGGGCATTGCCAACGCTCAAGTGCGTACCGCGCTTTCTATGCACAGCGGATGGATGGCAGTTTCCGAAGCACACGAGGGTCGTTTCGTGCTCGGCATTGGTGTTAGCCACTCCGCTTTCGTGAATCGCGTTTTAGATTCCGCATACAACACTCCATTAACTCTCATGAAGAACTACCTCGACAACATCGATAAGGCCACGTACATGGGTCCAACACCCAGCACTACCCCGCACCGCATGCTCGGTGCGCTTGGCCCGCGCATGGTGAGCCTTTCAGGCGAACGCACGTCGGGAGCACTCACTTATTTCATGCCACCCGAACACACAGCACTCGCCCGCGGCGATATTGACAGCACGAACCCTGCAGCGAATCTTGCGGTCGAGCAAATGGTTGTACTGGAAACCGATGCAACAAAAGCTCGCGCCATTGCCATTGCCGGAATGACACGTTACTTACGCCTCCCGAACTACACCAATAGCTTGAAGCGTGTTGGTTTTACCGATGCCGATATTGACTCTGGAAATGGCGAACCCTCTTCGCGCCTCATCGATGCAGTTGTGGTGTGTGGTGACGAAGCAACAATTCACAAACGCGTTGCCGAACATCATGCTGCTGGTGCCAACCACGTGTGCGTACAGGTACTTACCGATACGCCACAAGTAGTGCCGATGGCCGAGTGGAATCGTCTCGCCGACGCCTTGCTGTAAATTTACGAAGCGCTAGGGCTCAGTGCCTTCACTGCATCCCAATGGTTGAGTTCTGGGTCAAAGGCCATAATGGCAATAGAGCTTGTGGTCACCCCGTTGGCAAAGTACTGATCAATTTGCGCGCGGCACTTTTCAGGTGAGCCGTGAACAATAAGTTGGTCGACCACTTCATCGGGAATAGCAGCAAGCGCAGCTTTCCTATCGCCGGCTTTCCATGCATCCCACATGCCTTGGAATGCTGGGCCACGACCTAGCCACTCGTGGAACTGTGCATACACAGGAACGTTCATGTAGGCAGTAATGGCAAAACGCGCAGCCTTACGCACTACTTCAGTATTTTCACTTGGGCATACAAAAATACGGCACACAATTTCTTTGGGCACACCATTTGCTGCACCGTTCACTACTGCCGCAACTTTTTTTACATCCTCAGCCGAGAGCCAGTTGATAATGGTGCCATCGGCCTCACGGGCAGCTAGGCGCAACATTCCTTCGCGCAAAGCAGCAACAAGGATCTTTGGCTTCACTTCTGGCTTCACGCCTAAGCGGAAACCATCAATTTCAAAAGTGTCGTACTTCTTGACAATTTTCTCACCCTCAAAAGAATCGTGTAGAAAACGCACGATGTCGCGCACTTTTTTGTATGGCTCAACAAAAGGTACGCCATTCCATTTTTCAACAATGACGTTGCTCGATGAACCAATGCCAATGGCAAAGCGCCCGGGGGCGGCGTCGGCAAGCGATGCAACACACTGCGCAAATGCGGCCGGAGAGCGAGTGAATGCCGGAACAATTGCTGTGCCTAAACGCAACCGTGGTTCCCACGCAGCAGCCATTGCAAGCGGAGTAAACGCATCGGCGCCGTCTGACTCTGCAGACCAAATATCGCTGTAGCCGAGGTCGGCTAATTCACTGAGTTTTTCACGATGCGAATGAAGATGTCCGGGCAATGGAACGGTCATTCCGTTACGGCGAGGTATGGCTTGGCTCATGAGACTTCCTTATCTGTGGGCACTTCATCTTTCCAGAAACGCACGATGCAACTTTGACTGGCGGTGGCCATGAGGGTTCCATCTTCGGCATACATATGCACAAGACCATGGGCAAAGCCTCGGTCGATGGCATGAATACGGATATCGAGCAATACCCATTCAGTAGGCACAAGACGGACCACTCGCAAGGTGTTGTCGAGGCTGTTACCACCACCACGAATTCCTAAGGCTTGGCTGACGCCGAGGGGAATGTAGTCGCCCAGTACTGCAAGCGCACTGGCATCGACACCTTGAATGACACCAGGGATACGCGCCCACATGAGTGTTTGGCCATCACCCACCGTTTTGTCGAGCGTGGCAATTTGGCGACCCTTCACGAGCCTTTTTTCAATGCGTTCGTTGATGGAACCTTCTTGGAGACCACGATGAATGAACAACGGGCACTCGTCGGGAGGCGGAACGGTTGGCATCGTTTCGAACTGACCGCGTAGGTCAAGTGGGCGATCGCCAAGTGCAGCATTGACCGTCAGAATTTCTCTTTCGCCTACATGACACACGGCGCGAGCTTGAGTCATTTGATGCCCCGATACTGACACCGTGACATCGACATCGAGCACTTCACCTGGCCGTGCATACGAGAGATACTGGGCTGTTGCCCAAATGAGATTTCGACTCGTTGTGGCTTCCATTGCGGAAATTGCCGCCGCAAGCCCACAGCCTCCAAAGAGGAAATTGACAGAGGTGGATATATGGGGAACCACCTCTAAATGCCAGCGGAAGGGATTATGGCTACTTTTCAGCCCAAGAAATTCAACGGTGTCCATGCCCCGACGACGTTAATGCGCGCAGGGTCAAAGAGTTGTAGTTTTCATTGATATGTCAGACACATCTCCACACAATGACCGCGAATCTTGGCAAGGCGACGCATGTTCCCTCGTTGAAGAATTTCGTGCCAAACGACGCAGCCCTGCTGAAGAGCTCGCCGCCACTCTGCGCGATATCAACAAGAGCGGCCTCAACGCATTTAGTTTTCTTGACGCAAATAACGCACTCGCCGCAGCACAAAGCTCCGACACTTCACTTCCTTTTGGCGGCGTACCCCTTGCAGTCAAAGAGTTAGATTCGGTCAAGGGTTGGCCCGATACTTCTGCGTGCGCAGTATTTGCCGACCGTATTGCCGAGCACACCTCCATCATGGTGCAACGTTTACATCACGAAGGCGGCATGGTTCCCTTTGGCCTCACCACGGCAAGTGAATTTGGTGGCGTCAATGTCACCCGTACGGTTTTGAATGGCGCCACACATAACCCGTGGCGCGAAGGTCTCACACCTGGTGGCTCATCGGGCGGCAGCGCCGCAGCTGTTGCCGGCGGGCTCTGCACTAGTGCAACTGCTGGCGATGGCGGTGGCTCTATTCGCATTCCTGCAGGGTTCACCGGGCTTGTTGGTTTGAAAGCAACGTATGGTCGCATTCCACGTGCGCCACAGCACTACATGGGGAACCTCACCACAACAACAGGGTGTGTTTCACGCAGTATTCGCGACACCGCTCGATGGTTCGATATTGCCAATGGCCACGATGCGCGTGACCCTTTTAGTTTGCCGCGCGATGCAGGTTGGGAAGATGCGCTCGGCACACTTTCACTTCGTGGGTTACGCGTTGCAGTGGTACCGAACTGGGGTGGCGCAGTTGTCTCTTCGCAAATGTGGACCGTGTTGAATGAGGCCGCAGAGTGGCTCATTAGCTCGCAGGGTTTACAGCGCATCGACACCGTCAATACCGACCTGCCCAGCATGGGCGCCGCGTGGTCAATTTCCGGAATGATTTCTATTGCTGCTGAACTCGCTGAGTTTTGGCCCGAGTGCGCCGATGTACTTACACCGGAAATTCGTATGGGCTTAGAGTTCACGAGTGGGCTCTACAGTTCGGCTGCACGCGACAAAATTGAGCAACGTCGCATGAAGTTAAATGAGCGCATGGCCGCCATCTTCTCTGAAGTCGACATTGTGCTCACTGCCAGCAACCCCGATATTGCCTTCGCTGCAGAGGGCCCGCTCCCCGATACTTTCGGTGGAGAAAAAGGTGGTGCCGCGAATAATGGCAAGCTCACCTTCCCCGCAAACCTGCACGGCAACCCGGCGTTGTCGGTTCCCGCCGGGCAGGTAGATGGCCTACCCGTTGGCTTGCAAATTGTGGGCAAACATTTTCAAGAACAGGTTCTTTTGGAACTGGGTTTAGCCATTGAGCGTGCACGACCATGGCCACTAGTGGCTCCATCTGCAACGATATAAAGAGTTTTACTTTGGGGGAGAAAAATGACTGCTAATACTGGCCCACTTGCGGGAATCAAAGTTGTCGACATGTCGGTAATGATTTCCGGACCACTCACCGCAATGATGCTTGCCGACTACGGTGCCGACGTCATCAAAGTCGAGTCTCCCGGTCTTGGCGACCTCATGCGATTTCTTGGCACGAGCAAAGGTGGCATGACTGGTTTGTTCTCACTCAACAACCGTGGCAAGCGCGCCATTACGTTGAACGTGAAACAAGCTGAAGGCCTTGATGTTCTCAAAAAACTCATTGCAGACGCTGACGTGTTCATTCAAAACTTCCGACCTGGCGCAATGGACCGTTTAGGCCTTGGTTATGACGACGTGAAGAAGTTCAACCCCAATCTCATTTATGTTTCTGTGAGCGGATATGGGCCAACTGGGCCCAACAGCCACCGTCGTGTGTACGACAACGTCATTCAAGCTGCAAGTGGTATGGCAGCAGTACAAACCGACCCCGCAACCGGAGCGCCCGGCATGTTGCGCAACTTGGTGTGCGACAAAGTCACTTCCTACACCGCAATGCAAAGCATCACCTCTGCGCTATTTGCACGCGAACGCGGTATTGCCAAGGGTCAACACCTCACCGTTGCCATGCTCGACTCTGCAGTTGCTTTCCTCTGGCCGGATGGCGGCATGGATGCAGCTCTGCTCGATGACGATGTCACCCGCATGCCCACGCTCGGAGCAAATTACTCCGTTACTACTTTGTCTGACGGATACTGCGCCGGCTCTGCAGTCAGTGACGCCGAGTTCCGCGGCTGGTGTGCCGCACTTGGTCATGAATCCATTGCTGACGACCCGCGCTTTACCTCAGCTAAAAATCGTGGTCAAAATATGGAGGCACTCGTGTCGACCATGGCGAAGCATGCACTCGAAGCCAACCTCGACGATTTCTTACGCGTTGCCGAGGAGAACGATGTTCCTGCATCGCGAGTAAACACAATTGCCGACCTGCCATCTGACCCACAAATTCTTCACAATGAAGTCTTCGTTGAGCGCATGCATCACACTGCAGGAAATATGCGCGAAGTGCGCCCGGCGGTTGTCTTTTCCGACACCAAATTACGCGTCAGCCGCCCAGCACCAATGGTGGGCGAACACAGCGACGAAATTGTGAGCGAACTTGGCTTCGATGCGGCGCACTTGCGCTCCATCGGTGCTATTTCGTAATTGAACGACCAACAATTTCTTTCATAATTTCAGTGGTGCCGCCATAAATAGTTTGAATGCGGCTGTCGGCCCATGCTCGTGCAATGGGGTATTCCATCATGTAGCCATAACCGCCGTGCAACTGCAGGCAACGGTCAACGACTTTATTTTGTAGTTCAGTGGTCCAGAACTTCGCCGCTGCTGCCTGT
>CAMCZG010000012.1 GCA_945886445.1 Bifidobacterium breve | reverse complement strand
ACTGATTCTGCGCGACGGGGAAGTTGTCGCCACCGAGTGGGTGTCGAAAAATGACTTGCCTCTGCTCTTGGCAGAACGCAATTTTTTGCCCGACAGCAAAGAGTTGCTCTTGTCGGCTTTACAAAAAATGTGGAATGAAGTGACCCCGTGAGGTTCTCGCTACCCTCTGTATGAGAATCACGCTGAAAGTAGGCCCTCATGCTGGAAATCGAGTTCACCATCGAGCCTTTCATTGAAGGTGCCCCCGGCAAGCACGTCACCGCTGCAGTTGCTGCAGTTGAAAAATATGGTGTTGTTGTTGACTTCGGGCCTTTTGGCTCCACATTCATGGCAGCACAAAGCAATGTTGCAACCATTGTGGGCTCGCTGCTCGAAGCGGCTTATGGCAACGGCGCAACGCATGTGAGTGTTCATGTAGGGCCACAAGAATAATGTCGACGCCCGATCACCCATTAGTACACGCAATAAAGCCGCTCCTTGACGCAATCGGAGCGAGCCTTGTTGCGCCAACTGGCATTACACCAAGTGACATTCCCATTGAGTGGGAAGGAAACGTTATTGCTGGCGTACGCCTTCCTCCGCTTCATGGCGCTCTTGACCGCATTATTGAGGCAGTAGAAAAAGAACTTGGCGGAAAGTTAAAAGATCTCTCGCGTAACGACAAGCAGCGAGCAATTCGCTTACTCGATGACCAGGGTGCATTCATTTTGCGTCGTGCAGTAGAAGACGTCGCCGACGTAATGGGCGTCTCGCGAATTACGGTTTACAACTACTTAAACGCGATGCATCGTTAAAGTTTGCGCAACTGAACATCGGTAATGCGGTGGTCGCTACCTTTGTTCATCACAAGTGACGCACGTGTTTTTGTGGGGTCAATATTTTCTCGTAAGTTCCGCCCGTTGATTTCCGACCAAATTCCCATTGCTACTTCAGTAGCCTCTGAATCGGAAAGATCTGCAAAGTGTTTGAAGAAACTATTGGGGTCTTTAAAAATAGTTTGGCGCAACGCGTGAAAACGATCGACGTACCAATTGCGAATATCGCCTTCATCTGCATCTATATAAATAGAGAAGTCAAAATAGTCAGAAACGAATTCGTTCGCTTCATTGCCCACTTGTAAAACATTCAGGCCTTCAAGAATGAGAATGTCGGGCTGGCAGACTTCAACTTCTTCACCATCAACAATGTCGTACACGACATGGCTATAAACAGGTGCAGAAACAATTGGGTGGCCTGCTTTTAACTCGCGAAGAAATTGCAGTAAGTGTTTGGTGTCGTAGCTCTCGGGAAAACCTTTACGGTTCATGAGACCACGGTCGGCGAGTTCGTCGTTAGGGAAAAGAAAACCATCAGTGGTAATGAGGTCAACCTTCGGGTGTTCTGGCCAACGAGCCAAAAGAGCCTGCAAAATGCGGGCAAAAGTGCTCTTTCCTACCGCCACGCTGCCGGCCACACCAATGACGTAGGGAACTTTTGGAGACATTGTTCCCAGAAACGTTGCCGACACTTTGTGCAGGTTTTGCGTTGCGCTGACATACAAGTTCAACAAACGAGTGAGCGGAAGATAAATAGCTGCAACTTCGTCGAGGTTAATGCTCTCGTTAATACCACGGAGAGCTTCAAGATCTTTTTCGCGAATGGTGAGTGGTGTCGATGCGCGCAGGTCGGCCCATTCGTCGCGGGTGAAGGGAATGTAACGGTCGCTGTCGAGCATTTTCTAACCGCGATTCCATGGAGCACTAGGTGATACAGCACCTTTAGCGGTGAGTACTTCAACACCAGTTTCTGTTACAAGCAGTGTGTGTTCAAACTGTGCAGTGCGCTTGCCGTCGGCGGTAACTGCGGTCCAGTCGTCGTCCCACATTTTGTGCTGCCAAGTGCCCAAGCTGATCATTGGCTCAACAGTGAATGTCATACCTGGTCGCATAATCATGTTGTTGCGCGAGTCGTAGTAGTGCAACACCTGAATGTCGGAATGAAAGAGTTCGCCGATGCCATGGCCAATAAATGCACGAATTACACCCATTCTGTGCAGTTTGGCGTGAGTCTCAATGGCTTTGCCAACGTCGCTGATAGGCCTTCCGGGCACAACTGCCTCAATGCCTTTCCACATGCACTCTTCGGCAACAAGTGTGAGAAGTTTGCTCTCTTCATCAACTTCACCGACAAAGAAAGTTGCATTGGTGTCGCCATGCACGCCGTTTACGTAACACGTGACGTCGAGATTGATGATGTCGCCGTCGTTCACAACAGTGGAGTCGGGAATGCCATGGCAGATGACTTCATTCAAACTTGTGCACACACTCTTGGGGTAGTGGTGATAGTTCAGCGGGCTTGGGTATGCCCCACGCTTAATTGTTTCGTCGTGCACAAATACATCGATGTCATTTGTGGTCATGCCAGGCTTCACAAAGTCTCCGGCCAACTTCAAAATCTCTGCAGCCATGTCGCAGGCATAACGCATGCGCTCAATAATTTCTGGCGACTTCACACGAGCTTCCTCGGTGCGCGGCACTTCACCAGTGTCGGCGTATGGCGGTTTTCCAATACTGTCTGGCACCGTTCGCATGGGGCTCACAACCCCGGGCAGGACCTTCCCTTCGAGAGGTTTATGGCAGCGCTTGTACTTGCGCCCACTGCCGCACCAGCACGGATCGCTGGCAACAGGAAGCACGGCGGGGGGAGTCTGACTGCTCATAACGTCCCAAGGCTATTGGGAATAAATGGGGGTATTGCATTTTTTCTATTGCCGTGGTCGCTAGTAAGACAAGGTTTTTTAAGTTTGGATCTTCTTAACTCTTTATTTCCGCACAACAAGCCTGATGTGATTCTGGCCCGTTATGGCTTGGATGCTGCTGGAATTACCACAACTGCCAACAAGTTGCTTGATTGTTTTCATCGCCGGTGAATTCATTTGGCCAGAAGGGCTACGGTCAATTACATGAAACGACTCCTAGTTCTATGCGCGACTTCTTTCATATTTGCCATCCCCGCGACGTCAACATCCGCTGTACCCACCGCCGCTCAAGTAAGCCCAGTCGTATTCAATGGCGAAAATGGAATGCTCGGCATTGGCGTCTACCTCGGGCCGTCATCGGAAACGACGTCGATCCCATGGATGGGCGTCGTCCCCCTAAAGGTGTGTGCTGTTACTGATTGCGAGACTTATTCAGCTAACTATCTCTCAAGCCCAGAGCAATATTCATCACACCGCTGGCTCTCAATCAGTATTTCGATTGCCCAACGATTTAATAAGGCTGCAGTCACTGTTCAGGTTCCCAAAGATTTAGTTGACTCTTCAAAAGGTTGGTCAGAACCAAGCAATGCAGTTTCCGGTTGGACAGATGCCGCAGCTTGGTACAGATCCAGAACAGGTCGCCCCACCCTTCAGGTTTTGTTTGGTTCACTCGATTCAACAACCATGACTAAAGCAGATCTCTGTGCAAACTATGACCCCACCAGGACGTATGCATCAAGCATTTCTGCGTACCAACAAATGGATATCACTGGTTACACAGCTGCAAAGTATGACTTGTACTACAAAGGTGCAATCGAGCGCACTGTTGATCTCTCGTCGGCGCTCACGGGCAATGCAGGAATTTCATTTGCAATTCCCGCATGTGGCGCTAATTTGTTTAGCCCATTTTCTATGACTCGAATTGAGGGCCTTACTGCAGGGCGGGCATACAAATTGGTGTACACAATTTCTGGTGCAGGAAAAACAGACCTCAATGCAACACTCGATTTTGTGACAACAGGTGGCTGCCCCAGTGGCGACGTAACAAACTCATCTCCACCTCGATCCTGGTCATATGGCGTCATCGATGATGATGGAATTCTCTTTTCTTACCTTTCAATCGGACTAGCAACCTGGCGTCTTGAAAGTATTCTTGGAAAGCGAATTGCCCCTATCTATTTATCACCATCCAAAGTCGGACCATACAATGGAAAACTGATGAACATAAAGACATCCACTGAAAAATGGAAGTACATATCGAGTCTTGATGATTGGGCAAAAGTAGTTGATAATGCAGAGCCAATGACTTCAAAAACAGTTCTTGGCAACACAGTATTTGCAGATTGCTCAGCGAGCCAAGTGAAGACAACCCTATCTATTGATGAAACCGTGACTCCAGCAGCCAGCCAAGCATGCATTATCGAAGCCAATGGTGTGAAACCAACTGCAATTGGTCCTTGTTATGTAAAGGCCACAGTTGATAACGCCAATGTTTCTGCGACGGGTGTCCGCAGATTCTCCACTCCTGCCACAGTGTGGATGAACTATTCATTCACCTCCGTCAGTGCCACCACAACAACGACTACAACAACAAGTACTCCTTCTGTGACTATTTTGAAGCTGACGACTTCAAAATCTGCCACGGCTAAGTCGATCGCAACCTATGCCAAACTCGCCGTGCTTTCAACATCAAAAGTGTCACTGAAAGTTGTTTCCAGCTACGCCAAGTACTGCAAAGTATTCGGTACGACACTGAAGGGTCTGAAGGCTGGTTCGTGCAAAGTAACGGTCACGGTCACTCCTAAAAAGGGAAATGCCGCTTCAAAGACCTTGACATTGAAAGTCACTAAATAATCGTCCAACGGTCTCGGGACCCGATAGGGATTGTGTATTTCGATTCACGGATTGAAAGTTCCTACATGGACAGGTCGTGAGTAGCTGGACGAAAAGTTTTACAAAATAGCGGTTTCCAGAATCTGTCAAGTCGAGACGGATGGTAATTACCGCTTTCCTAAACCGCAGGTCGCATGTTCGATTCATGCCGGGAGCGCCAATGAAATAAGGCTTTGACCGTAAACGATCTTGGTGGTCTAGTCGACTAGTGAACATCCCTCTGTTCAAATACACGAACCTCATCCTGGTGGCGAATCAAACTTGGGAAGTGGCTGGGGATGCAGTAGGCGTTACAGAGTGTCTACCCGACGTAGCAGTTCAAATGCGACAAGTTGAGGATTGCGATGGTGGCGGGTGAAAACTTTCTTGAGATCAATTGCCGTCTTACGGTGTTGAACCCATCCGGTTGCGGTCTCTTCCTCGATTACGAGAATTGGTACACCAGCACGGGTGAGAATCCAGAATCTGTAGCTGGGCTCACTGTTTAGGTCGGTTTGGCGTCGTTGCAGCAGTTTTTCGGGGATGGCGTCAAACAGTTCTAGCGCGCCGTTCGGACCGCCACCATAACCAGACGTGTCGATGAAACCAGACTGAACTTCGAGTGGGCGAACCGTCATGATCGCTGTTGCTGTGAGAGCGGCAAGAACACGATATGTGAGTGTGCGTGGCACGGATGTTGGAACATCTCGTGGGGGATTAAGGCCGCTTGAAATCTCGAGTTGCTTTAGAAATTCGAGTGGGTCGGACGCGATGTATTCAGACCACTCCGTCGCTCGCCAGTCGCTAGGCCGGTCAGTGTCAAATTTTTGATGAACTTGGATCGTGCCCGAGCGATTTAATTGAATGACGCCGATGCCACCTTGACTGTTAACGATCGTCAAGCAGTTGTACTGACCACCGCCCGGGTGGGTTATGAGGATGCGGGTTGTTTTTGGGTGTCGTCTGCAAAGTTCGCTGGCGAGGCGCCAAGAGATTGCTTCGGTGACGGTCGAATTCATTTGTTCATTCATTTTAGGAATTTAATAAATTAATTTACGCGGATGGAGTTGGGTCGTATCGCAATGCGTATTCGGCTGAGGTGATTTTTGGGTCGAGAAATATCGAGCTGTCAACCTGCATGAATCTGGATTCTGATTTGAGGAGTTTCGACCAAACTTCGTGAACCGTCGTGCCGAGCTCGCGTGTTTTGACGCCAAACACAGACTTTTGGTATGCCGTATTGCCCGTTGAATCGATGTGTAGAACGATGACGCGGTCAACTTTGTTGTGGGCACCCGACTTTTCTAGTTGCCGAGCGAGAAGTTGTTGGCGCATCAACTGATAGATCGGGTCTTGGAGCAGTTCTTTGAACGGCACCAAAAGATTAATCGGGCTGTCGGGTTCGGCGAGGAGTTTTTCGTATCGGCGCCCTCGCTCAACGTCTTTTTCTGGTGTGTCAGGCCGTTTTGCGTATTTCTCGGTGTACTTCCATTCAATCAGAATCAGTTCGCGCTTGCCTTGATTGTTTGTGTGTACAAACGCGGCGTCAACACTCGTGCAGTTGGCACCACGCACACGCTTACCATTGACCGCTTCATTTAAGAGATCTTCTTCACCGATGTATTCGAAGGTCAGATAGTGGCCTGGCTCGATTTCCTCTACTTTTGTCGCGGCGACGAGGGGGCCAAACGCCGCGATGATTCTCGCTGGGTCTTTGACCATTTGTCCGAGTGCATTGACGCATTGCACTTGCGATGACAAGAGATGGTTGCTCGGTCCGTCACCGATGCCTTTGTGCCACGAAATGCCTAATTTTTTGAACATTGGAATTGCGATGTCGCGCACCTCGGGGAGCAGCGACAAGTAGGCGAATTCGGGTGGAAGACAGAAGTCGTAGTGGGGGCGATTGGCACCCGCACCAACTTTTGCAACATACGGCGCCGCCACTTTTGCTTGCGGATCAACCGTTGTTGACGCCAACTTCCAAGCACTGGCTCGTTCGCGTTCAATCGCAATGAAATCTTTTACTTTGGGCATTCGTGGATAGGGTACCGCATGGGTGTCTCACCAATAAATTGTGAGTACCCACACTTGGGCTCGGGGGTTTGGGTTGAAGCGATGGCTCAACAGCGGTAGATCATCAGACAACTAATAACGCACCATCCCCCGCTCCTGCGTGGCTGGTGCGTCGTTCCAACCTCAGTGTTGATGGGGTTGTGGCTGGGGTTTCTGTAACGGTTTGTCACGTGGTCACGGGGTGGTCTCAGAGGTGCCCAAAGAGCCGTTTGTTGCAGCACATGTTGGGTGCCGTGACTTGCATCCGTCGCCTTTTATCCCTACATTGAATAATAATTCAAAGTCCATTCTGGTGGACCCAAATACGGGTGAAGGTGGATGTTGTGGCTCGTTTAACACACATATGGAAAACAGGTGTTGTTGTTACAGCGTTATTGGCAACAGTGGTGGCATGCGGTAGCAGTGATTCATCACGTGCACGTAACGCTGCGTTAGTTGCAGGTACGAGCTGCACACAACCTGGTGCGGTAACAAAAATTTCGAAGGTGTCAGTGGTGTGTGCAAAAACGACTACCGGCAAAATTTGGTATCCCACAATGAAATCTTATGGCCGGTCGGTGTCGTGTATGAAACCGGGTGATATGCGTAAAAAGAAATCTGTGGTGTGGGTGTGTGGTGTTGTGAAAAGCAAAAAACTGTGGCTCGCAACATCTCCTTTACCTCCTGCAGTGCTACAAGCATCTGTGGTGATAGCACCTGGTGTTGTTGAACCGGTACCTGTTTTAGAGTCAACTGATGTAGCGACTCCTTCACGACCGGTGGTGGCTGACAATAATGTGTTAGCAAACCCGACTATTGCTGATGAAGCACCTGTAACAACACCAGTGACAATCCAAACAATTCCGTCAGCACCAGTGACAACTGCACCTGTTGTGTCAGTACCAGTGACAACTGCACCTGTTGTGACGGTGACAGCGATAAGTACTGGCTCCTGGCACACGTGTGCACTGTTGTCGTCGGGTGCTGTGAAGTGTTGGGGCTACAACTCCGACGGGCAGCTCGGGTTGGGTGACACGAATAGCCGTGGCGACGAGCCCAACGAGATGGGTGTCAATTTGTTGGCGGTCGATCTTGGTCTTGCTGCTGGTGTGACGGTGACAGCGATAAGTGCTGGCCGCTATCACACGTGTGCACTGTTGTCGTCGGGTGCTGTGAAGTGTTGGGGCTCCAACTCCGACGGGCAGCTCGGGTTGGGTGACACGAATAATCGTGGCGACGAGCCCAACGAGATGGGTGCTGCATTGCCGATTTCGTATCAGTTTCAGATCGCGCAAACGATCACGTTTAGCGCACCGATTGATCGAGTGTTTTCTGCGACACCTTTCACGGCGACAGCTACATCAGATTCAAGTTTGCTTGTGACATTGACATCGTCGACAGCGAGTGTGTGCACGGTATCTGGTTTCCAGGTGACGATGCTGACTGCGGGGCTGTGCACGCTGACGGCCAGTCAGGTGGGTAACTCGACCTATCTGAGTGCAACAGATGTCGTGCGGTCGTTCACCATTACAAGTGTGATACCGACACCGACGACTGGGGGTTAGACGCCACCGTTATTGCCAGCAACTGGTTCTGACACAACTGGTTTCATTCTCCTCGCTTAACTGCTTCTCGTGGGAGGTCTGATTCTTGTGTCATTCAAACTCCGAGAGGCGCAGTCGTGACTTCGACTGTGGTTTAGCTTCGCGAGCCTGACTGATGGTGATGCAACGTGTGGCGGCGAATTTCGCACCACATTTCGCACCATCCCCACTCCAGTGGCTCAGGGGATAGAGCAACGGCTTCCTAAACCGCAGGTCTCAAATTCACTTCAGCTGTGAAAGGAAACCCTCAAGAGCGATATTTGTCTCAAGAGGAGCCTCTTGCTGAACCCAATGACCAACATTTGGAATAATCACTGAGCCGCGGAAATCCGCTCCGCCGCTCAGTGGGTTCTCGTACAAGTCCATGCCTGGTACAAAGGAACGTACAGGATCTTTTTCACCACCAATGAAAAATGACGGTTGTGTGATTAGTGACCCAACATGTTCGGTCATGTTTGCTGCGTCAATACGTTGTGCTCTGTATCTATTGAGTGGTCCCCGGAACCCAGTTGTAGTAAATGCATCGACGAAGACCTGTAGGTCGGCCTCCGTGAGCCAACTAGGGAAAACGTCTGGGTTTACCAAGCCATCTAAAAATTTTGCATTGGCTGGTTTATTTTCCAAGAATTTGTTCAGTGGTGCGTCACCCGAGATTGAAAAGTATGTCTTCCGCAAACTCATAGCGATATCAGCTTCAAATTCTGCCTCGGCAACACCTTCGGCTTGAAAATAGGATTGGTAGAAGAATTTGTCCTTATAAATTATTTCTGCAATGTCAATAAATGCAGTTTCCGAAATTCCGTTAAATGGAACACTGAGGCCGGCCACGGCACGAATATGTTCGGGGTGAAGAATGGATGTGTTCCACACAATGGGGGCGCCCCAGTCATGACCGAACAAAATTGCTTGACCGCGAGAATTTTTTTGCCGTGACGGTGAATCATCGAGTGCATCGATTACTGCCACTACGTCAGACGCCAAGTTTCGCAAAGTGTATGCAGCGATGTCGTGAGGTTGTGAACTGCCGCCATAACCACGCACATCAATTGCTGCAACTTTGTATCCGCGTTCAGAAAAGTAGGAGAGTTGATGGCGCCAGGAATACCAGAGTTCCGGCCAACCGTGAACGCACACGATGAGGGGGCCTGATCCTTCAACAGCGACGCGAATAGTGACATCTTTGTTCTCAACATTAATGAAGGAATGCATATCTGAGGAGAGTACTAGACGATTCGTCTTCGGTTTATTGAGAGTAGTTATCGCCGCAGGAGGGCTAGCTAAACAATGTCCAGTTGTCTGGTTTGCGGCCACGCAACTCGTCGTAATCGACTTCAATACTCCCTCACCAGCACGGGTCGCTTGAACTTGGGAGTACGGCGGGGGGAGTCTGACTGCTCGGAACATCCCAAGGCTATTGGGAATAATTGGGGGTATTGCATTTTTTCTATTGCCGTGGTCAGATACCAACTTCACACATAGGGGGTGTGGCTAAACAAGACACATTTAGGGGAAGGACAGCCGTGGACGAACGGTTTGTGATGGATTCTCCTGGTGGGTCTCGAGAAGCATTGGCTGAGCGCCGCTCTGCACTCTCTCGTGATCTGCTGGGAACTCATGGTGAAGGCGTACGAACGCCACGGTCATTTTTGCGACGAAAGCCTGCCTCGAGCGCGCAACAACAAACTCGCAAACAACCAACTGCGCACAAAAAGCAACGCCTACCAGAACTTGCTATCGGAGTTGTCTTGGTCGTTGGTGGTGCGTTGGGTGCTGCATGGCTAAATGGAAATGGCAATCAACAGGTCACTGTTGTTGCGTCTGCTCAAGCGCTAGAGGTGGGGCACGTTATTACAGCACCAGACCTGGTGGCAAAAAATGTCTCTGCTGATGTTGCTCAGTATTTTATAACCGCCGCGGAAGCGAAAAATTTATTAGGACGCACACTGGGTGCATCTGTTGATGCAAGTGAACCTCTCAGTGAAAAGTTTCTGTTACCACCGCGTCCGTTGTTGGACGATGAAATTCTTGTTCCTCTCAAATTGAACAGTGGAGATTTCCCCCCTGACTTGTACCCAGGAAATATTGTTCGTATCGCTCTCACCCCTGACCCTGGACTTTCAACGAAAGTGGAAACAGAGGCCTACAAGGACACAGTAGAAGTTTGGTCATTACATCCACCTACAGATCTTGAAACGAATTATGTAGTAACACTGCGAGCGAAACAAGATTTACTCATTCCTGCTGCTGAAGCAGGGAAGGTAAAACTGGTAGTGGTCAGTAAATGAGCATTTTACGACAGCCAAACATTGATTTATTACCTACGCGATCAGATGCGCATGCGGAATTGGTGCGGCAACTTACAAAAAAAGTACGCGATGCGCTTGCCCAACACCGCGTTGCTTTAAGAAACTCAAATCGAGGCGAACCAGATATAGCTGATGAAATATCCCTCGCTAGACAAGTTGTTGCCACGGAGCGAGAAAAGGAAGTTTTTGACGGGGCAATCGGCCTCGAGCTTTCGTTTGAAGAGTTCGACTTTACCGGAGAAAGTGTGATTGCAGGCGTTCTAGGTCTTGGTCGTCTGCAACCTCTACTTGAAGATCCAGATATTTCCGATATACATATTCGCGGCGCATTTCCAGTATGGGTCAAACGTCGCGATGGTTCACGTATCTGCGTTGAACCAATCGTTGATAGTGACGAGGAGCTTATTGAGCTCATTCGACGTGCCGCTACAAGATTTGTGCGTAACGAACAACGTTTCGATGCCGCAAACCCTGAGCTCAATTTGCAACTTCCAGACGGATCTCGCCTATTTGCGACAATGGCAGTTTCTCAACACCCCAGCTTGATTATTAGGCGTCACCGTTTCGAGATTTCATCATTACTTGAATTAGAAGACCGGGGTTTGTTCAACGGTCAAGTAAGAAGTTTTTTGTCTGCAGCGGTTCGTGCGCGTCGTAATATCGTTATTGCTGGTGGAACGGGTTCGGGGAAAACTACCCTCTTGCGGGCACTGCTCAATGAAGTTCCTCGTGAAGAACGAATCGTCACCATTGAAGATGCATACGAACTAGGAATCGAAAGATTCGCAGACCTACATCCAGATCATGATGCACTGCAATCGCGGGCCGCAAACATTGAAGGCCGAGGTGAAATCACAATGGCTGATCTCACGCGAATGGCATTACGAATGGATCCTGACAGAGTCATTGTGGGTGAGGTAAGAGGCGCTGAAGCATTTCCCATGTTGATGGCAATGAGTCAAGGTAATAACGGCTCAATGTGCACAATGCATGCCGACGGCACGAAATCTGTATTTCCCAAGCTTGCTGCGTACGTCTCAATGGCTTCTACGGGGCTACCTGTCGACACAGTGAATTTGTTAATGGGAAGCGCCGTGCACTTCGTTGTCTTTATTTCTCTTGATAAAGGAGTACGTCGCGTTCGCTCAGTGAGAGAAGTAATTGATTCAGATGGATTACAAATTATTTCTAATGAAATATTTCGACCTGCGAAACTTGGGGGATGTGAAACCGCATACCCATTAAGAGAATCAACCCGCACGTTGCTTGAAGAGTTTGGCTACAGCGATGTCTGAAATTGCTGCTGCACTATGTGGAGCCTTGGTTGGTTTAGGGGTAGTCACTATTAGATCAAGCAGATCTGAGCGGTTACGACCGTCTAAAAAGAATCTGAAACCAGAGCAGTTGAAGATTATTCGTCCGCTTGCCTTAGGTTTAGCTGCGGGAACAATCATGTATTTGGCTACAAACTGGGCCCTTGCGTCGGTGGGTTTTGCGGCTATGTCTTCGGTCGGAATTCTCGTGTCGGGCGGAACAAAAGTTTCGCGCAATGATGAAATCATTGCAGAGGCGGTAGCACTTTGGGCTGAACAATTAAGAGATACTTTGGCAGCCGCCCATGGTCTGCAACAGACAATTATGGCTACCGCCCCGCATGCGCCGGAGGTACTTAAAAAAGCAGTAGAACGTTTAGCAGCTGACTTACCGTATGGGTCGGTGAGCAGCAGTTTGTATCAATTTGCCGATGAGGTAAATCACCCAAGCGCCGATTTTGTTGTTGCTGCACTCGTTGCTGCAACGGAACACGAAGCGCGTGATGTTGGAATGCTGTTGGGTCACCTCGCGTTGTGCTCTCGAGAAGAGGCAAAAATGCATCAGCGCGTATGGGTGAGTAGAGCACGTACACGAACAGCAGTGCGCATCATCATGACTACAGTCGTTGGGTTTGTCAGCGCATTATTTGTTCTTAATCGACAATATCTTGCGCCATATGGAACGACTTCCGGACAACTCATACTCTGTGCAATTCTCTCTACTTTCGTGATTGCAATGGTGCTCTTACAACATGGTGCACGAATTCCATTACCTGACCGCTTTATTGCAAGCAAGAATTCTGAATACCCAGTAAACAGTGGGGTAAAGTCGTGATTTTTCTTATTGGATTGAGTGTCGGTCTCGGGGTACTTTTCATTCTCAGAGCCACACTATTCAGATCACAAAATCAGTGGCCAATTTTTTCTTTTAAAATTAATCACTCACGTCTTACGTATAACAAAAAACCAAGTGACTTAGCAATTACGAGAACCACCGAGGAGCAGTTTGCGCAACGAGCACTCCGATTAGGTCTCGTTGGTGGAATCATGTCTGTGGTTGCCGTCGCTTCTATATCTGTGGCAGGGGTCCACACCCCAAGTTTTAGCGCAATTTTGATTCTTCTCTGTGGCCCAGTTCTTGGTGTCATGAGTGCTCATAAGAAACTTACAAAAGCCGCTGCTGAAGCTCGCAGAAGTTTTTCCTATGCCTTATCTAGCTATCTCGATCTGGTCAATGTTCTTCTTGCGGGTGGAGCCGGGAGTGAAACTGCACTCATTGCAGCTGCACAAACAGGCGACAACTGGGCCTTTGAGATGATTCGTAGTGCATTAGAACGTGCACGGGCCGAACGCATTACACAATGGACAGCTCTCGGGGAGCTTGCATCGTTGATCAACGTGAGTGATCTCACGAGAGTTGCAGGAAGCATGCAGCTCGCTGGTGAGCAAGGTTCCCGGGTCCGAGCTTCGCTAGCTGCTCAAGCCGATGCAGTTCGGAGTCGGCAAATGAATGAGATAGAAGCTGCAGCTCAAAGTGCAACCGAGCGTATGGGCGTACCCACGGTGCTTCTGTTTATGGGGTTCATAGCCCTACTTGGCTATCCAGCCCTCGAACTAGTTATGGGAAGTATGTAAATAACCAAATAAAGGAGAAAATGATGAAGGAATATTTTAACTACTACTGGATTCGCTTTACTGCTTCACGAGAGGCAGATACAGAAGCGGGTGAAGTGAGTGCCACGACAGTAGTGATGGCCGCGGCTCTCATCGCCTTAGCAATTGCTGTGGGCGCAACCATCACATCACGCGTTAAAGACAAAGCCAACACTCTCAACCTCGGTTAGAAACTCAATGGCATATCTCAGAAAATATCGCCGATCCAATGGTGGCTCTCAACTTGCTGGTGAAACAGATGAGTTGGGAGAAACCGTTGTTCAAACTGTATTAGTTGTTCCCGTTGTGCTCACATTCATGTGGCTGGCACTTCAAGCGACGGTTTTCATGCACGATGCGCACATGGCAAGTGCTGCTGCTAGCGAAGGTGCAGCTGTGGCATCACGATACGGCTCTTCTGAGGTTGCTGGCAGAAATGCGGCGGTACGCCTGATTGCGGAACTAGGCGCTACCGCTGCATCTTCTCCAACAGTTGTTCGACAAGGAAGTGACGTAATTGCAACTGTGTCAATACGTGTTCCGCGTATCGCCCCATTCTTTCCGTCAGTAGTCACTCGCACAGCGCGAGAGGTAAAAGAAAAATATATGACCGAAGAGGAACGTAATAGATGAAAATTTGTCGCCGGGAATGTGGGAGTGCATCAGTGGAATTGGTTTTACTTACTCCAGTCCTCATGTTTCTTGTGCTACTGGTTGTCTTGGCGGGGAGGTCTGGTGAAGTGCTTTTACAAGTGAAGCATGCCGCAGATCAGGGAGCTAGAGCAGCATCAATATCTGCGATCAGTAGACAAACTGCTGAAGGCAGAGGTGCAGTATTGAATGACCTTGCTGCAACAGGGGTGTCATGCAACAATCCGCGAGTCAGTGTTGAACCGCAACAAATAGGCACAACACACTTCGTAAAAGTAGTGGTGGAATGCGAAGTGAATCACAAAGGGCTAGACCTTCTTGGGGTGAGTACTAAGACCGTTCGAGCAGAGTCCGTTGAAGTACTTGATACCTATAGGGCGGGATAATGGAACGAGAGCGAATTTATGACGGTGGATTTATATCTGCTTTTGTTGTGTCCCTGACAATGACATTCATTGTCTGCTCTGGATTAGCCATAGATGGCGGACGTGTCGTTGCCGCAAAAATTAAGGTAGCTGATACCGCAGAAAATGCTGCACGTGCAGGCGCTCAAGCTTTGACCGATCTGCGTACAGGAGTACCGCGGATAGATGTGCCTCAAGCAATTCGGCTTTCGCAGTCGTATCTGCGGTCAGTTCAATCGCAGGGGCGGGTTGAAGCCAATCGAATTGAAGTCTGTGTCACCGTTAACGCAGTAGAGAAAATGACTCTCCTGCGTCTTGCTGGAGTAGAAACACGAACTGTATCTGCAACTCGCTGTGCGCAGCCAGTAGTGGGATGAAGGAGTAAAGCATGGATTGGTTACGCGAACAAGATATTCAATTACCAATTACTGAGTTGTTACTAGGGATTTTCCTTCTTGCAATATTGTGGGTCACGATGACATTTATGTGGCAGGTGGTTTCACATATTCGAGGTAAATCACGAACGTTTGCCTACTCCCCTCAATTCATTCGTATTGCTGCCGTGGCGATCGCAGGATTTTTTGTATCCTCCCAATCAGTAGGGGCAACGGCAGTACCGCAAGTTGCCTCTGAAAAAATTGACTCGAACAATTCAAATCAACTCTCTGAAATGCTTTTAGTGGGGTCAGGAGCATTAAATATTGCAACTCTTACCTACCTAGTTGCAAAACGTCGCGCAACCATGCGCAGTATAAAATTTATTCCTCAGGCAGAAACCCAAGAGGAAGGCACTCTTCCAGCCATCACGAATGATGATGGAGTTTGCAATGACAATGGGGAATGGAGAATCATCATTCGGGTTCTTGGTGTTCCGGTTGTGGAAACCGCTGAAGGCGTCACCATCACAATTGGCAAAGGAAAATCTCTTGAGCTTTTAAGTTGGTTAGTTGAACACAAAAATTCATCAACTCGATCTGCTGCACGCACAGCCTTATGGAGCGAGAATGTCCAAGATGCAACTTTTTCTAATGTGGTGTCCGATTTGAGGCGATCGTTAAATTCATATATCGGAGCCATGGAAAATGAAGAATGGATTCCACGAACATTTACTAATCAAATGATTCTTAATGAAAAAGTGGTTACCGATGTCTTCATCATCGAAAAGTTTCTCAAGCTTTATATTGACAATCCAAATGAATTGAACAGACAGCATCTTGAGGAATCTCTCAGTTTCGTGCGTGATTTACCTTTTGCCGGAATGAACTATGCATGGGCAGATGCTGAAGGAATAACAACTTCGCATGTGATTACCACATTGCAAGCCGCAGTTTTGCTCGGCGAGTACGCCATTTCAGTAAATGACACAGAAACACTGTTCTATGTCACCGAGAAGGGGCTGCGTGTTTTGCCAGGGCATGAAGAACTTGTTGCCCTGCGCATGAAGGGACACTCAAAGTCGGGTAATAGGTCGGCCATTAAATTGGAGTGGGAGGCGTATGCCAGGGCAGTAGAGGCCGATGCATGGGCGGGTGGAGCACCGTCTTCACACTTGGAAGAACTTGCGAAGTCGTTAGCCCAGGTATAGAGACCTAACTCGTAAATGCACCCGTGAGTTGAGCAAGCGCTAAGGCTTCGGTCAAAGTAGCTGCGCCTTCAACGCGAATGCCATCGACCTTTGCTGAGGCGCTTGCAGGAACAATGGCGCGGGTAAAACCAAGGCGTGCTGCTTCGGCGAGGCGGCGGCCCACCTGAGCAACTTGGCGTACTTCACCAGCCAAGCCCACTTCACCAATAACAACAAGGTCGGCGGGTAGTGGTTTGTTCACCACTGCAGAAACAAGTGCCAAACACAAACCGAGGTCGGCTCCTGGCTCGGCAAGTTTCACGCCGCCTACTACCGATGCATAAACCTCGTGGCTGGCAAGAGAAATGCGCGCACGTCGTTCAAGCACAGCAAGAAGAAGAGCCAAGCGACCAGAGTCGACACCTTGTGCAGAACGCCGTGGAGGAGCACCACCCGATACAGAGTTGGTGAGTGCCTGCAACTCAACAAGCAGCGGGCGTTGACCTTCAATGGTGGGAACTACAACAGAACCGGGAACACCAGTACGACGATCGGCAAGAAAGAGTTGGCTGGCATCGGGAACACCCACCATGCCGCCATCGGTCATTTCAAATAAGCCAAGTTCGCTTGTTGGGCCAAAGCGATGCTTTGATGCACGCAACAACCGCAATGCATTGTGACGCTCACCTTCGAACGACAACACGGTGTCGACAACGTGTTCAAGTACGCGTGGCCCTGCAAGACCACCTTCTTTGGTGACATGGCCAACAAGCACAACAGGAATATTGCTGCGCTTTGCTTCTTGTACTAATCGATGTGCACAACCGCGCACCTGCACAACCGAACCTGGTGGAGAAGAAAGCTCTGGGTCGGCGATGGTTTGAATACTGTCAATAACAATGAGGTTGGGTTGCACGGAAGCGATGGCCTTAAAAATATTGTGCAAGTTCATTTCAGGAAGAAGCCATACATTTTCATTGAGCGCACCAAGGCGCTCGGCGCGTAAGCGAACTTGTTGTGCGCTTTCTTCTGCGGTGACATACAAAGTGCGAGCGGGCCATGCAGCAAGCAGTTGCATGAGCAGTGTGCTTTTACCAATGCCGGGTTCGCCACCGAGCAAGGTAACAGAACCAGGAACAATGCCTCCGCCAAGCACGCGGTCGAGTTCGGGAATAGTGGTTGCTTGTGGCTGGCCAATGGAGCCATCAATTTCCGTAATGGGTTTCGCTTCGCCAGGTGCAACGAGCGACATTCCGGCGGCGAGAGAAACGAGTGGTTCTTCGGGGCCTTCTACGTCTTCAATAAGTGAGTTCCATGCGCCACAGGAGATGCAACGACCAGACCATTTTGGGTGGGAGCTGGCACATTCGGTGCAGCGATAGACGAGACGAAGTTTTGCCATGCCGACAAGTTAGGCGATGGGTGTTAATTGCGCGAGCGCGAGCGCGAGCTGCGCCTGCGTTGCCGGTCGTACTGACGTTTATAGAGGAGTGCTCCAAGTACTGCCATGAGGCCAAGCCATGCAATAAGTAGGAAGAGGCCGATTTTGGAGACGATTCCGCCGAGGGTCCCGGCCACGTCGACATTTTCTGTACTGGTTGCAAGGTCAACCGGGGTGCCGTCGGTAGCAACGCGCCAGGAGAGCTTGCCGTTTTCAGGGAGGGCTGTGGAAGATTTCAATTCCCCGGGAAGAGACGCAACGAACTCAATGGTGAGTGCCTTGCCGAGGTCAAGGCCTTGGGACTTCACGATATTTTCGTACGGGGTAGCGCCG
This sequence comes from Bifidobacterium breve, assembly GCA_945886445.1. Taxonomy (GTDB): domain Bacteria; phylum Actinomycetota; class Acidimicrobiia; order Acidimicrobiales; family Ilumatobacteraceae; genus F1-20-MAGs119. Next base: position 18,281 of record CAMCZG010000012.1, on the reverse strand, counting down.
AGAGCGGCAATGAGTTGGTCGTCGGCAAAGGCTTGTAGACCACCCGTTACTTCGAGCCGGCCCGACAAATTCCACGACGAGTCACGGGCCTTGCCACCACGGCGCAAAATAACTTCACGAAAAGGTCCACGGTTGCCGTTGAGTTGTGCAAGCACCGCAGTTGCTTCCGATTCATTTGCAAAGTCTCGAGCAAGAACTAATTGCTTGCCGCCAGACGCAGTATCAACTGGTTCAGTGAGTTTCCAACCGTTCTTCTTTAAATCGCTGAAGTCAAGGTTGTCGGCAATGTCGGGAGACCGCTGAACAATTTCCTTATCGACATCAATAGTGACAGTAATTATTCCACTGCCATTGGAGTTGACCACCATCGAAATCTGAGTGTCGACACGACATGAAGCAAGAAGAACTACCGCACAACACAGCGCAACCAAACGCTTAGTCGTTGACGTAGTTATTTTCACTCAGGAAGTGCGGTACTGGAGTCGCCTGCGCCAGCAAGCTCTACAGCAGCAGGGGGAACCAAGCCTTCAACAGCAGTAAATGTTAAGCGCTTGTCGCCAGGCTTGTCGGGGTCGTCTTCGGTGTCGACCACGATGATGACACCAGCAGCAAACTCTTTGTACAAGATCTTCTCTGAGAGCGGATCTTCAATGAGTCGCTGAATGGCGCGACGTAGTGGGCGCGCACCCAGTTGTGGGTCGTAACCGCGTTCTGCCAAAAGTTCTTTTGCAGACTCCTTGAGTTCAATGCCGAGGCCTTGGCTTTCGAGTTGCCCAGCGAGACGCTTGGTCATGAGGTCAACCATTTGTACCACTTCGGCCTTGGCCAATTCGTGGAAGACAATGACTTCGTCGATGCGGTTGAGGAACTCGGGACGGAAGTGCAGCTTCAACGCATCGTTGACTTTTTCCTTCATGCGCTCGTATGAAACGGCTTCGTCGTTAGTGGTGAAACCAACATTTGCTTTGCGCAAGTCTTGTGTTCCTAAGTTCGAGGTCATGATGAGCACGGTGTTGCGGAAGTCGACTGAACGGCCTTGGCTGTCGGTGAGACGACCCTCTTCAAGAATTTGCAAGAGTGTGTTGAACACGTCGGGGTGTGCTTTTTCAATTTCGTCGAAGAGCACAACGCTAAATGGCTTACGACGCACGGCCTCGGTGAGTTGGCCGCCTTCTTCGTAGCCCACGTACCCAGGAGGTGAACCAACAAGACGGCTGACGGTGTGCTTTTCCATGTACTCCGACATATCGAGAGCAATGAGTGCGCTATCGTCGCCGAACAAGAATTCGGTGAGTGTTTTTGCGAGTTCTGTTTTACCCACACCAGTTGGTCCGAGGAAAATGAATGAGCCGCTTGGACGCTTAGGGTCTTTCAACCCAGCTCGTGTACGACGAATGCTTTGGCTCACCGCACGAATAGCATTTTCTTGGCCAATGATGCGCTTGTGAAGTTCGGCTTCCATGTTGAGCAACTTGGCGGTTTCTTCTTCGGTGAGTTTGTACACCGGAATACCTGTCCAGAGGCTCAAAACCTCAGCAATAGCTTCTTCGTTGACCTCATCGAAAAGATCAATACCAGAAGCCTTGATGTCGGCTTCTTTGTGGGCGCGTTCTTCAAGAAGTGAACGCTCTTGGTCGCGCAAGCGGCCAGCTTCTTCAAAGCGCTGTTCTTCAACTGATTTGCGTTTTGCTTCTTGCACTTCAGCAATTTTGTTTTCGAGCTCTTTGAGGTCGGGTGGTGTTTGCATGCGCTTAATGCGCAAGCGACTTCCGGCTTCGTCGATGAGGTCAATTGCCTTGTCGGGAAGGAAACGGTCGGCAATGTAACGGTCGGCAAGGTTTGCCGCAGCAACAACTGCTTGGTCGGTAATTGTGACACGGTGATGTGTCTCGTACTTGTCGCGAATGCCCTTCAAAATTTCGATGGTGTGCGCAACAGATGGCTCATCAACTTTTACTGGTTGAAAACGACGTTCTAGTGCTGCATCTTTTTCGAAATGCTTGCGGTACTCGTCGGTAGTGGTTGCACCAATAGTTTGGAGTTCGCCACGAGCAAGCATTGGCTTCAAAATAGAAGCGGCATCGATTGCACCTTCTGCAGCACCTGCACCAACGAGTGTGTGAATTTCGTCGATGAACAAAATGATGTCGCCACGAGTTTTGATTTCTTTCAAAACTTTCTTGAGGCGCTCTTCAAAGTCACCGCGGTAGCGGCTACCAGCAACAAGTGCACCGAGGTCGAGCGTATAGAGCTGCTTGTTCTTCAATGTTTCAGGAATGTCGTTGCTTACAATTTTCTGAGCAAGACCTTCAATGATTGCTGTCTTACCAACACCAGGCTCACCAATGAGCACAGGGTTGTTCTTGGTACGACGTGAAAGAATTTGCATGACGCGCTCAAGTTCGCGGGAGCGACCAATAACGGGGTCAAGTTTTTTATCGCGAGCAAGTTGCGTGAGGTTGCGACCGAACTGGTCGAGAATTTGGCTTCCGCCTTTGTCGCCACTTTCTTCTTTCCCACTTCCTGCAGCTGCACCGGCTGGGGCACCTTCGCCCTTGGAGCCAGCAGGGCCTTGGTAGCCACTGAGCAGTTGAATGACTTGTTGACGAACACGACCGAGGTCGGCGCCGAGCTTGACGAGAACCTGAGCGGCAACGCCTTCGCCTTCGCGAATGAGACCGAGCAAGATGTGCTCGGTGCCGATGTAGTTGTGACCAAGTTGGAGAGCTTCACGTAATGAGAGTTCAAGAACTTTTTTGGCACGAGGTGTGAAGGGAATGTGACCAGAAGGTGATGAACCACCCTGACCAATGATGTCTTCTACCTGGGCGCGTACTGCTTCAAGGGAAATGCTGAGCGATTCAAGTGCCTTTGCGGCTACGCCTTCACCCTCGTGAATGAGCCCGAGCAAGATGTGCTCGGTGCCAATATAAGAATGGTTGAGGAGGCGCGCCTCTTCTTGCGCTAACACCACAACTCGTCGCGCCCTATCGGTAAAGCGTTCGAACAATTTGACCGCCCTTATCTGGTGCCCTTCGGCACTGAATTACGTTACTTAAGTGTACCTGCACCATTAGGGCAGGGCGCATTGTGAGCCGTATCCTATGAGTGTGGCAACAGCCTCACCCCTCCTCTCATTGCCCCATATGGCCGCCGACCGCGAACGGGTCGAAGCGGCAATGCTGGCTGCCGTTCGCACATCCGACGATTACCTCACCGAAATTGCGTCACACCTCATTACTGCTGGCGGAAAACGCCTGCGCCCAGTAATGACAATCGCTGCGTCGCTGGTAGTCAAAGGGGGAAGTGCAGCAGAAGAGGCCATTCAGGGGGGCATTGCTTGTGAATTGGTGCACTTGGGTTCGTTGTATCACGACGACGTGATGGATGAATCCACCACACGCCGCGGGGTGGAAACAGTAAATGCCAAATGGGGAAACCTGCAAGCAATTCTTGCCGGAGATTTTTTGTTGGCGCGCGCATCAGAAATTGCTGCGTCATTGGGTACAGAAGTTGCCGGGTTGCTCGCTCACACCATTGGCAATTTGTGTGAAGGACAAATTGAAGAGTTGCGACACACGTACGACATCTCGCGCCCGGTGAATTCATACCTCGTGAGTATTGACGGAAAAACGGCTTCGCTTTACAGCACTGCTGCACGTATTGGTGGCATTGTGGCTGGCCACGATCGTGCAGTCATCGATGCATTAACTCGTTATGGAACGGCCTACGGCATGGTGTTCCAAATTGTTGACGACATTCTCGACATCACTTCTTCCGATGCAGAACTTGGCAAACCTGCAGGCCACGACATGGTGGAAGGCGTGTACACATTGCCGGTACTACACACCATGGCAGTTGGCGATGCTGCTGGCAAAGAACTGCAGTCAATGCTTGGTGCGCCTCTTGATGAAGTGCAACAGCGCCGGGCATTAGAAATTGTTCGCGCAGGTAGTGGAATTCAATTTGCTATTGAAACCGCACAACGCTTTGTGCAAGAAGCAAGCGATGCTTGTGATGCGTTGCCACAAGGTGAAGTAGCCGACGCAATGCGTGAAGCTACAAAAAATTTATTGCAATCAATTGCTTAATGCTGCAGCAGCTGCAAGACCGCTGAGCACAGCACCTTCTACGCGCGGTTCGGCAAAAGCATCGCCGGCGAGAATAAAAGTGCCAGATTCATGGAGCCAACACCGCTCGGGGTACTGAGTAATAGGTGTGGCGAAGCGCCACTTCTTGTAGTTGCTCTCAAGAATTTTTGCGTCACCTAGATATGGCTGGGCGTGGCGCGTGAGTTCTGCCAACCCGTCTTCGTGGCTGTCATCCCAATGTGCAGCGCTCCATGCAGGCCCGGCATGAAAGGTGAGTGCGTGTTGGGCGGAAATACCTTTTGCAAAATTGTCGCCAATGAAAGAAAAAACTTCGTCGGGGTTCTGCATGCCACCAGGTGCTGGCACTGCACTGGGCCCATCGAGCACGGCAAGAAGCCCAAGCGTGCGGTGATAGTCAACCACGCGCAGTTCGTCAGGCAATTCAATGCCAGTGGTGTATGCAAGTCCAAAGCTTTGTGCAATGGGGCAAGTCATTACTACTGCATCACACATGATGGAAGTTCCATCGTCGAGTTGCACTTCCCACTGTTCACCTTTTTTACCAAGTGAAAACACCAGTGAGCTACAACGCACATCGAGACCTGTTGCAAGATATTTTGCAATGGATGTCATTCCTTTGTCGCCAACGTAACGCGGAAAGCCATCACCAGCTTGAGAAAAACCTTTGCACCATTCGCGCACTATGCCTTCACGTAGCCACACTTCAACGTGTTCGGCGAATGCTTTGTTGCGAACAGTAAAAAACTGTGCACCGTGGTCGAAAGTGGCGTTACCAATGCGTCGTGTTGCAAGGCGCCCGCCTACTGAGCGACCTTTATCGAGAACAAGAACTTCATGGCCGCCTTGTTGCAACGTTTGTGCGGCTACTAAACCAGAAAGGCCCGCACCAACAACTACACATTTCATCAGGCAGTCGCCAAAAAACGCGCTTAACGCAGGTTGTGCACGCGCAAAATAAGTTCGCGTGCAAAGGGGTCTAATTGTTGGCCAGCAATACGTTCAGTAATGATGATGGCTTGTGAAGGGTCATCGACAAGACCACTCCAACGGATGTAGCCACCCATAATGCCAATAATGCGGTCGCCTACTTCTTCGGCGTGTACCAAAATTTTGGTATCGCCAGCAAGAAGTACTTTGAGTTCGTTATAAAAGGAAACAAGCCATGGGTCAATGTCGTCGGCGCCGCTGAGCGGACGATGGCGATAGGGCAAGTTGAGTTCTTCGTAGCTGTGCAAGTTGTGTGGTGCGCCAATAATGGAAAACACGCTGGCGAAGTTATTTTCGCGCAACCAGATGATTTCTTCTTGACGCCGTACACGACGGTGGTTGACGCCATACCCGCCCGGGCGTTCGCAAATAGCGAGACGATCTTTAATGATCCATGTGAAGTTCCGGGGCTGTATACCCAGAGCCCATTTTCCTCGAAGCTTCGGTGGCATTACTGCAATCTTAATCGCTGATTGCTTCTTCGCACCTGTTTCCCGCCACCAATTTCACATCCGGGGTGAATTCCTCGGGCAACTTCAAGCACCCTCTCGACAGTTGCGGCATCGGGCGGGTACGGGTCGGCGAGCCACATGCGAATAGCGCGACGCGCAAGTGGAAGTGGGGCAGCGGCAAGCGCTGGTGCATCGAATACGTCGATGACCGAGGCGAGATCTTGGAGGAATTTTTCGTCGTCGCCGATGAGTTGAGATTCACGTGCGATGAGTTGTGCAACATCACGTTGCGCAATGGAGTTGAGAAGTGGAAGGAGTTCGTGGCGTACACGATTGCGCTGAAAGCGAGGGTCGCTATTGCTGGAGTCTTTAACGAGGTCAATATCGAATGCTGCACAGAGCGCTTCAGTTTCATGCCTGCGCAAGTGAAGAATCGGCTTGCTATGCGTATAACGCATTCCCGAGAGACCTTCGGTACCTGCCCCACGCATGAGGTTGATGAGCACAGTTTCTGCTTGGTCGTCGGCTGTGTGCCCGGTGAGTACACCGGGAGGTAAGAGTGCAAAACGAGCTTTGCGTGCTCGTGCTTCCAGGTTGGGGCCATTGGCTAGGTCGGCGCGTAAAGAAATGGCCATGACGCCAAAGCGTGTAGCGATATTTTCTACAACGGAAAATTCGTTGTGTGAACCTGGACGCAGACCATGGTCAACGTGATATGCGGTGACCTGATGTCCGGTTGCTACAGCAAGAATGAGAAGCGCTACAGAATCGGCACCGCCGGAAACCGCACACGCAACACCATGAGGTGCTTCGGTTGATAGAGGAAAGTGTGTGCGATTGAGAAGTTCTTGGACGAGATCATGATATTGAAGTGCTTGCGCATCAAGAATCATGACAATGTGCGACGGCCTTAACGGTTGCGGCGCCCTGGGTACTTAGTAGCGGTGACCTTTGAGATATACCCAGCCACCGTGGCGAGGACGGTTGCCACGCCAACAACGGTGAGAACTAACCCAATCCACCAATGCCAAACTTCTGCTGCAATCATGTCTTTATCGTAGCGAACAACGCCGAAGTTTCACGGCTCAAAAGTACTAGCAACGTTGTCGATGGAAGCAACAAATTGGGTCATTAGTTCGGCAAGTTTTGCTTGATCTTCAGGGGGAAAGTCACTCAAAATTTTGATCATGACCTTCAAGCGTCGCTCGGTAATGATGCCGTGGCGAGCACGACCGGCAGGGGTAACAGCAACGGTCACCACGCGGCCATCGGAAGGAAGTGTTGTGCGTTCAGCAAGTTCTAGTTTTTCCAGCCGTTGAATGGCACGCGTTGCGGTAGAGGGGTCAACGCGTAGTGCTTCGGCAAGGTCGCCCATGCGCCAGAACTCGCGTTCAACGAGAAGATCGAGAGTATCTACCTGGCCGGGGTCAAGAGCCGACTTGCCTTCACCAAAAAGTTTGCTACGCAATGAAGAAGCAGCTGCACCACGACGCATGTCGCGCCAAGCATTGCCAATTGCCGCAATGTTTTCGAGGTCGTCAACAGGATGTGGGGAAGATTGTGAGAGGTGGTTCACAGTGATGTCTTTCATCGGGGTTAGTTCACAGGCTAATCAAGTAAAGGGGTGGCGCGGTTATATGAGCTACTAATCATTGGTGACGACAAAATGTAGTCGGCAGTTGATGGGTTGCACGCCACGGGAATGTTCCAGACCGCAGCAATACGCAATAACGCTTTGATGTCGGGGTCATGGGGCTGCGGCTCCAGTGGATCCCAAAAAAAGAGCAATACGTCAACAAGGCCATCGGCAATGCGTGCACCGAGCTGCTGATCACCACCGAGTGGGCCGCTGCGCAAGCGTTCAACGTTGAGCCCCGTGTGTTCATGAATAATGCGGCCGGTGGTTCCGGTACCCACCAGAATGTGGTTACCTAATTCATCGCGATGGCTCATTGACCATTCCAACATTTGCGGCTTCATGTTGTCGTGAGCAACGAGAGCAATACGTTTTTGGGCGCTAGTGAGAACACCAGTTGATGAGGTAGCCATACCCCATCTTTACTCAGTTACGAAGATGATGTGACGTATTAACGCATAATGACTGCGTCGGCACCCCATGGTGTGACTTCACCGTCGGCACGGAAGCGTTCAGGAAGTTCTTCCACCATGTCCCAAGTTGCAGAGAGTCGACCAACGCCAACGCACATGGCAACGTTCAAGCCGAGTTCCACAATTTGTGGCTCGGTGAAGTGCTCACGCAATTTGTCGTAGAAAGCATCGTCGATAGCAAGGTGATTGGTCGCAAAAAGTTCACCGTAGCGAATAGCAATTTTTTCTGCGTCGGTGAGGCCGTCTGCTTCCATTGGCTTTTCGAGTGAGCACACCAAGTCTTCAGTGATGCCATCTTTCAGTGCATCGGTGTAACGAATGGCCATGCAGCTGCGGCATTGGTTGTGGAATGCAATACGCAAACGAACGAGTTCGACGAGCCGCTCTGGCAACGTGCGATTCACCTTCAATGAACCTGCAAATGCCGAAAGACCCTTTGCCATTTCTGGGCAGTGGCCAAAGATGCGCGTGAGGCCAAGTTCAAGTGGTGTCTTGTCGTCGGCACGTGACATGCGACGAAGATCGGGGTCTAACTGGTCAACCGTGAGTTTGGAGATGCGTGACATGAGGCAACCCTAGAAGATATTTGGGAGGCTGGAAACAGTTGGGCTACACATGAGCAGAGAGAAATACCTTGATTTCCTCTATTTGCTCGGAAAGCGTGGTGCGCCAAGTGGAATCAAAACCCGCAGGCGAGTCCACGGCAATGGAATTCAGGTAGTCGAGCACAAGTTGGGGCACACCCTCGACGCCTGGTGCGAGCTCTATATATAAGGCAAAGTCGCTGCACGCCTGGTGGCCGCCATGCGGCAAGTTGAGGCGGCGATGGGGGAGTGCGCTCTTGCTCAGAATTTCCCACGCGGGTTCGGCGTCGGTTGCTGGCGGGGTAGTGGTGTCGCCAAGTCCAACAAGTAAGAGAACAGGTACGGGCACGGACGCAATGAGGTCGGCGGGAAGAGTTCGTGTGTATGCCTGTGCGCCGATTGCAGCCTTAAACCGTTTATCTGCCGGCATGCCGTGAATACCTGTTGTCGCAATAAGTGCAGTGAGCCCACCGTAACTGTGCCCACCAATGAACAAGTTGTTCTCGTCAATGATGTTGGAAAGACCAGTCATGAGTTCGCCACGTGTTCCTAAAGCACAGTCAGCAACGTAACTGACGTCTCCGAGTCGTTGCTTGTCATTGGTTTCATCGTCAACGTTTTGCCCCGTCATCCAATCGGTGAGCGTGTCGCCAGGGTGATCGCTTGATACCACTACAAAACCCGATGCTGCAATGGCCTCGCAGAGTTGGCTGTAGTTAAAGCGCAACCCCGTACGACCATGCGACCACACAAGAAGAGGAAATTTTCCGGCTACAAACGAAGCATTTTCATATGCAGTTGCCGAAGGAAACGAAACACCCGGAAGTAATTCGTAACGCGTGACAGCATCTTCTGGTTTGGTGTGAGCGGGGTACCAGACATCTACACCAAGCATGCGGTTATTGCGCATCTCGTCAATGACAAGAGTGCTGGTGTGACCTACCTGGTGTGCAGTCATTATTAGCGAGCTCCGTGTGAGTGTGATGCCGAAGCGAAACGGCCAAACCAATTTGGGTTACGTGTTTGTGTGTACACCTCACCTGGTCCTTCAAAATGGAACACCAAGCCCTCACCGGAAGTGAGGCTGTTCATCCAGCCAGCAGCCGCTTTGTGAAGTGACATTGTTACCGAGGCTTGTACGGCGACCATGTGGCCACTGTCAATAACAATTTTTTCACCAGCAGCAAGAGTGACAACTTCAATTGCTCCATATGCACCGGCAAGCAAAATTCCATCGCCGCTCACATGAACGAGAAATGCACCTTCACCACCAAAGAGAGACTTCATGCCTCCCCATTTGGTATCGAGTGTGAGACCCATTGAAGATGCGATCCAAGATGATTGCGACAGAATCCAAGGCGCCGCTGTTGTGGATTGCAAAATGACAGAGTCACCGGGAAGACCCATAGCAACATCGACGAATCCGCCATTGGGGCCAGCTGTTGCCGTGGTTTGAAAAAAGGATTCTCCACCAAGTGCGGAACGTTTGAGGGCTTTCAAAAAGCCACCCTCCATTTTCCCTTCCACCACCATGTCGTGCGACATGGCGATCATGGCCCCCGACTCTAGACGCATTTGCTCATTGGGCTGCAGGGTGGCGCGGGCGGTGGAAAAGGCGGGCTGGTGGCGAATCTGAAGTTCCATGACTTCACTGTAATGTTTCACCATGTCGGAATTCAAAGGAAAAGTCGTAATTGTTACCGGGTCATCAAGCGGAATTGGTGAGTCCATTGCGCGGCGTTTAGCCGATCTTGGTGCAACCGTTGTGGTGAATTCATCTTCATCAGTTGAGGCGGGTGAGGCGGTAGCGAAGTCGTTACCAAACGGGGCAATCTATGTTCGCGCCGACATTTCGAAAAAAGAGGAAGCGCTCAACTTGCTTGAGCAAACAATAAAGGCATTCGGCAAGCTAGATATTTTGGTCAACAACGCCGGCTGGACCACACCCGTTCCACACCACGATCTTGAAGCGCTTACCGACGAGATCTTTTTGAAAACCTTTGAAGTGAATGTTTATGGAACTTGGTATCTCAGCAAGGCAGCCATTCCTTATTTAAAGCAGAGCGAAGACGGCAACATTGTCAACATCACTTCTATTGCTGGTGTGCGTCAGGTGGGAAGTTCAATGGCGTACTCCATGACCAAAGCTGCGCTGAATCAAATGACAAAGTTGATGGCAAAGAGTTGTTGGCCAGTTCGTATTAACGCCGTTGCGCCTGGGCTTATTGAAACGCCGTGGACTGCCGACTGGGATGCAATGCATACCATTGTTGCGAAGTCTGCTCCGTTAAAGAGGTCGGGAACACCCGATGATTGCACAGAGGCAACACTTGGATTGTTGCGTACCAAATATGCAACAGGGCAAATATTTGTTGTAGACGGTGGCCTTACTTTGATGTCGTAGTTTTTAGCTACGCACAAGTCGACCAGGGCGTTCGCCCGTGTCGGCATCGTTCAAGCGAGTAACAACACCATTTACCAAAGTTGCTGCATAACCAGTTGATGGTTGCAAAATACGCGAACCACCAGCGGGCAGGTCCTTACGAACAAACGGCGCTTGAATAGTGAGCTTGTCGAGATTGATGACATTCACGTCGGCACGCTTTCCCACTTCCAAAGAACCACGGTCGCTGAGGCCATAGAGGTCGGCGTTGTTCTTCGTAAGTTTGCGCACTGTTGACTCGAGTGGCAAACGCTCACCACGGCTGCGGTCGCGCACCCAGTGCGTGAGGTGGAAAGTAGGCATCGAGCAGTCACAAATGAAACTCACATGAGCACCTGCATCGGAAAGACCAGTAATGGTGTCGGGGTGGAGCAACATTTCACGGCTTGCGTTCAAGTCGCCCTTTGCAAAATTCGAACCAAATATTGCGTAGAAAGCTGTTCCTTCGTTTTCCAGCAACAAGTCGTACATCAACGACTCTGGAGAAACGCCGAGCACTTTTGCGCGACCCACTACCGATTCTTCGCGCAATGGCTCGTAATTAATTGGGAAGGTCAACGAGAAAGTGGCGTTCAATGCACGCGCATATAAGCCCACAACGGCCTGCATGGAACCTGCATTTTCCGATGGCACGCTGCGATCGTTGATAATGGCTTCTTTCATTGCGGGGTCGCGCATTGCCTGCACTCGTTCAGGGATTGGCAAGTGTGCAACTTCACGCAAGTAGGTGCCTTTGCGCATAAACATGTGATACGTACCCAAGCTGGTCATGACCGTTACTGCACGTGGTGCAACTTGTGGTCGCAGTTGTGCGCCGTTTGCATTTTCTGCAGAAACCGCATTGAGCACCTCACGCCAGTGGTCAACATCTTCAGCAATTTGAACTGTGGTGAAAGTAATGGGGCGCCCGCTCTTGCGTGAAACATCGGCAAGCATCATCACTTCTTCAACTGGCTTTGCTTTTTCGCCACCAAGAGCTTCGAGTGCGCCAACGGTACCGGCAGGAATTGCTTCGAATACACCTTTACCCATTGCATTAGCAATAGCAACAAGTTCTTCTTCTGCAGCAAATGTTCCCGGCACTGGCGAACCCGACAGTGAACGGTGACCAATAGTGCGCGAAGTGGAGAATCCAAGTGCTCCGGCCTCCATTGCCTCTTTGGTGAGTTGAGCCATCTCAGCAATTTCTGCTGGTGTTGCATCTTCGTTGTCGGTGCCGCGTTCGCCCATTACATAGAAGCGCAATGCGCCGTGAGCAATTTGTGTTCCAACATCAATGCTGAACTTGCGCGTATCGAGAAAATCTAAATACTCGGGAAATGATTCCCATGCTCCCCATGGCATGCCCTCTACAAGTGCACTGCCGGGAATGTCTTCAACACCTTCCATGATGTCGATGAGCGGTGCTTCTGAACCCGGGCGTACCGGAGCAAAACCCACTCCGCAGTTGCCCATCACCAAAGTGGTGACACCATTTGTTGCCGATGGTTCAAGATCTTCATCCCAAGTCACTTGACCGTCGTAGTGCGTGTGCACGTCGACCCAACCTGGCGTCACAATGTGGCCAGCAGCATTGATGACTTGCTTGGCGTCTTCGGGAATACTCGGAGCAATGTGGGTGATGACCCCAGCATTAATTGCTATATCGGCAACGTAGGCGTCAGCCCCTGTGCCATCAACGATTGTTCCCCCACGAATCACGATGTCATGCATTGGGAAAGAATACCAACTTATTGCTGAACTACATTCGCTCCAGCCACAAGTGGCAGATCTAGGAATGTGCGCACCCCTGCAGGTGCATGTACAACTGCAGGTATTGAATGAAAAGCACGCATTGCGGTGCCAACCAGACCATTGGTAGTCCATTTGTCAGCTTCGAAATGCAAACGTGGGGTCCCCTCAATGGTGCAGACCCAGGCAGGGCTTTGCCATTGCGGTGCGACACTTTTGTGCACCTTATATATGGCCTCTAAGCGAATGACGTCGCGACCATAGGCAACACCGCACCATTCCCAACGCTGGGCAGCAACGGTTCCTCGCGGAACAAGGCCAGCGGCAATAGAAATATCTTCACTTGCTAATTCAATTTCTGAATCCACCGTGAGCTCATCGAGTTCTAGGCCTAAACCGTCGGCCATCATCAAGACGCTCTCTTCAAAGAGTCCGCTGAGCCATTTGCGATACCGAGCAGTGTGTTCTTCGTATGCATCGGGCGTGAGCGAAAAACCCATGACATCAAAAATAATTTGCGGTGATGCGTAGAAAGAAAAATCAGAATGTTCACGTACCAAGATGGACTTGATGCTCTGTGAATGCGATGTGAAAATGAGTGGCACAAGTTCGGCCATAAAGCCGGGGTTGACTCCAGTGCCATGAAGTGACACTCCTCCAAAGGCACATGCATCTTCTAGTTCGCGCAAAACATCGGCGCCGTAGGCCTTGGGGTAGACATAGCCAACAGTGGTGATTACATTTTTTCCACTACGCAATAGTGCACAAATATCTTTGGTGTCTTTTGTTGGGTCTTCATTTACTTGAGCGCCAGAAAGCGGCATGTGTAAAACGACGTCGGCTTTCAATTTCAAAATTTCGTTGATGTCGCTTGTTGCTTTCACACCACAAGTAGGAAGACCTACAAAATCGGCAGCGTCAACACCTACTTTGCTGGGCGACGAAACGTAACATCCCACCAGTTCGTAGTTGTCGTGTTCAAGTACCGATCGTAAAGCTGCTTGCCCGACATTTCCTGTGCCCCATTGAATGACTGAGATGCTCATATGCCAAAGATACTGCAGTGAGAAATGGGCTCAGGTAGGTGGCCCGAGGCGAATAGTAAATTCAGCACGAACAGCCTGATTTGGTTGAACAACGTCGAGAAAGTTGTCGGAGATGAGGTTGAAAGCATTCGGAGGCCCGGTTTGAGGCTCAATGCAGGTGGTGTGCGCAAGTTCGTCGTAGATCACCCAATACTTGGCGGTACTCGTGAGAGAAATAGCAACACCATCGATAACGAGTGTGGGTTCAGTGATGACGTCTGTAAAACAGTCATCCCAAGGGCCATCTGTGGGCGCAGCCATGCGGCCCGTCACTATGTGATCAACATCTTTTTCAAACATAGAACCAAAAGCAAAATGCGCAGAATCTGGTTTCTTCCAGCATGGGTGCCATCCAAGTTGATATGGAAATGGTTCAAGGGAATGAATTGTTAAAACACATTTCACTTCCTCGGGTGTGACATGGATGCTGTGTTCACAAGTACCAGCAAAGGGCCACAGTGCATGTAAGCCATCATCGAGTGCGATGCTCATGGCCACATGAGTGTCACTGTGTTCTATGATCTCCCATGGCCTAGTAACAACAGTTCCATGAATGGCGTGTTGCCCGTGATTCCGCAATGTGGAGTAACGATTCTCGTTCCAAGAAAAAGTGCCACCGGCAAGTCGCCCCGCAAATGGAGCCATTGGGTAGCAACCCCAAGTGAGGGGAGTATTCACAGATTCTTTGTGTGTTTGACCGATGAGAAGTTCATGGTTGTTATAAAAAATTTGTGCGATGCGGCCGCCATCTTGTGGTGCAACCTCAGCACGTATGTTGCCGGCCCGAAGAAGCATTAATTCACTTTGCGTTGCAGGTCTGCCCAATATGGTTCTCGCAGTTTGAACTTCTGCAGTTTGCCGGTTGCCGTGCGGGCGAGTTCAGTGCGGAACTCAACACGTTTCGGGCACTTGTAGCCAGCGAGTTTGGTTTTTACATGGGCAATGAGTGCATCTTCAGTGAGTGATGAGTTTGGTGCCTTTACTACGAGCGCCATTACTAACTCCCCCCATTTTTCATCAGGCACTCCAATCACTGCTACTTCAGCTACTTCGGGGTGCGAGAACACGGCATCTTCTACTTCGATAGAACTGACGTTTTCGCCACCAGAGATGATGACGTCTTTTTTGCGATCGGAAATGGTGAGATACGCACTTTCGTTCATCGTGCCGCCGTCGCCTGTATGAAACCATCCGTCAACAATTGCTTTGCTGGTTTCTTCAGGCTGTTCCCAATAGCCAGCCATAATGATGCTACTGCGTGCGAGTATCTCGCCTTCGTCGTCAAGGCGAAGTTCTACACCCAATGCGGGAGCACCAGCCGCGCCGAGGTTCACTGCACGTTCGTGCGGAGTAAGAACATCCCATTCACTACGACCACGATTCATGGTCAGTAACGGCGCTGTTTCTGTGAGCCCATAAATTTGTACGAACTCCCAACCAAGTTCTGTTTCGATGCGCTCGATGGTGCGTGTTGGTGGCGGTGCACCGGCAACAACAATGCGTACACGCCCACGGCCAGGAATTTCCCCTGCCCATGTTGCTGCTGCATCAAGAATCATATTTGCTACTGCAGGTGCACTACACAACATGGTGATGCCGTATTGGTCGATGCGTCGCAGAATTTCCGCACCATCTACTTTGCGTAAAATAACGTGCTCGCCACCCATCGCCGTCACCGCATAGACCATGCCCCAACCGTTGCAATGAAATTGCGGAAGTGTGTGCAAGTAAATGTCGCGATCGTTCACACCAAGTTGCCAACCAAAAGTTGCCGCGTTCACCCACAAGTTACGGTGCGTCAGTTGCACGCCTTTCGGGCGAGCAGTTGTGCCACTGGTGTAGTTCACCGTCGCAGTGGCATCTTCATCGGGTGCCCACGGCCGTGGTTCAACACCATATTTATACAAAATGCTGTCGGACTCTTCGCCAATGACGAAACGATGCTTCGTGGTAACCGACTTCAACGATTCATCAAGTTCTGGGTCAACAATGAGAACATCAGCACCACTGTGCTCAACGATGTACTGCACTTCCTCGGCCACTAAACGAAAGTTCACTGGTACAAGCACTCGCCCAAAACCACTCACACCAAAAAATGAAGTGAACAACCGTGCCGAGTTGTGGCTCACCATTGCCACACGAGCACCTTGTGGAATACCTAATGCATCGAGCCCGGCCGCCTGCGCGCGGGCACGCTCTGCAACTTCTTTGTACGTCAAAGAGCCCCAAGAAGCAGCTGGTTGATCGGGTTCGTCAGTAATTGCTGTGCGGTTTCCATACACAAGCTCGGCACGGCGCAGGTGATCGACAATCGTGAGCGGGACTTTCATACCTAAATTGTAGGCATATCAGAAAGAGCTAAAGAACATAAACAAGGAGAACTGTCGATACATCGGTATGAAAATATATGGCAGTAACGCTCTTCAAGGAGTTCACTCATTTATATGAGTAGAAGAATTCATAGTTTGTTTCTGGCAATGGTGTTTACATTGGCATTCTCATACACAGGAGAACGTTCAGTGGCTGCCGACGATGCCGTGTCCATATGTAATTCGGGGAGCCTCGTAGCAGCTTCATTAAAGATTGACGGAGAAGCAGCACAGCTCAATACATCTGGCGGATTCGCGCTCACCGTGTGTCGCATTTTAAGTGGAGACCAGCAGATGTATTCGGTACTCATTGGTCTATATGACTCAGGTGTGTTGCGTGAAGACCTCACAAGTGTGCATGCGGATAAAACATTTGAAGTGACCTTCACCCCAACCGCTGGTGATATACCGACTACCGCAGATTTCTATGGAAAAGTTCTAAGTTTTTTGGCGAGCTCACCAGTCGTCGTTGCAGTGCAGCCGGCAAAGAACATTTCACTTGTTCAATATGGCAATCATTCCGAATGTCGTGGAGTGGAGTACACCAATGCGCAATGCATTGGACTTCCTGCATCCGTCGACCGTGCAGCAGTCGTGCTTGGGCAAATTCGATTCGATACGTCATCGCGTCCAAGTAACTATTCGAAGCTTGCTGGTGCGACAGTAAGTGCTACCGCAAACTTGTACGACTTCAGCTTGCTGGGGCCCTGCCCAACTGCGACAAGTGGATTCACAGGAACAGATTCTGGTGATGGTGGCTCAGGTAGGGAAAGTACAACTCTCAATATCAAATTAGCAGGGCCTCATTTTAAATTCGACGGGTCTACTCTCAATTCGGGTGCTCTTGAGGTTTTCATTCCTCAATCTACAATTACGTCATGTTTCGGTGGAGGTAGCGAGCAACTTGCGAATACTGCAGCCGTAACGAGAACTGAAGGAAATGAAAGCAAAGATGTTTTGAAATCAGTTCTCACCCCGATAAACGGCCTGGAGTACACCACTTCTTTTGCTAATGGTGGATTGAAATTAAGCATTCCTGCAGTGACATTTTCACAACCGACCTACAAGGTGGTTTTGAAAAAAACCATCGCTACAACTTCGACCACGACCACAACAACCGCTCCCAAAACTACTCTCACACCTGTTGTTTCTCCCGCAAAGCCAACTGGCGTGACATGGAAAATAGCCGTTCGCAAGTTGACGATTTCTGCAAAATTGGTCACTGGATTGAAATACAAAGTAAGCGCAGTGCTACAGAGTGTTAAAAAGACTCAGAGGTCAGGCACATGCAAGACAGGGAAGACTCTGGTGACGTGCACAATTGTTCTCACTAAGGGATCTTGGCGTACATCACTGATGCCGATAAGAGGCACGACTGCAGGCGCAACTGCTGCAAAAACTTTCCTTGTGCGGTAGGCAACAACTATTTAGGTTCGATGTTGCCGAAGAGCAAGTAATCGGCTGCTTCAACAAAGGTATGGACCCAATTGAATTCCTGTGTTGCAGGGGTGAGCTCAACTATCGCGTAAGAGGTAATGGTGGCAATGTACCAAGACGCCAAATTCTCAATGTTGAGGTCCGGGCGAATCCAACCCTTACTTTGCGCGATGTGCAGTGGTTTCGAGAGTTCAATGATTGCCGCCACGATGCTGTCACTTACCGCTGCGGTTAAAGACGGACGGTTAATGGTGGCGCCCAATACATTCACGCGGTCCGCACGGCGGCGTGTGCCTTCGGGACCGAAAAAGGAGGGGAGCGATTGCCTCAACAATGCGCGGAACTCCTCTTGAGTTGTGCATTTGTCTACTTCATCTGAAAATACGTTGGCGTTAAAGGCAAACTCACGAACAAATCGTGAGGCTTGTGCCGCTTCAAGCAGACCTTCGCGGTTCTGAAAGAAGTGGTAGATAGAAGTGACAGCCACATGAGAAGCTTGCGCAATTTCAGCAACGTGAACACCGCCCTCGCCAGCAGTATCAATGGCTTCTACGGTCAGACGCAGAATTTCATCTCGCGTAGAGAGACCAGAATCGTGTTTGATAGCCACAGAATGATCTTACGAGGCGACGATCGTGATTTTCATTGCGGGGGGTATTTCGCAAGCAGCGACAGGATGTGGCGCCACAGATTCATAACTGGTTGGACGGTATCAACTGAGTCCATATCTAACATTGGGGCAAATGTTCCCGACGCAAGACCAATAGCGATACCAATGGTTGCCGTCGCTCGTGCGATTTCTGGGTTGAGTTTTTCAATGTCGATGTAGCGGGCGGTGAGGGTATCCAAAAAGATTTGATTCTCTAAGAGATGGTGTAACTGAACGCCTTCGAGGTTTAACCAGAGCAATAATCGAATAGCAGAAACAATTTTTGGATCGGCGAAATTGATTGCTGGCGTTCCTGGTGTTGC
>CAMCZG010000011.1 GCA_945886445.1 Bifidobacterium breve | reverse complement strand
CCGGTGACCGGCGCTTATGGCTACTCCATGGCATCGAACTACAACATGGTCACCAAGCCTGCGGTTGTTTTCGTGAAAGATGGCCAGGCCCGCGTAGTGCGCCGCCGCGAAACCTACGAAGATCTCCTCACCCTCAATCCCAATTGAGTGTTCTCGGCGCGGTAAAGCCCGGTTTTCGCGACAATTCGCGCCGAGATCTGCCACTTCACGCTAGACATATGCCATGACAACTCAGCCGAACGTTTTTGGTGAACCCATTGCAACTTGTTGCACCGAACCAATGACTGGTTTTTACCGCACTGGTTGTTGTGAAACAGGTGGCGATGACCAAGGTGTGCACACGGTGTGCGCAGTGATGACCGATGAATTTCTCGCATTCTCCAAAAATGCAGGAAATGATCTCTCTACGCCGATGCCGCAATACGGATTCGCTGGTTTGAAAGCGGGCGATCATTGGTGCTTGTGTGCCATGCGTTGGCAAGAAGCATTTGAAGCGGGCCACGCACCACAGGTGAACTTGCACGCGACGCATTTACATACCCTGGAGTTCGTCGAATTGAGCGACCTCCAAAAGTTTGCACTCTAAAGCACAGTTTCTCGGCGCAAATTGTCGCGAAAACCGGGCCACACCGCGCCGAGAACACTCTTGGTGGGGTGGGGTCGGTAATCTGCAAGGGTCATGACAACCACTCCTCGATACCGCTTCGCTCCATCACCCACCGGCTTTTTCCATGTGGGTGGTGCCCGCACTGCTCTATATAACTGGGCACTCACTTTGCGTGAAGGCGGCACTTTCGTCTTGCGCATTGAAGACACCGACGAATCGCGCAACGAACCCCAGTGGACTCAAGGAATTATTGACGCACTCGCTTGGCTTGGTATCAACAACGACCATCCGCAATTCGAGGGGCCGTACTTCCAGTCAGCCAATGCGCAGGCACACATAGATGCCGCCATGAAGCTTTTTGCAGAGGGCAAAGCGTATTTCTGCGACCTCACCGGCGAACAAGTGCAAGAACGCGCCAAAGCATCGGGCAAGCCGGGGTACGACGGCTTCAGCCGCGACCGTGGTTTAGAAGCTGGCCCGGGCCGCGTCTTGCGCTTCCGTGTGCCGGCGGGGGAAACAGTGGTGCACGACCTCGTGCGTGGTGAAGTGAAATTCGATAACGCCACCATTGAAGACTTTGTACTCTTGCGCGGTAACGGATCGCCAATGTTCCTTCTTGCCAACGTGGTTGATGACCAAATAATGAACATCACACATGTTGTGCGTGCAGAAGAGCACTTGCCAAACACTCCAAAGCAGCAAATGATTTGGAACGCGCTCAATGTTGCTCCGCCTACGTGGGCACACGTTCCTGTGCTCGTTAATGAACAGCGCAAAAAGTTGTCGAAGCGTCGCGACAAAGTTGCAGTAGAGCAATATCGCGAAGAGGGCATTCTTCCTGAATCAATGGTGAACTACCTCATGACCTTGGGCTGGGCGCCCGCCGGCGACACAGAAATTGTTCCGTGGCAACACATTGTTGACACATTCCGCTTGGAAGATGTGAACCATTCGCCAGCATTTTTTGACATTCAAAAATTGCAGGCGTTCAATGGTGAATACATTCGCAAAATGCCGCTCGAAGTCTTCATTGCCGAATGTGAACCATTCCTCACTGGCGAAACCATGCCGTGGCCCGCAGGCAATTTCAAACAAGATATTTTCCGTGGCATGGCTGAACTTGTGCAAACACGAGTAACGGCACTCACCGAAGTACCCGCAATGATCGACTTCTTCTTTCTCGACGAACCAGCAATTGACGATGCCTCTTGGGCAAAGGCAACAAAAGACGAGTGGGCGAGTGCGGTTCTCAGCGAAACACAAACCGCTTATGCAACTGCAGAATGGAATCACGATTCGCTCAAAGCAGTCATTGAGCAGGTGGGCGAAAAGCACGGCCTGAAGCTCGGAAAAGTGCAAGCGCCTATTCGTGTTGCAATTACCGGCCGCACAGTAGGACCACCACTTTTTGAATCACTCGAGCTTTTGGGTCGCGAAACAACCCTTGCGCGTTTAGCAGCAGCATCGCAGCGGCTCGCAAAGTAATAACACCTTTGCTATGAAACGTGCAGCACAAGTTCTTGCAATGCTCATGTGCGTTGGTTCGTTATATGTGGGTCTAACGGTGTTTGAAGTGTGGCGTGTTGGGCAGACACAATCAACTGCGCAAGTTGATGCCATCGTGGTGATGGGTGCTGCGCAGTACGACGGTGTTCCTTCACCGCTTTTAACAGCACGACTCATGCATGCTTTTGATTTGTGGAAGCAAAACGTTGCGCCACGCATTGTTCTCACCGGAGGCAACAAACCCGGCGACCGCTTTACTGAAGCGTCGGCATCGGCAATCTTTTTGCGTGAACAAGGAGTTCCACAAGAGGATCTGCTGCAAGAGTCGTCATCGCGCTCCACTTATGAGGCATTACGCAATGTGAGAAACCTCGTGACGACCGACTCCAATTTCGCAGGAATTGAACGCATAGTGATTGTGACCGACCCATATCACGAACTGCGCTCACGCCTCACCGCCCATGAGTGGGGTTTTGATGCCACGACGTCGTCATCGCCAAATAGCCCAATTGCGGGAAATAGCGCCTTCAAGAAGCATGTGAAAGAGGGTGTGGGAATCGCTCTTGCCCGTGTCATTGGCTTCGGAAACCTCTGGAAGATCACCGGCTAATAGGCGGTTTTCATTTCCCTTGGTGGCGATACAATCAGGGTGCTCCATTGGGGAGTGGTGTAACTGGCAACACAGCAGATTCTGGTTCTGTTATTCAGGGTTCGATTCCTTGCTCCCCAGCAAATACTCAACAAACTTGGCCCGAACGCTAGTGCGCTCGGGCCTTTTGTTTCCGGGCCACTGATAACCTGACCATCGCTACTTGGCCCCATCGTCTAGTGGCCTAGGACACCACCCTCTCAAGGTGGCGGCACGGGTTCGAATCCCGTTGGGGCTGCCAACTAATACTTGCTTCTTTTCTTGGATTCAGCGTTGATACTGTCGGTAACACGTATGACGCCTCTTTCGATTCTCGACGCAATTGTCCTCGGGGTCGTTGAGGGCATTACAGAGTTTCTGCCCATCTCTTCAACAGGGCATCTTCTTGTTACCCAGCACCTTTTGGGCTTGGGCGATGAAGCGGGAAAGGTTGCGGCCGATACCTACGCCATTGCGATTCAGCTTGGCGCAATTTTGGCGGTTGTCGCCTTGTATCGCGTGCGCATTGCGAGCATGGCCAAAGGCGTTATTGGCAAAGACGCAGAGGGACGCAGCATCTTGACCATGCTTGGGTGCGCGTTTCTTCCTGCAGCGGTCATTGGAGTTGCTTTTGGAGACAGCATTAAAGACAAGTTGTTTACTCCGTGGGCGATTGTTGCAGCTTGGGCAGTGGGTGGCGTTTTTCTTTTATGGTGGAAGCCGGCATATGGCACCCGCAATATTGCCGACATCACGTTGAAGAATGCATTCATTATTGGTGTCGCACAGGCGTTAGCAATGTGGCCAGGAGTGAGCCGAAGCCTCATCACCATTGTGGCGGCGCTTCTGGTGGGCTGCTCTATGGCTGCGGCTTTGGAATTTAGTTTCTTGTTGGGGCTTGCAACTTTGACCGCTGCTACAGCACTCGACTTGACAAAAAATGGTGGTGAATTGGTCGATGCTTATGGCTGGGGTACCCCAATTCTGGGGGCAGTAGTGGCCTTTGCGACCGCAATTATTGCGGTGAAATGGCTGGTGAGTTACTTGTCGGCACGCCCATTAGCGCGATTTGGTTGGTATCGCTTGGCGGCGGCTGCTGTCACTGCAGTGCTGATCATGAGCAACACAATTGGCTGAACTACAGTTCCTTTTCATGACGACTCCGCAAGAACTCAACGGTCCATTGTCTCCAGAAGCAGCCATTGCCGCAGAGCGCGCGATGCGTCGTTGCATATTGAATTATTGCCTCGGCATTGACCGTTGCGACCCTGAACTTGTGGCATCTGCATTTCACGCCGATGGCACCGCCGACTACGGGTCATTCAAGGGCTTAGGCGCCGACTTTGCAAAGCATGCAACAACGAGTTTGCGTGGCTATGCCATTGCAACAAAGCATTTTCCTTCCGACACCGTATTTAATTTCACCTCACTCACCACTGCAGAAGCAGAAACACAAGTTCTTGCATGGCACCGGTGCAGCAACGATGGTGGCGAGTACCTAGAAAATTTTGCAGGTCGTTACTTCGACACTTTTGAATTACGCGATGGTGATTGGCGTATTGCACATCGGCGTCTCACACACGATTGGAACCAGAAGTTGATGGTGGAGCCAGCATTTGCTCCCGATCGTTTCGTTCAATCACCCCGCAAGTAAGGAAGTAGTGGTGGTTCCCTCCACCAATGTTGTGGTGGTAGATGTCGTTGTTGTTGTACCTCTGGAGCGACGAATATCAATGACTTCGCCAATTGCCTTACCTAAATAACGTGCCAAGTTTGTGCCGCCCCCACGGCTCATGTGAATGCGATCGCCACTAAACCAACTCAATTTTCCCAGTGAGAATTCGTTCCAGTCGTAGAGGAAGAACTTCGGGTCAGATTTAGCGACTCGACGCAAGATGGCATTAAAGCGTTTCGATTTTTCAGTGACATTTCCATTTTCACGGTAAGTAAGCCAGATGATGGACACTTTTTGCTTTTTGGCTTCGTCACGAAACTTTTTAGTGGCATCGATGAAAACTTCATCACTGAATTCGTTGTAGCCGGTAGCAACGATGATGACATCACTGAATTTTCCTCGTGCATTTTTGAATCGTTCAAGTGCGCTTTCTTTTGTCTCGGGAATACAGCCAGAGTGTGTAAGCAATTGGCATGGCTGGGCCGCATATATCACTGGATGTTTCTTGTCGAGCTCCTTGAGAGCTGCGTCAAAAACACCGAGCACGGCCATCATCGAGTCACCCACAATGAGAGCTTCGGGTCGCGAATCTTTTTTGGCGAATGCACTATTTGCATTAACCGACAGTGCGCCGATACCAACACTGATGCAGGTGAGAACGGCAACGCCGGAAAGAAAACTAGTTTTGTAGCGGTAAAAGTATGCGAGAGGCTTCTTCAAGATGGCTGATCCAATGTGTAGCGCTGGTGGGTTCTACAATAGGCAATACAACAAACTTGCTTGCGCCAACTGAAATGAATTCCTGAATCATTTTGGTGAGTGCGTCCCAACTATTTGGAACAAGCACGCTGGGGTCGGCTAAATCGGGCCGGCGTGCAGCCAACCCCGCTATGAGTGCGTTGGGAACTTCGCCTAAGGCGTAGGGAATGAGCACTCCAAAGTGTTCAGGGTCAATGCTGCGATTGTGCTCTTTTGCGTGTTCGGTAATGGTGGCCCAACCTCCCTCGCCATCGGCCGGGGTGACAAATGAAGGAAGCCAACCATCGGCAGTTCGCCCAACGCGCTTCAACTCGCTTGGGGCAATACCGCCAAGCCATACCTCGGGTGGTTGCTGTTGAGGCTTTGGCAACACACGCAAGTTATTGAGTTGAAAAAATTCTCCATCGTGGTTGACCAACTCATCGGTCCAGCATTTACGCACTACTTCAAGAGTTTCATTAAACAATTTCGCGCGGGTGGTGCGTTCCACTCCGAATGCTTGCTGCTCTGCAACATCGGCAACTCCTAAACCAAAGGCAGGGAGCAAGCGGCCATTTGACATGCGGTCGAGCGTGGCGAGCTGTTTGGCAAGAAGAACAGGATTACGGCCAGGTAGCACCATGACGCTCATTCCAAATTTCAATTTCTTCGTGCGTGCAGCCGCAACTGACATTGCTACTACTGGGTCGGGTGCTTCTGCGCCGATGCGCTCACTGACCCACAGACTGTCGTACTTTAAGTCTTCAAGGGCATCGACAACATCAAAAAATGAAGTGTCGTTGAGGTGTGTCCGCACACCGAGCCCATAACCAATGCGAACTTTCATGTACGCACAATATTCTTGATAATGCTGGCGGTTCCAGTTGTCATGGAAATGAATGGTGAATGGTCGGTGTTGAGGCTAAGCACAGTGCCGCACCGCTTGGCCATAATGCGTTGATGGTTGGGATGAATGGCTTTGTCTTGCTCGCACACCACGTATGTGCTGGGAATTGTTTTCCAAGGCGCCCCACTTGTTGGTTGGCCAAGAGTGGCCATGGGCTGTGGCGAGAGTCGAGCAATTGCTGCGTCACTGACATTGGCGGGGCAGCAGCCATAGAGGGCGTCGTGAGCTTTGGTGCAGTCGAGAACAAGCGTGGCGCCACTTGCGCCGTCGGGCCCTGGCAAAATTGCAGCATTGAGCAAAGCATTTTCTGCGGGAAGTGATGCGGCCAGACCGCCCACACTTTCGCCTTCGTCGAGGCAAAATGCGGTGAGGTATACGAGGTGTTGCACAGGAGCAGATATTGAGTTGCGCAAAAGATGTGCGGCTTCACCAATGACCCCACCGCCATATGAGTGACCCACAAGCACAACGGGCCTGCCTATTTTGGAGGCGACATCGGCAACATGTTGGGCGTCGCCATGCATATCGGAAAGTGGCAACGTAGAAGCCCCATGACCGGGTAAATCGATGGCCAAAGAGGCAATACCATGCTGGTCGAGCTCACTTTGCAGTGCGGCCCAGCACCAAGCGCCGTGCCACGCACCATGCACGAGAAGCACCAATGGCCGTAAAACTGTGTCGGAGGTTTCCATATCTGTCATCGTAGTAACCGTGCCAGACCAGTTTGACCCCCGTGCCCTTGACCCGCTCTCACAATTTCGCCTCGACGGCAAAGTTGCCTTAGTCACTGGGGCCTCGTCGGGCTTGGGCATGCGCTTTGCCAAGGTGCTTCATGCAGTGGGGGCACAGGTAGCCATTTCTGCGCGGCGCGCCGACCGGCTTGAAGCACTTGCTGCAGAGCTGCCGGGTGTACTTGCTGTACCTGGCGATGTGGGAATAGCAAAAGACCGTGAGCATCTTGTTGCCACAGTGGAAAAGCATTTCGGACGCATTGATGTGTTGGTGAACAATGCAGGTATTTCACGTACTGGTGGAATTGAAGTAGAGACCTTAGAAACATTTGAAGATGTGATGCAGGTAAACACGGTTGCTGTGTGGCACTTGTGCAAGTTGGCAGGCGTAGGAATGGTTGAACGTAAAAGTGGATGCGTAGTGAACATTGCTTCCATGCTTGGTCTTGTAGGCGCAACCCCAATTAAGCAAGCAAACTATTCAGCAAGTAAAGGTGCGGTTATCAACTTGACGCGCGAACTTGCTTTGCAGTGGGCGCGTAAAGGCATTCGCGTGAATTCACTCTGCCCTGGTTGGTTTGAAACAGAAATGACTGCGGGAATGGAAAGCGATGAAGGAAGTCAGCGCTACATCACTACGAACTCGCCGATACCGCGAATGGGTTTTGCTCACGAACTCGATGGTGCATTGCTCTTTTTGGCAAGCGATGCGTCGAGTTTTATGACGGGTCAAAATGTTGTTGTAGATGGCGGCTGGACCGCGCGTTAAATATTTGGTGTGAGGTCGGCCCACGGCGCAGCAGCTTCAATTTGAGCAGCAAGCGCAATGAGAATGTCTTCGCGGCCATAAGCGCCAACGAGTTGTACGCCCACGGGTAATCCGTCGGCGGTCATGTGCAGCGGCAAACTGATGGCGGGTTGGCCAGTGGTGTTGAACTGCGCTGTGAAGCCCATCCATTCACCAGCAATTTTGAGCGGTGCCATGGGGTCATTTGGGTTGTTTGCTGAAACACCAATAGCAAGTGGTGGGGCAGCGAGTGTTGGCGTGAGCAAAATATCCCAACCGTCTTCCCACCATTGTTGTACCGCACGCCTATACACACCGCTTTCATTAATGGCGAGCGCGTAGTCGAGCGCGCTCACCTTCGATGAATACTCGGCCATCACCCAGTTCACCAACTCAATGTCGTTGGTTGTTGCTTCACGGCCCAACATGGTAGAAATGCTTTGCCGGCTTGTAGCCATATTTGTTGACCACAGAGTCATGAAGCGGCCGCCCGCCTTGGGGTCATTAATTGCAGCAGGGAAAGCGAGTTCAACGTGGTGCCCGAGTGATTCAAGCAAGTGTGCAGCATCGTTGACGGCAGTTGCGCACTCTTTATGAATGGGGCTGCCATTGAAATGTGATTGCACAAACCCAATACGCAGTTTGCCGGGGTGTGTGGTGAGTTCATTTACATAGGGGCGAAGTGGTGGTGGAGCAATAACCGTGTCGCCCACGCCGGGGCCGTGCACCGCGTCGAGTAATGCTGCAATGTCGCGCACGCTACGTGAAACAGCAAGCTCAACGCCGAGGTTTGTTTCCAACCGCGAGGGGCCTACCGAGATGCGGCCTTGTGAAACTTTTAAACCAACGAGACCAGAGCATGAAGCAGGAACGCGAATAGAACCGCCGCCATCGCTGGCGTGTGCAATAGGAACCATGCCCGATGCAACTGCTGCAGCTGCACCTCCACTAGAGCCACCAGGAGTGAAGTTTGTGTTCCAAGGATTGCGTGTTTCCCCCCATGCTTCGGGTTCGGTAACGGGCAAGCTGCCGAACTCGGGTGAATTAGTACGGCCAAGAAAAATGAGATGCTGCTGTTTGAAGCGCGATACCAATGTGGTATCTGAAGTTGCAATGTAGTTTGCTTCTTTGAGCGCTTTGTTTCCTTGCGAAATATGTTGACCCTCGTACATGGTGTGCAGGTCTTTAAGTAAAAAGGGAACACCAGCGAATGGGGTAGTGGGGTTTGATGCGTCTACTTGCTTGGCAAGTTCGCGACCATGGTTGAACCACAGTATATTGACTGCGTTGATAGCAGGGTTTATTTGCTCAATACGTGCAATGGCGGCTTCAGCAAGTTCGCTTGCGGTGACTTCTTTATTTCGTACCAGTGCTGCTTGTGCAGTTGCATCGAGCCAGCGTGTTTCTTGAGCAATGTTCCCCATAGAAAAGTTCTAGCACGTTGCGCCTACCCGCTAGTCTGCCAAGACCGTGTCAAATGCTGATTCTTCATCGACGCCACCGGAGCTCACCACTCGTGACGTTATTCGTGTACCTGCTGTAAGGAACATGCTCATATATTCGACCACGCTGTATACGGGGCTCATGCTGCAAGCAGCGGCCCTGGGCAAGCAGGTGTACGACATTACGGGGCGAGAAATTGATATTGGCTGGATTGGTCTTGTTGAGTTTTTACCAGCGGCATTTCTTGTTTTGGTAACGGGAATGGTGGCAGACAGATTTCAACGCAAAAAAATTGCCATGTTGGGAATCGTTGGCGAACTTGTTTCAGCTCTTGCGCTCATGTTCTATGCCCGCACGCACCCCACCGCAGTTGCTCCTATTTTCTTTATTACTTTTCTCTACGGGGTATCTCGCGCTTTTATTGCGCCTGCAGCGCGTTCTATCTGGCCAATGGTTGCGCCACCTGGCGGTTTGCCAGCCGTTGTTGCACTGTCGTCTGCAACATGGACCGGTGCAGCCATTCTCGGCCCCGCTTCTTCGGGTTTGTTGTACAGCGTCGACCCTTGGGTGGCGTATGCGGTGGCATCGGGTCTCATATGTATTGGCCTATTGAGTTTGATGCGAGTAAAAACGGGGCAAGCTGCAACGGAAGAAAATCGGGAACGGCCAACGCTGCACGACGCGCTAGAAGGTTTGCGCTTCATTCGTCGTACTCCTATTTTGCTTGCGGCAATTTCTCTCGATCTCTTTGCAGTTCTCTTCGGCGGGGCGATTGCACTACTGCCTGTTATTGCAGAAGAGCGTTTGCACGTGGGTGATGTTGCATATGGCTGGCTACGTGCTGCAGCCGGTATTGGCGCAGCTGGCGTTGCGTTGTTTTTAGCTTTCCGCCCCGCTCGCCGCCATATTGGCCGCTTGTTGTTTTTTATGGTTGCAACTTTTGGTTTTGCAACAGTTGTATTGGGTCTCACGCATAGTTACCTTGTGGCATTTGCTGCGGTCATTGTGCTCAGTGGTGCCGACATGGTGAGTGTGTTTATTCGTGGTTCCATTGTTCCTTTGGTAACCCCCGACGATAAGCGCGGCCGCGTGCTTGCAGTGGAAAACGTATTTATTGGCGCTTCCAACGAGCTCGGTGCATTTGAGTCGGGAGTTGCTTCACAGGCATTTGGCGCGCCAGCCGCCGTGGTGGGCGGAGGTATTGCCACCGTTGGCATTGTTGGTCTCTTTTGGTTCTTATTTCCTTCGTTGCGCAAAATTGACAGGTTTAGCGACCTTGAAAGTGATGACAATTCTCAATAGCCAGCATGACCTACATTGGGTATATGCCGAAAGCAATTGAAAAACCCAGCAAAGTGGTGAAAGAGTTCCGCGAGTTCATTGATCGCGGCAATGTGGTGGAAATTGGTGTTGCATTTGTGATGGGTGCAACTTTCAAAACTATTATCGACGCCTTTGCTGGTGACGGCAAAGATAACCAGGGCATCTTGGGCGGAATCCTCGGCGCAATTTTTGGTGGGCAACAGCCAAATTTCAATGATAAGGGTCTTACTCTCAATGGCAGTTTCTTGCCGTTTGGAACTTTGTTGTCGGCGATCATCAACTTTTTGCTGGTTGCTTTTGTGATGTTCACCATCGTGAAGTTGTACAACAAGTTCCGTTCGGCAGCTGCAGCTTCTTCGACAAATGATCTTTTGGCCGAGATTCGCGACGAATTACGCAAAAGTAATGGCACTAGTCACTCATAATTGACTTGCTTTTCGGAACTTTTGGCGGTGGACTAGAACTCTCATGTTGAACCGCAAGACCTTGCCCATTTTTCTCGCGACGGCGTTTCTTGCTGTTGGAGTGTCGGCGTGTTCCCTCGTGACGAGTGACGGCAACGGCGGAGAGCTCGATGGAGTGGGTCGCATTCCCGGAAATGATTTTGTTGGCGTTGCTACATTGCCGCCAAACCTTGCTTCCGATGTGAAGTTTCCGAAACTTGAAGGCGCAGTTTTAGGTTCTGTTGCCCAGGGAAATCGCTTGCTCATGATTGGCGACTCCATCATGGCGTCAATCTCAAAACGGTACGGCAACGAAGCATGTGGCTTAATGGTTCCACAAGGTTGGAATGTTGCTCTTGAAGCAGAAGCTGGTCAGTTTGCTGAATTTGCCAGCAAAGTGCTCGACCGGCGCTGGAACGAAGGCTGGGATGCGGTTGTTATTGGACTCGGTTCCAACTACGACGGAAACAAAGAGCGTTACCGCACTGCTATGGAAAAAACCATTGCTCGCGTGTCTCCGCTGCCCATACTTCTTGTGAACACCACAGAGTTTCGTAGTAAGCAAGCAGAAGTAAACGCCATCATTGAAGAACTTGTTGCCGCGCACGAAAATATAACGTTGCTCGACTGGCGCACCATTTCGGCTACACGCTCATTGCGATCAAACGATGGCATTCACCCCAGCCCCGATGGTCGGGTAGTGCTCGCTACTGCCATTGCGCGAGCTGTTGGCATTGCGCCAAGTGCTCCGGGTGATTGCATGAAGGTCTACTACCAAGACGATTCTCGGGTGCTGCAGGGCGTGATGCCCACCACAACCACGCTGGATGCGGGTTCTTCAACAACATTGGCGAGTAATTCCACCTCTTCGCCTGTGCCGGTGGCAACGACGGTTCCTGCCCCGACCACTACCGTTGCTGCAGTTCCGTCCACAACGGTTCCTGTTGCTACAACCGCTGTTGTTGCAACAACTATTCCCACGCCAAGTAGCGCTGCACCTGCAGGTTAGAACGAAAGTCACGCTGCCTATTTGAAATGGTGGTTGTTACTGAGCGCGAGTGGTGACACGATAGGGCGGTGCTTCAAGTCAATGCCATCACCGTTGAAATAGGCGGCAAGACCATTGTTGAAGACGCAACCTTCACAGTGATGCCGCGCGACAAGGTAGGCCTTGTTGGTCGCAATGGTGCAGGTAAGACCACCCTCTTCAAAACTCTCGGTGGCGACAATGACCCCACAAAGGGCAACATTTTGCGTAAAGGTGGCTACGGCTATTTGTCGCAAGACCCACGAGCAGCTGGTCAGTTCGACGGACGACTCGCAGTGAACCATATTTTGTCGGGCCGCAACATTGACGAAGATCTCATTCGGTTAGAAAAATTGCGCATTGGCATGGAAGAAAATGCGAGTGAAGCAAATATTCGCAAGTACACCAAGGCCGAAGAGCAGTTTCGCGACAAAGGTGGCTATTCGGCCGACAGCGAGGCACGTTCAATTGCGGCAGGTTTGGGGCTGAAGCCCGACCGGCTCGATTTGCAGCTAGGTGTTCTGTCTGGTGGAGAGCGTCGCCGAGTAGAACTGTCACGAATTTTATTTGCGGGGAGCGACATGTTGTTGCTCGATGAGCCCACCAACCACCTCGACGTTGATGCAAAAACCTGGTTGCTGAACTTTTTGCGACAATATCGTGGTGCTTTGTTGGTCATTAGCCACGACCTCGAGTTGCTCGATGAAGCAATTACTCGAGTGCTGCACCTCGACAGGCCAGGCGAAGACGAAGTAGGAACCTTGGTGGAGTACAAGGGCACCTATACGCAATACAAAACTTCGCGTGCCGATGACGAGCGCAGGACGGCAAAGAAAGCCGCAATGGAATCGAAAGAAATTGACCGCTTGCAAACATTGGTCGACCGCTTTGGTGCAAAAGCAACAAAAGCAAGCATGGCGCACAGCATTGAAAAGCGCATTGACCGCATGGAGTCGACTCGCACGAAGGCTGGTGCAAAAGATCGTGTTATGAAAGTGAAGTTCCCCGACCCGCCACAAGCTGGTGAAACGGTCATCACGGTGAGCCATTTGTCGAAGGCTTATGCTGGGCCAGCTATTTTTGAAGACGTTTCATTTGATTTGGGTAGAGGTGAGCGGCTGCTCATTTTGGGCCTGAACGGTGCGGGTAAAACAAGCTTGTTGCGCATTTTGGCTGGCGAAACAGATGCGAACCTTGGCAACTTTGAGTTTGGGTACAAAGTGCAAATGGGTTACTACGCACAAGAGCACGACAATCTCGACCCACATGCCAACCTCATCGACCACATGCGCAAAGAGGCTCCACCGCAGTTGGCTCTCACAGAAACTCAACTGCGTGGCTATTTAGGAATGTTTGGGCTTTCTGGAACCAAAGTGTTCCAAGAGTCGGGAACGCTCTCGGGTGGAGAAAAAACAAAGTTGGCTCTTGCCATGTTGATGGTGGGCCGCAACAACTTGTTGCTTCTTGACGAACCAACGAACAACCTCGACCCAGCGAGTCGCGAATCTATTGCCAACTCACTTTCCGATTGGAAAGGCGCCATTATTTTCGTGAGCCATGACCCCGAATTTGTTGAGCGGCTTGCACCAACCAAGGTGCTGTTGCTTCCCGACGGCGAAGTGGACTATTTCAATAAGTCGTGGCTCGACCTGGTGAGCCTCGCCTAGAAATATTCGTTGCTCTTTGAGTGATACGGTTTCGCTCATGAAAATAGGAATTTTTGGTGGAGCAATTACTACTGGAACCCTCGATGCCATTGTGGACGAGGCACGCACAGTAGAACAAGATGGTTTTGCAAGCTATTGGGCGCCACAATTATTTGGCCACGATACTCTCACCGCTCTCGCAGTTGTCGGGCGAGAAGTTCCGCGCATTGAAATTGGTACAGCAGTGGTGCCAACCTACCCACGCCACCCCATGATGTTGGCGCAGCAGTGCCTCACGGTGAATGCCGCAGTGAGTGGCCGGTTGTGCTTGGGTATTGGGCTGAGCCACAAAATTGTGATTGAAAATATGATGGGTATGTCGTTCGACAAACCAGTGCGCCACATGCGTGAATACCTCGCCATTCTCACCCAGATTGCGCAAACTGCGAAAGTCTCATTCAGTGGCGAGGTGTATTCGGCACATGCAGATGTTTCCGTTCCTGGTTCTCAGCCATTCTCGGTAGTGGTAGCAGCACTTGGCGAACAAATGCTGCGCGTCACTGGAGCGCTTGCCGATGGCACACTCACCTGGTGCACAGGGCCAGCAACTTTGTCGTCGCACACCATTCCTACTCTCAACCGCGCCGCAGATGAAGCGGGTAAACCAAAACCACGCGTTATTGCTGCACTACCGGTGTGCGTTACAAAAGACCGCGACGCTGCCTTGGCTCGCGCATCGCAAACCTTTGCCATTTATGGCCAACTCCCCAGCTACCGCGCCATGCTTGACCGAGAAGGTGCTGCAGGACCAGCCGATATTGCCATTGTGGGAAGTGCTGCAGAGGTGTGCGAGCGAGTAAATGCATTGCGCGATATTGGTGTGACCGATTTTGGTGCAGTGGAATTTGGCGGCAACCCCGATGAAGTTGCTGCCACTCGTGCCGCAATGAAATCACTTTTATAGGAGATGCAATGGACTATTCCGGATATCAACTAGCACGCGTACAAGTAGTCGACGCAGTGGCGTCGGTAGTCATCAACAACCCGCCCATCAATATTTTTGACCTTCCGCTCTATGGCGAGATGGCAAAACTTGCTGGTGAACTTGCCAGCGACAACGACGTGCGTGTGGTGGTCTTAAGTTCTGCCAACCCCGACTTCTTTATTCCACACTTCGATGTAGGCCTTATTTTGCAAATTCCACAAAACTCACCCGCACCTAGTGAACTCAATACCTTCACCAAAATGTGTGAATCATTTCGCGAAATGCCCAAAGCAACGATTGCTGTTATTGAAGGCCGCATTGGTGGTGGGGGCAGTGAGCTGGCTCTTAGCTGCGACATGCGTTTTGCATTGCGTGGCAAGGCTGTTTTTAATCAACCAGAAGTTGCACTCGGCATCATTCCTGGCGGAAGTGGCACCGTGCGCCTTTCGCGTTTAGTGGGGCGTTCGCGTGCACTGGAAGTGGTGCTCGGTTGCGACGATATTGATGCCGATACTGCGGAAAAATGGGGCTGGGTGAATCGCACATTAGATGAAGGCGAGTTGTGGCCCTTCGTGCAGCGCATGGCGCAACGCATTGCATCATTTCCACCTGCTGCAGTACGTGAAGCAAAGGCTGCAATTTTGCGCAGCGACCATAATATTCACGATGAATTGCTACAAGAAGCCATCGGCTTTAATAAGTTGCTTGCCGACCCGCAAGCACAACAAGCAATGCGTCATTTCATGGCACGCGGTGGCCAAACAAGCGAAGGTGAAAAGCGCTTAGGCGAACTCGCTGGCGAATTGGGTTAACGACCAGTTTTAGTGCTTTGTAATTGAAACAGGGCTTGGCTGATATGGCTTGTTCACCAGGTCGTAGAAGTCGTTTCCTTTGTCGTCAATCACGATGAATGCAGGAAAATCTTTCACTTCAATTTTCCATACCGCTTCCATGCCGAGTTCTGCGTACTCCAATACTTCCACTTTGGTAATGCAATCTTGAGCAAGGCGAGCGGCAGGGCCACCTATTGAGCCAAGGTAAAAACCACTATGTGTTTTGCAGGCATTTGTTACCTGCGCAGAACGGTTGCCCTTAGCAAGCATGATGAAACTTCCACCCTGTGCTTGGAACTCATCAACATATGAGTCCATGCGCCCGGCAGTTGTAGGCCCGAAGGAACCTGAGGCCATACCCGTAGGAGTTTTAGCTGGGCCTGCGTAATACACGCAGAAATCTTTCATGTATTGCGGCATGCCGCCACCGGCGTCGATGCGCTCTTTGATTTTTGCGTGAGCAATGTCGCGTGCCACCACCATGGGGCCAGTCAACATGACGCGGGTTTTCACAGGGTACTGCGACAACACTTTGCGAATGTCGCTCATGGGTTGCGTGAGGTCAATATGAACCACTTCGCTCGCAAGTTGATCTTCGTTGACCTGGGGTAAGAAACGTGCGGGGTCGGTTTCAAGTTCTTCAAGGAAAATACCTTTGGCAGTAATTTTCCCTAACGCTTGTCGGTCGGCACTGCACGACACAGCAAATGCCACGGGGCAACTTGCACCGTGGCGAGGAAGACGAACAACGCGTACGTCGTGACAGAAATATTTGCCACCAAATTGAGCACCAATTCCTGTTTGCTGAGCAAGCTTTAAGACCTTTTCCTCAAGCTCAATATCGCGAAACGCATGACCAAGTGCGCTACCTGCAGTGGGGAGCGAATCGAGGTAATGAGCGCTGGCAAGCTTTGCAGTTTCCACTGCACTTTCTGCAGAGGTGCCGCCAATAACGACTGCTAAGTGATACGGCGGGCACGCTGAAGTACCGAGTGTTTTCATTTTGTCGAAGAGCCAAGGCAAAAGGGTCTTTTCATTCAGCAAAGCTTTCGTTTCTTGGAAGAGGTAGCTCTTGTTGGCCGAGCCTCCACCTTTTGCCATGAAAAGAAACTTGTATGCATCGCCATCGACTGCAGAAATTTTAATTTCAGCTGGAAGGTTGTTGCCTGTGTTGACTTCGTCGTACATGTTGAGCGGAGCCATTTGGCTGTAGCGCAAGTTGCTGGTGAGATATGTGTTGTACACACCGCGGGCAATTGCTTCTTCATCGCCGCCACCAGTGAAAACGAACTGGCCTTTCTTGCCTTTCACAATTGCAGTACCGGTGTCTTGACACATGGGCAAAATTCCGCCGGCTGCGATGCTTGCATTTTTCAAGAGGTCGAGAGCAACAAAGTGGTCGTTGTCGCTTGCTTCGGGGTCATCCAATATGTTGGCGAGTTGTTGCAAGTGGCTGGTGCGTAAGAGGTGTGCAATATCGCGCATTGCGGTACCGGTGAGCAATGTGATGGCACTTGGCTCAACACGCAAAAATGTGCCTGCCGGCGAATCGAAGGTAGAGACACCCTCGTTTCCGAGAGAGCGATAAGTGGTGGTGTCGGGGCCGAGGGGGAAGATCTCGGTGAAGTCAAAATCAGCCATACCTCTACGGTAGGGGCTAGAGGTCTACTCGCGCACGTTTGGATTGGCTGGCCACGAATGTTTGGGGTAGCGCCCGGCCATTTCTTTGCGCACTTCTGCCCACGAACCTGCCCAAAAAGCAGGGAGGTCACTTGTTACTTGCACTGGGCGATGGGCAGGTGAGAGCAGTTCCACCACAAGGGGAACGCCACCAGCCCCAATACAAGGGTGGATGGTGACTCCATAGAAGGCCTGAACGCGTGCCGAGATACGAGGGGGTTCATCACCCCGGTAGGCAATGGTGAACTCGGCGCCGTTGTTGAGTGTGACGCGCTCGGGGGCGAGTGCATCGAGTTCGCTGCCGAGGTGCATGGGTAAGCCGCTGCGCAAAATGAGAGCCACGTTGAGCGCTTCAAGGTCGCTTCGCGACGTGCATCCTGCTAGGTATGGCTCGAGCCATTCATCCAGGCTGCTCAGCAAGTTTTTGTTGCTCCAGTCGGGCCATTCGCTATTACGCGAATGAAGAAAAGCAACACGTTGGCGCAGCGAGATGGCATTGTCGTTCCAGGTAAGTGCCTGCAAGCTTGTTGCCTGAATACGCTCAATCAGTGCGGCAGTTGTTTGCTCACTTGGCTCTGGTTTTTGACGCACAGTACGTAGCCGCATGCCATCGAGTTTCCATTCAATGTGGCGAATGAGGTCGTTTTTTTCACGATCCCACACGAGTTCATTGCTGACGGTCATGAATTCTGCAAGTTGGTCGGTGATGTCTTCTTGTGAGAGCGCAGCAGCAAGGCGAATGCGGCTGTTCTTGCGGTCGCCGTCGAGATCTGCAGCGACAAGAAATTGCTCATCGGCTAAATGCGCATTTTTTGGCATCCATGCTGCAGCTCCACTGCGCAATTGAAATTGCCCGCCGGCAGTTTTGCGTACTGCGAGCCAATCGGGATACGCACGCAAGAGAAGTTTGCCGGTTTCGTGAACCACAACCGATTCACTAGAGCCATGCGACCCGTGCACGCGGTTGGCTCTGCTCAATAAATCGCGTGCTTGGTCGCGCACGCGGGCACTTGCACGGCGGTCAATGCGGTCGTCGCTGCTTGCTCCGTCTACGCATTCAATACGCCATGCCAGATCTTCAGGAATGTTGTCGCGTATTCCTCGAACAATGTCGCGCTCTTCAAGTAAACATGCAAGCAGGCATGCGGTCCATAACTCCTGTGGCGTTGCACTCATCACCATTGCCCCAAGGCGAGGATGCAAAGGAAGCGAGAGCATTTTCTTGCCAAGTTCGGTAATAGAGCCTTCGCTGTTCAGCGCGCCAATGAGAGTGAGCAATGTGCGGCCTTTTTCGAATGCTGCAGAAGGAGGAGTGTCGAGAAAGGCAAGTTGTTGAACATCTACTCCCCATGCCGCAAGTTCAAGAGCCACTTGTGCAAGGTCTACTTGCAAAATTTCCGGCTCTACTTGTGAGCGGCGCGAGCCGTGTTCTGCTTGTGGCCAGAGCCTGTAGGCCGTGCCATTACCAAGTCGCCCAGAACGCCCTGCGCGTTGGTGGGCACTTGCTTGGCTGATATTGACGGTGGTGAGTCGGGTCATGCCGGTGCGCGGGTCGAAACGAGGGGCGCGAGCAATGCCGGAGTCAATAACCACTCGTACGCCATCGACAGTGAGCGAACTCTCGGCGATATCGGTAGAAAACACAATGCGTCGTCGGCCCGGGCGACTGGGGGCGAGGGCGGCATCTTGTTCTTCTTGTGAAAGAGCGCCGGCAAGAGGAAAGAGGTCGACTGCACCTTCGGTAACACTTTCGGTTGCAGTAATGGCGCGACGAATTTCGCCGATGCCTGGCAAGAAAACCAAAATATCGCCTTCGGTTTCACGAAGTGCGCGAACAACAGTGGCAGCAACTTTATTTTCGAGGCGTTCGTCGTCGCGTCGTTGGCCTTTGCGCACAGTTGGAGAGCGCCACCAATGAACTTCAATGGGAAAGAGTGTGCCACTAGACGACACAACAGGTGCAGGTTCGCCCGATGCGCTTCCTAAATATGTACACCACCTGTCGGTGTCGGGAGTTGCCGACATGAGCAAGATGCGCTGTTGAGAGCCCAAAGACTCTTGTGCATGAAGTAACAACGCAAGCCCCAGGTCGCCTGGCAGGTTGCGCTCGTGAACTTCATCGAAAATGACAATGCCAACATTAGGAAGATCGGGGTCGCTCTGCAAACGACGAGTAAGCACACCCTCGGTGAGTACTTCAATGCGAGTATTTGGCCCAATCACACGTTCATCACGTGTTTGATACCCAACAGTGTCGCCAACTTTTTCTCCAAGCATGTGTGCCATGCGTCGTGCAGCAGCACGCGCGGCAAGTTTGCGAGGCTCGAGCATGACAATGCGTTCGTTTGGTAAAAGCCACGATGTTTCTAAAAGGCGCAGCGGGGCAAGTGTTGTTTTACCCGAGCCAGGTGGCGCTACAAGTACAGCGCGACGTGCGTTAAAGAGCGCAGATGAAAGTTGAGAGACACACTCTTCGACGGGAAGGTCGGTGAGTGGAAGTGTCACACAAGAGCTGGCGTGCCAGCGTACGGACTGGGGTCTTTCGGACCCGGAATGGTGGGCTGTGACCACGACGTGGTGGTGGCAATTTTTGTTGCCACTTCACGCCACTGCACGGGGCGCCAACCTTCAGCAGCAGCGCCGATGGAAAGATCACTTTGAATAAAAACAAATGCGGGAAGTTGTGCAAGACCAAGTTGGCGCACTGCTTCACGAGTGGGGTCGGCGAAGGTAAGGAACTCTGTGGCGAGCGGTCCGAGGAATTGTTTTGCCTCATCGGCGCTTGCGGTAACAATGAAATTCACGCGCACGGCTGCACCCATAAAACTGCGCAAGACGCGAGCTGCGGTATCGAGAATCCAGGAGCTTTCATTGGTGTAGGGGTCGATGACCACTGTTGCCATATGGAAGGTTGTTAGCCATTCGTTCAGGGTCTGGCTGTCTCCAGCGACGGTGGTGAGAACAAGATCTGGGGAAGGAGTAGTTGCCACAGGTGAAACGGTAGCAAGTTGGCACTACCTTGGTGTAGGTGCATCCCATAGAACACCTGAGGTATTTGGCACGTACTGGGAATGTTGACGCCCCCGACCTTGTTTTGGAAACCGCTTCAGCCCTCTCTGGGCTCGTCCTCGACCCCGCAAGCGTGGTGGTTACCACTCGTCGCATTGTGGAGCGCCACCCCCTGTGTGGGCCCCTGTGGTGGCTGTGTGCGCACGTGGTGACCGCAAGTGAGCCGTATGAAGCGCTGCACAATTGCGTTGAACAGGTTCACGACGATAGGACCGCCGAACACCTCGCTGCAGAAATAGTAGAGAGTGCATTGATTTGTGTTGATGGTTGGTCTTTCGACGTTGCACACGCACTTGCCATTGCCGGATCAACCAGTGGCATTGAAGTGTGCGTTGTCGATGGCGACAACGGAGCCAATCACATGATTCGCGTATTAGAACGCCTAGAGATTCCTTCGCATTTAGTGAGTGCATCGCATGGTGCCATTGCTGCAGCAAGCGCCGATGTGGTGCTGTTGTCTGCATATGCAACTGGCTCAATGAGTGCGTGGAGCAGTGCGGGCTCGTTGGCGTTGGCAAGCGCTGCATATTGTGCCGAGCGCCCGGTGTTGTTGTCGGCAAGTGTGGGCGCAAGATTGCCCGATGTTTTATTTGCGGGCATTGTGAAAGATCTCGACCGCCAAATATCTCAACGAAGCGTGGTGCGTGCGTGGCATCGCGAGGCAAGTGAAGTTCCTTTCGGGCTCTGTAAAGCAATTGTGAGCAGCGATGGAGTACACGATGTCGAGGCATTGCCTGCGCAGGGCTTGTTGGCGCAGTGCCCTCCTGCAGTAGAACTGCTCACACGATCAGCAATTTAAGATGGTTAATAGAGACTGAAAGAGGATCACATGGGCGAGAACGTTTCATTTAAAAGTAATGGCGGAACCTGTAGCGGTTACCTAGCGAGTAATGCCACAGATGCATCTGCTCCTGGTGTTGTGCTCATTCAAGAGTGGTGGGGGCTTGTACCCCATATTTGTGATGTTGCCAACCGTTTGGCCGCCGAGGGTTTCACAGTGCTTGCTCCTGACCTCTATAACGGCGAGTCAAGTACTGAACCCGATGAAGCCGGCAAGTTGATGATGGGATTAAACCTCCAACATGCAGCAAAAGACATGAGTGGAGCAGTTGACTTCCTCCAAGAAAAAACTGGCCGTACAAAAGTTGGTGTCGTTGGGTTCTGCATGGGTGGAGGGCTCACCTTGGCATTGGCCTGCCAGCGCCCCGATGCTGTTGCTGCAGCCGCCCCTTTTTACGGGGTCATTCCTTGGCCAGAGGCCCAACCCAATTGGGATGCACTCGCTGCAGTTGTCGAAGGGCACTATGCAGAAAATGATGCTTTTGCCTCACCTGAAATGGCAAAGGCACTAGAAGAAGACCTGCGCAAACGGGGAAAGAACGCCACGTTTCATGTGTACGCCGGTACCGACCACGCATTTTTTAACGATGAGCGACCCGAGGTGTACAACTCTGCAGCATCAAACACGGCCTGGACGCGTACGCTCGCGCTCTTCCGTGCGAATTTGTAACCGAGTTAGTTCAACGCAGCAATTGCATCGGCAATTGCAATGGCGCGTTGCGCATTAGCAACGTGCAAGTTTTCAATCATCTTGCCGTCTAGTTGAACAACGCCTTTGCCTGCTGCAAGGGCTTCGTCGAACGCCGCAATGACCTTGCGTGCATGTTCCACTTCGGCTTCACTAGGGGCCCATACGTCGTTCGCAATGGCAACTTGGTCGGGGTGAATGAGAGTCTTTCCATCGAAACCCATCTCCATTCCCTGAACACACTCATCGCGGAAAGCATCGGCATCTTTGATGTTGTTGAAGACTCCGTCAACAATGGGCTTTCCTGCTTCACGTGCTGCAAGAAGAGCGGTGGCCAGATGCGAATAAAGCGGGGC
Source organism: Bifidobacterium breve (assembly GCA_945886445.1). Taxonomy (GTDB): domain Bacteria; phylum Actinomycetota; class Acidimicrobiia; order Acidimicrobiales; family Ilumatobacteraceae; genus F1-20-MAGs119. Next base: position 16,072 of record CAMCZG010000011.1, on the reverse strand, counting down.
GCGGCCAGGTATTTGAGCAGCGCGAAGTTCTTTGGCAAGGTCGTTTGTGCCCATTACCAATACAGCAACGCGGGGGTGAGCAGCAATGGCCCGGGCGTCGAGAATGGCGGTGGGGGTTTCGATCATGGCCCAAATGAGCATTTCTTTTGGTGCGCCTGCTGCATCGAGGTGGCGCGACACCTCGTCGAGGGTTTTCACGTCGCTTACTTTTGGAATGACAATTGCAGACACGCATGCTTTTGCAGCAGCGGCAATATCGGCTGCGCCCCATGGCGTGTCGAGACCATTGCAACGAATAGTAATTTCGCGCTTGCCGTATTCGCCTGAAGAAGCTGCCTTCACAGCGTTTTCACGTGCTGACTCTTTTGAATCGGGTGACACAGCATCTTCGAGGTCGAAAATAAGTGCATCGGCGGCGATGCCTTTTGCTTTTTCTAGAGCTCGCTCGTTTGCGGCAGGCATATAGAGAACAGAGCGGCGTGGGCGAAGAGCAGACATTTCAATAATCCTTTTACTGTGAAATTTTAAAAGCCGTAGAGCGAAGCAAGATGTGGGTCACGCACAGCAAGTTGCTTGGCGAGTTCTACAACTACTTTGCATTGTTTAACGGAAGCATCGTCTTCCATTTTTCCATCGAGCATGATGGCGCCAGTTCCGTCACCCATTGCGTCGATGACGCGTTGAGCTTGAAGCACGTCTTGTGGTCGTGGGCTAAAGACGCGCTTTGCGATATCAATTTGTACGGGGTGCAAACTCCACGCACCAACACAACCGAGCAAGTAGGCATTGCGGAATTGATCTTCGCAGGCAACCACGTCTTTGATGTCGCCGAACGGGCCATAGAACGGCAAAATGCCATGCATCGCACAGGCATCGACCATGCGGGCAATGGTGTAGTGCCAGAGGTCTTGTTGAAAAACTTCACGTGGTGCATCGGGCGCATCGGGGTTGGGGTCTTTGCGCACCACATAGTCGGGGTGTCCACCGCCAACACGTGTAGTTTTCATGCGGCGGTTTGCTGCGAGGTCTGCTGGTCCCAGCGAAAGACCTTGCATGCGCGGTGAAGCTCCACAAATTTCTTCTACGTTTGCCACACCACGAGCGGTTTCCAAAAGTGCGTGAACCAAAATGGGGCGCTTCAACCCAGCGCGAGCTTCTAGCTGTGCAAGCAAACGGTCGACATAGTGAATATCTTCCGGGCCTTCCACTTTAGGAATCATGATGACGTCAACTTTGTCGCCGGCCTGAGTAACGATGTCGGTGACGTCGTCTAAGAACCAAGGGGAGTCGAGGCTGTTGACTCGGGTCCACAATTGTGTGTCGCCCATGGGCATGGTCTTGGCAACATGAATAAACCCGGCGCGAGCGGCTGCCTTGTCGGCCATTGGAATGGCGTCTTCCAAGTTGCCGAGCAAAATGTCGACATTTGGAATGGTCTCAGGAAGCTTTGCCACCATTTTTTCAATTTGTGGTGGAAAGAAGTGAATGACACGACTGGGGCGGAACGGGATCTCGCGCACGGGCTCGGGAGCACCAGCGGCGAGGGGTTTGAAGAAGTCTTTAGCACTGCGCACGCCCTAATGGTAGGGCTTTGCACCGAACAACACGAATTATGAGGTGAGAGGGTATGTACGCCTATTCTGACGGTGTGCCACACCCTCACCTTGCCAGCGGAAATTTTGATGCAGTTCTCTTCGATGCAGGCGGTGTACTAGTTCTGCCCGATCCAACAGTTCTGGGGCCACTCCTTCACTACTACGGCGGTTCGCAAGACCACGAAGTGCACGCTCGTGCGCACTATGCCGGCATGGCGGCAAAATCGGCTAGCACTGCAGGCGAGAACGATTGGACCCACTACGACGAGACCTATTTGGAAACTGTTGGAGTGAAAGATGCGGTACGAGAAGAAGCTCTTGAGGTCTTTGGAAAAGTGAAAGGTGTCGCCAACTTGTGGCGTCACCCCACTACGCACGCTCGTTCGGTGCTGCAGTCACTGCACGACAAAGGCGTACCCATTGGAATTGTAAGTAATGCAAGTGGCCAAATTGAGGCGACACTTTTTCAGAGTGGAGTGTGTCAGGTAGGTGAAGGTGAACTAGCCCCAGTGCGCTTCATCATCGATAGTCACATTGTGGGAATTCAAAAGCCGGATCCTCGCATCTTCCACATTGCACTGCAGAAATTGCCCGATATCGACCCGGCTCGCATTTTGTATGTTGGCGACTCGCTCATTATGGACGTAGGGGGAGCGCGCGGAGCCAGCCTTGTTCCATGTTTAGTAGATCCATACGGGTTTGCAGAAGGTCACGATGTCATTCGCATTATGTCGCTCACCGAGCTTTTGTCTGCGTTTTGAAAATTAGTTTTTCGCGGCGTCAATGAGTTGACGAGCAATTACTTTCAAGCACAGAGTTTCGTCGGCGCCTTCGAAAATGGAAAGCACGCGGGCATCAACAAAGAGACGGCTTACTGAGTATTCCTCGGCATAACCAAAACCACCATGAATTTGCATCGCTTCGCGTGAAACCCATTCAGCGGCCTTACATACGTATGCCTTCACCATGCTTGCTTCCATGGTGCCTTCACCCTTTGCCATGAGTTTGGCAACTTCGTAGCTGAACTGGCGACTTGCCTGAATGATGGCAGCCATGCGACCCAACTTCACTTGTGTGAGTTGATACTCGGCAACGTTCTTGCCAAAGACCACGCGGTTGTTGGCGTAGTCGTAAGCGGCCTCGTAAGCAGCCTGCATGAGGCCAACGGCGCGAGCCGCAGTTTGCAAACGGCCATTTTCAAAACCTGCCATTTGGTAATAGAAACCCTTACCAAGACCACCCTCAAGACCAATGAGATTCTCTGCAGGTACAAACCAGTTGTCGAGAGCAATTTCATACGAGTGCATACCGCGGTAGCCAATGGTGTCAATGGGGCGACCTTCCATTTTCCCACCCTCGTCTTGCGAGAACATGAAGCCGTGTGAATCGCCGTGTGGCTTCGGCACAATGAACAAGCTGAGACCTTTGTGGCCGAGGCTGCGGTCGGTGCTGGTGCGTGCAAGCAACATGAGCACGTCGGCGCGTGCGCCAAAGGTGCACCAAGTTTTTACACCATTGATGCGCCAGCCTTTGCGGCCATCAGGCGCTTCACCTGGGGTAGCAGTGGTTTTTACACCTGCTACGTCGCTACCAAAGTCGGGTTCAGTAACTGCAACGGCGGCGAGAACTTCTGCGCTCGCAAGTTTGGGGAGCCATTCCATCTTTTGCTCTTCTGTGCCGCCCTTCATGAGAGCGCGAGCAAGAATTTCTGGGCGGGTAATGAGTGAACCGCCAATGCCAAGTGAGCCACGCGACAGTTCTTCAGTTGCAATGACGTTGCCCATGTATTCGCCGTCGCCGCCTTCGCTGTAGCCACCGTATTCGGCGGGAATTGATAGTCCGAACGCACCCATGTCGGCAAGACCCGAAATGATTGCTTCAGGAACGTCTTCGTTAAAGCGGTGCACGTGTTCTGCCCGTGGTGTTATTTCTTTGTTAGAAAAGGCGCGGAAAGTATCTTGCACCATTTCAAAGTCTGAATCGAGGTGACGCGGGCCTTGTGTGCTTGCAAGTGAAGCTAAGAATTCTGGGTCGCGAAACGTTGCAATGAAATCGTGAGCATGTGCAAGGTCGGCGGGGTTGACGCCCCACAGTTTTTCACGACCAATGAGACGCGAGATGAGGTCGTGCACCATGTCGGCAGTAAAGGCGCAGGCAAGAAGACCTTCAACAGTTCCTTTGGCGCCGTAGTCGAGCATGGAGCGTGCCGTTTCAACTGCAGATGCCGCATGGGCAAGGTCGTAAGCAAGAACTTGTTGCACATCGGGGCCACCAGTTGCTGCGAGTGTGCGAACACCTTTGCCCACCATGGCGCGCGACGTTTCAATGATGGCGGCGGCGGTTTGTAGATCGGGGGTGAGGAGAGATGCGGTCGTACTTGTCATGGGAATAAACGCTAGTGAGGAAAATGCTGCCGTGTCTCACTGCACAGAGGATTTCTGCCCAATGTCACAGTGCCTAGACTGCGGGGATGGGGGGAGTACAGGCTTTTGGTGAGCCACTCATTCCTCCCGAGGCAACGCACGGCGAAACCCATGCGTTGCTGGTGCAATACAAAGGCCAGATGCTTTTCGAGGCATATGGGTCGGGCTATGCCACACCGTGCGGACCAACCAGCACATACATTTCCTGGTCGATGGCAAAGAGCATGACGCATGCCTTGGTGGGGATGCTTGTGAAAGATGGGCTCGTTGACGTTGCTGCGCCTGCGCCTGTAGCTGAGTGGCAAAGTTCGCCACGTGCGGCCATTACGTGGCAAGACCTTTTAGAGATGCGCTCCGGGTTGGAGTGGGTTGAAGACTACGTAGATGCTGACAACTCACATGTCATCGACATGTTGTTTGGCAAGGGCATAAATGATCACGGTGCATATGCCGCAGCGTCACCGCTTGCCGCACCTATCGGAACTGTTTGGAACTATTCGTCGGGGACCACCAATATTTTGTGTCGCTGCATTGGAGACATTTTGTGTCGAGACCTCGTTGATGCAACTGCGCCAGAGCGTGCAGAACGATTCCTCAACTTTTTATCGACGCGCCTTTTTGAACCGCTCAACATGACAAGTGCAATTGCAAAGTGCGATGACGCGGGCAACTTTGTTGGTTCTTCCTATGTGTATGCAACTGCTCGTGACTTCATGAAGTTTGGCGAGTTATATATGAATGGTGGTTTTGTTGATTCTGATGGAGTGCGCAGGCAACTTCTTCTTGACAATTGGGTAAACCACGCACGAACAGTGGTAGCTACCGATGAAGAAACAGGCAATCACTATGGGGCGCATTGGTGGGTGTGGCCACAATGCGAGAACTCAGTGGTTGGTACAGGATATGAGGGCCAATACACGGTAGTCATTCCAGAAAAAGAGTTCATTTTGGTGCGATTAGGCAAAACCGATACATCTTTACGTCCAGCGGTGGTGCATCAGTTACAGCAGATTGTGCTGAAGGTAACTAATATATGACAATGCAGTCGAGCGGCGAACAGCCAAGCAACTCTGCGAGTGCTTCATTAGAGGCGGCGGCGAACAAGCGCAAGGTGTGGATACGCACGTTGAAGACCATTGGCTTTGCTGCTGTTATTTATTTTTTTGTTTTCCCGCTTGTTCCCGGATTCCGCCAAGCATTTCATGACCTCTTTGAAGTGGACAAGACCATGTTGGCCTTTGGTGTTCTTCTTGAGTTCATCGGGCTCTTCTGTTACTCACTTCTCACACGCGCGGCTTTGGGAAGCGAAGGGCACAAAATGCCAGCGGTGCAAATTTTTCGTATACAACTGAGCACAAAGTCACTCGGCAGCATCATGCCTGGCGGCAGCGCAGCATCATCGGCACTTGGTTATCGCCTGCTCACGTTGTCGGGTATTCAGGGCCCCGATGCAGGCTTTGCATTGGCAACTGCCGGAATTGGTTCTGCTGTAATGCTGAACCTCATCTTGTGGGTGGGGCTCATTATTTCCATTCCAGTTCGAGGCGTGAATGCGTTATACGGAGGCGCAGCCATAGTGGGCATTGTGCTCATGCTCGTTGCTGCTGGTCTCATTTTTGGTTTGGTGGAGGGCCAAGGTCGTGCCGAACGAGCGGTACGTTGGCTTGCGCAACACGTGCGTATTGATGCCGACCACGCATGTGAAGTCATTCGACACTTAGGTAACCGCCTGGAAGGCCTCATTGCCGATCGACAGTTGTTGTGGCGTGTTGCTGGATGGGCGTTAGCAAACTGGCTGTTCGACATGGCTGCACTATTTGTTTTCTTGCGTGCTTTTGGCGGGCACCTTGCCGTCGACGGACTCATTGTGGCATTCGGATTAGCGAACGTAATGGCCGTGGTGCCTTTGACACCAGGTGGTCTCGGCATTGTAGAAGGCATTTATATTCCGACCATCGTGGGTTTTGGTTTGTCACGTAGTTCGGCAACAGTGGGCGTGCTTACTTACCGGCTTGCACAGTTTTGGTTGCCCATACTTGTTGGCGCGGCTTGCTATTTGTCTTTGCGTGTTGGCCCATGGTCGCTCGAGAAGAAAGATCGTTTGAAGCCGTTACGTCAAGTGGCCGAAGATGCGGTGAGCAGGGGTGAAAGCAACATCGACTGGGTCGAGCGCCATGCTCCGCGCGACCGCACAGGGCAGTACCCATTGCCTGCATTGCCCGACGACGACTCTGGCCCGATGCGCAAGATGTAGTCGTTCTTAGCCGCTGCACTTTTGTGAGATGCCTCGAGTGGGTTAGCGTTTCGGTATGACAACTCATGAACGTCCCTTTGGCCGCTGTTTAGAAGACTTCACCGTGGGCGATGTGTATCGCCACTGGCCAGGCAAAACCATTACTGAATACGACGATCATTTGTTTTGCATGATCACTATGAATCATCACCCTTTGCACACCAACGACTGGTTTGCCTCGCAAAGCGTGCAGGGTCGCAACGTAGTGGTGGGCAACTTGGTGTATTCGTTGGTCTTGGGCATGAGCGTTCCCGATGTCAGCGGTGCCGCCATTGCAAACCTCGAAGTGGAAACACTTCAGCACAAGTCCCCTACATTTCATGGCGACACCATTCATGCAGAAACGCGCGTACTGGAAATTGCTGAATCAAAATCAAAAAATGATCGCGGCATTGTGACGGTAGAAACCAAAGGCTTCAACCAAGATGGCAAGGAAGTGTGTTACTTCCGTCGCCGCGTCATGGTGTGGAAGCGCGCAAATGCGCCCGAGCGCACGCGGCCTTACGACGTCAATGCTGCTTGGAACGCATAAACAACGTTCCAGAACTTCTGTTGCAGTGGGGGCTTCCTCAACTGCGCAATATGCCGTGGCGTGAAACGCAAGACCCATGGCACGTGTTGGTGTCTGAGGTAATGCTTCAACAAACTCATGTGCCACGGGTACTTCCACGCTTTGAGCGATTTGTTTCACTCTTTCCCACGCCCCGTGCCTGTGCTGCAGCGCCACTCGCTGACATGCTGGTGGAATGGCAGGGGATGGGCTACCCGAGGCGCTGTAAAAACTTGCAACTTGCAGCACAAATGATGGTTGAGCGTTTTGATGGTGAAGTACCGAGCACACTGAATGAGTTGCTTGAACTGCCGGGGGTGGGGCCATACACGGCACGAGCCGTACTGACCTTTGCCTTCGATGCAGATGTTGCCGTCGTCGATACCAATGTTGCGCGAGTGTTAGCACGTATTTCAGGCAAGGTGCTGAACGCACGTGCATCTCAAGAGATGGCAGATGCTTGGTTGCCCATTGGTTTCTCGCGCGATTGGAACCAAGTGATGATGGATTTCGGTGCAACGGTGTGTACAGCACGTAAGGCACATTGCGAAAGCTGTCCGGTTTTTGAGCAATGTGTTTGGAAAGGTGGAGTTGGCAATGCAATGGACCCTGCAAAAATGTCGGCGTTCACCAGTAAACCGCAGGCAAAGTTTGCTGGCTCCGATCGCCAGGCACGAGGCAAGTTAATGAAAGCACTCACGGTGAGTGGAGTAGCTCAAGAGCGACTTACAGCAGTAATGGAAATCGCAGATGAAGAACGCGCTTTGCGACTTGCTCAAGCACTGGTGAAGGAAGGCTTAGTTGAGTACTCCGCGGTGGGGTACCAACTTCCATCTGTTATGCGGAAGTGATTTTGCGCAAAATTTCCGGGAAGGAAAGTTCTGCGAGTTCACGCATTTCAGCGTCGGTGCGATCTTGAATGGGGTGACCCACAAAGACGCGCGCGATGTCGGGGAAACCCAATGCCTCTGCTTGTGCAGATGCGGCATCAATGAACTCACTTGAGGCAATGAAGAGCGAGGGCACTCCGCGTAGTTCTAGATCTGCGATGTCGTGCACACTGCACGACGTACAACTGCCTCAATCGGCGAGTGCTTCAATGACCACATTGCATTGAATGGAGATTTCATGGCGCAGGTCGGGCGGCGCAGGTTTTGTGAAAGTTGGTTTGCGGAATCGCAAGACCTTTGCACCTTCTGCAACAAAAAGTTCTTCGAGGCGATTGAGATAAATGTCGCCGCGTGCCTTCACAATGTCGAGTAACCCAACAGTGAGCCCTTTCACCGATGCTGGTCGTGCCAGCTGCTCGCGTTGCGCGGGCCGTGACTCATTAGTGGGGTCGAGAAGAATCGATGCGCTCATGGTTCACAGTCTGTCATGAAAGGACGGGTCGTGTCACGGGTGTACTACCCATAGCCCCATTTGCCCAACCACCAATAACCGAGGAAAAGAGCCCGGCACCACCACCAGCATGGGCAAGAAGGATTCCTCGGGCCTTGAACTTGGGCACTGTGCGGTCGGCAAACTTGGCGGGCAAGCCTTCGGCCATGTCGAGTGCACCTCGTACAAGTTCAGCGCCAGGAATTTGGAGGCGAGCATGAAGTTCGCTGAGCAACCGCTCGCGACCCCAACCTGCTTCGGCAAAGACCCGCGAATGATCGGGGCTCACTACAAGAATTGCATCGAAGGAGAGCACTGACTTGGGGTGATGTGTCGCTCGTAGGCATGCGGCAAAAGAATTGGTGAGCTGCTCTGGCGTGCGTGCTGCTTGGTCGACAACACAACGTGGACCTTCACCAGCAAATACTGTGACGGCGTTTTGTTGAGGTGCAATTCCGCGTTCTTCGGCCAAAGTTCCAAATGGTGAGCCTGCTTCATCTTCAGCAAAACAGAAACTGAGTTTTCCGGGGTTGCCGTGAGTGGCTCGGTCTACTTCGCCGGGCTTGCCACCGCCAACGTTACGAATGGTGAGTTGTACGGCGCGCCCAATGGTGAGATTCGCGCGGTTGCCTTGACCAAAAACATTGACGCCACTATTCATGCCAATTGCTTGAGTGCCAGGGCCATTACAAATAATGACGGGGCCAACTGGCATGGTGGTGGCAAGTACACCATGCATGTTGAATTCGTCATTGCACACTGCTTCTAGTGCGGTAATGATCCAGGGTAAATATTCGGGCAATGCTCCAGCCATTACTGCGTTAATGGCAATTTTTTCAACGGTGAGTTGCACCAAGTTAGGTGGGGCAATGGCAACCACCTCTTGTGGGTTGCGTGTTGTTCCGGTGAGCATGCGCAACACGCGCTCTGGTGTGGGTGGAATAACGGGTAAGCCGTCGGTCCAGCCGCGTATAAACATCGATTCGAATTCGTCTTCGGCACTGGCAAGTTCAACATGTCGTGAATGCAATGTGGAACTCGTGAAGCGCACGCGCAGTTCATCTTCTAAGTTGGGGTCAACGCTGAGCGAACCACAACCGGGCCGCATGACGGGAAGATCTGCACCAAGGTCTGCGATGCCCGTGAATTTTTGCCAGGCATCTTTACTCCAGCCAAAGGTGCGGTCTACTTCCACGCCATTTTCAATGCGCAGCAATGTTGGAACAGTTTCAATGTCGTAATGCCACGACACCGATAGATCTGCATCGTGCAGTGCGGCAACAGACGCAGGAAAAGTTGGGTCATCTTGTGTGTAAACGGTGAGTGAAGCTCCGCTTGCTGCAATGTGGGCAAACAACGGGTCGACCATGACACAAGTTGCGCATTCGCGTTTCACAATTGCGACGAGGCCATCGGGGAGCTGAGGTTTCATGAGGTAATCCAATCTGCAATGCGTGTGCCAACAATTTGTGGTTGTTCGAGTTGTAAAAAGTGTCCTGCGTTTTTCACTACTTCATAGACAACGTTGTTTCCCGACATGCTGCGCGCCGATTCCATTACGTCGGTACCAATGCAACCATCGTTTTCGCCGTGCAGGTAGAGAAGTGGTTGTGAAGGAACTTCGCCGCCCATACGTGATTGGAGTGCGCTGTATGCGGGGTTTTTGTAGCCGTCGCCCAAGGCTGCTCGGTAGTAACCAAGTGCTGCCGACAGATTCTCGGGTGTTCCCAGTGCGTCTTTCACATGTTGAGCTGCATCGCCTGAATTGAATGTTGGTGACCAATCGGCCCAGATCTTGTCGATGAATGCATAGTTGTTTGCCGCCACCACAATGTCGGATAGACCGTGTTGGAAAAAGAACATGTACCAACTTTTTTGTACTTGTTCTAAATTGTTGAGAAGCGCCAAACCAATCGCTGGCCCAGGTGGCACTGCCATACCCACAACTTTTTTCCAACGCTCAGGTGCGAGCAGCGCTGCGCCGTAAGTTGCGGGGGCACCCCAGTCGTGGCCGATGATGACCGCATCGTCTGAGCCGCCGAGCGCTTCGTGAAGTGCAACGGCATCATGAGCAAGTGCGGCAGTTTGGTAACACCCATCGGAAGCGAGTGATGTGGGTGCGTAGCCGCGCATGAAAGGAGCCAATGCAGTAAAGCCGGCATCGGCGATGTGGCTCATTGTGGGAATCCACGAGTGGGCTGTATCGGGGAAGCCGTGTAAGCAAAGGGCTAAAGGACCACTCCCCAAGGTCAGATAGTGGAAGTCGATGCCGTTGGCCGAGACCTCTTGAGTGCGAGGTGTGATGTTGCCCATACGTGAACGGTAGTCGCTCCGCGAGGCCTTGCGACTAACGTCACGCTGGTCAACATTTACACCTTTGAGCAAAGAGGCGTAGCGTCATCACTTATGCGGGGGCACAACACAGGTTCTGAGACAACGTTCTCGGTCACATTTCATGGCGTTCGTGGCTCAACACCTTGCCATGGCAACGACATCATCCGCTATGGCGGCAATACTTCGTGTGTTTCGGTGCTCACGCCCAACAGCCAACCCATCTTGTTCGATCTTGGAACGGGCTTACGCTATTTCGGAAAAGAATGTCTCACACGCGACACCAAGTTCGTGGGCACATGCCTCTTAACGCATTCGCACTTCGACCACACCCAGGGTCTTCCTTTTTTTGCGCCACTGTTGAATGAAGAAACAGTTCTCACTGTTCGAGGGCCGGTTCAAGACGACGGTATGTCGTTGAGAGCGGTATTCGACAAATTGGTGAGCCCTCCACTTTTTCCCGTGGAGTTATCTCATATTCCCGGAACCATTTCTTTTGTCGATACACCAAATTCTGATTTCATGATTGATGATGTTCATGTGAAGGCTCGCCCCATTCCTCATGTGGGAGCAACATTAGGTTTTCGCATTGAACTCAATGGTAAATCCATTGCCTATTTATCTGATCATCAACAACCCACCGATGGTTCACATGGCATTAGTGATGGTGCACGTGAGTTGGTCGAGGGTGCAGATCTTCTCATTCACGATTCACAGTTCACACCACAAGAGTTTGCTGTGAAATCAAATTGGGGTCACTGCACAGCCGAATATGCAGTGTGGGTGGCGACCACTCATGGGGTGAAGAACCTGGCCCTGTTCCACCACGACCCTTCACGATCTGATGATGCTCTCGATGCGTCGGCGGCTCATTTGGCGGCCATTGGGGAGCCGGCTGGATGCAACGTATTCATTGCATCTGAAGGCTTGAACTTTCGTTTGTAGATCTTTGGCTCGACAAAATTGTTACGATGTTTCCGTGACTGCATTCGACTCTCGACAATTCCGTGACGTACTTGGCCATGTTCCAACAAGTGTTGTTGTTGTAACAGGAATCGACTCCGACGGCACGCCACAGGGAATCACCATTGGCTCATTTGTTTCGGTGTCTCTTGAACCACCACTGGTTGGTTTTCTTCCCGGAACTCAGTCGAAAACGTGGAACTCTCTTAAAGAAACAGGAAAGTTCTGCGTCAATGTGTTGGCAGAGAACCAAGCAGAAGTGTGCTGGAGATTCGCAAAAGAGTCTGACGACCGCTTTGCCGGCATTGAATGGGCGCCTTCACTAAATGGTGCGCCAGCTATTGCGGGTTCGCTTGCCCATATTGACTGCGATCTCCACTCTGATGTTCTATACGGTGACCACTACTTCGTGGTGGGGCATGTAACGCATCTCCACACTCCTACGGATGTCTCGCCGCATGCCATGGCGTTCTACCGGGGCAAAGTTGTAGAGGTTGCATTCCCCGAGTGAATGTACTGCGCGTGCTCGTGAGCGTGGCTCTTGGGCTCATGTTCGTATGGGCTGGTGTGAGCAAAATTGCACAGGGGAAAGAATGGAGTATTGCCAGCACGCCATTTTCTACCGGTCGTACATACATAGATGCTGCGGTGAAATGGGCTTTACCCTGGTGTGAAGTGGTGCTGGGGGCATTACTTATTGCACAAGTTGCACTTGTTGTAACAGGGGTAGCTGCGTGCGTATTGCTGGGCGGCTTTACGGTGCGCATTATTCAATTGTTGCGCCGTGGCGAGCGGCCAGCGTGTAGGTGCTTTGGCGCCGTGTCGCGGGCACCTTTATCGATGAACCACGTGTGGAGAAATGTGGTCTTTCTTATTTTGAGTGTGTTGGTAGTTGTTGCAGCATGAATGCAATGGTGTGTGCTTCGTCTCGCCAATGCTCGTAGCGCCCCGATGGCCCACCGTGACCAGCACCCATCTCGCAACGGAAGAAGATATCGCTCGTATTGTTTTGCATTGACCGTAATTTTGCAACCCACTTGGCTGGTTCGTGGTAACTCACACGTGGGTCATTTAACCCCGCTGTTACATAGAGCGGTGGGTATTTTTTATCTTCAACATTGTCGTATGGCGAATACGACAACATGTATGAAGCCCATGGCTCGCTGCGCGGGTCGCCCCATTCTTCCCACTCGGTAACAGTAAGCGGAAGTGTGGGGTCGCTCATTGTGCTCACCACATCAACAAACGGAACAGCAGCAACTGCCGCCCCAAACACAGTGGGTGCCATATTGATGCATGCGCCAACAAGTAGGCCACCTGCACTGCCTCCGTATAGTGCGATGCCACCCGTGCGTGACCACCTATTCGTCACTAAATGCTCGGCGCTCGCAATGGTGTCAAGAAAGGTATTGCGCTTGGTGAGTAGTTGACCACCGAGATACCAACGTCGACCCATTTCGCCGCCTCCGCGCGGGTGGGTAATGGCCCACACCCAACCCCTGTCGAGTAACGAAAAGCGTGTGACAGAGAAACGTGGTGCAATGGAAATTTCGTAGCTTCCGTAGCCGTACAGAACTGCAGGCGCAGAACCATCTTGAAGTGTGTTGCGATGGCGAACGATGTCAACCGGTACGCGTGTTCCATCGTGTGAAGTTGCCCATTCGCGTGTTGCCACGTATTGCGATAAGTCGACATTGGGTACCACGGTTTGTTTCAAAGTCCGTAAAGACTTTTCTAAAACATCGTATTCGGCAACCGTATTGGGTGCGATGAGTGACTGATACTGAATGCGCAAAGTGTGTGTGGTCCATTCTGGGTTGCTGTCGAGTTCAACATCGTGTGGCTCAGCAAGAACATCAATGACGTGTTGTGAAGCATCGGGAAAAACGAGGCGAATGCGAGGTTGCGCAACTTGCCATTCGTAGACAACAAGGAACTTTTGGAATGGGTCAATATCAGCAATACGTCGTCCAGAAACGTGCTCAATGAGAATCGACCAGCTGCCGGGGTCATTATGCGGTGCGGTATGCACGCAGAAATCTTCGGCATCGAGGTTTGTGAGAACAACAAATGAAGTCCCCCAGTCATCAATGCTGTATTCAAGGCCTTCTTCACGAGGGCGTGCACATGTTGGTGGCGTTAGTGGGTGATGCGCGTCGATGATGTGTGCTTCACTCGTGCTACGGCACGATGACTCAATAATGATGTAGTTGCTGGAACGCGTGAGGCCAAGGCCGACAAAAAATCGTTCGTCAAGGTCTTCGTACACAACTACATCTGTGCTTTGAGGTTCGCCCATGCGGTGGCGCATGACGCGAAAGGGTCGCAATGCTTCATCGTTCACTACATAAAACAGGTATTCGTTGTTGGCGCTAAAGGCGGCACCACCATAAGACGTGTCGAGCAAGGAGTCGGGAAGTTCTGCGCCGTCAGCAAGATTGCGAATGCGCATGGTGTATTGCTCGCTGCCATCGGTGTCGTACGACCACGCCAAGAGCGAATGGTCAGAACTCATTTCAGCCACCCCGAGTGAAAAGTAGTCTTCCGCACCGGCCTCTAGGTTTTCATCGAGAATGATGTGCCCACCAGCAGTTTCTTTCGTGAGACCGCGGCAATGTACGGCGTATGCCATGCCTTCAATGCTTTTCGAGACGTACCACCATGGACCGTGTTGGGTGGGCACCGACATGTCGGTTTCTTGAACACGGCTTTTAATTTCCTCGAAGAGGGTGTTGATACTTGGCTCACTTTGTGTGAACCACTGGTTTGCATAAGCATTTTCTTCTTCAAGATAGGCAATGGTGTTCGGGTCATTTTTGTTGCGCAACCAAGCCCATGGGTCTTGAATATCGCCGGTGGGGCGTTTCCAAACGTGTTCCTGGCGGGGGGCAATAGGCGCATTGAGTTTCACGTCAACAGGGTAGAGCGTCACGTGTGTATTACGTGTAGTTTATTGCTTCGTGCACGTGTGGATTGATCAAGACCTTTGTACCGGCGATGGGCTGTGTGTTGACCACTGCCCAGATGTTTTTGTGCAACTTGAAGATGGCATTGCCTATGTTGCAGAAGAGTCACATCCGCTCAATGATCCGGGTAGTGGTGGAAGTTTGGCGTGGGTGCCACTCAAACATCACCAGGTAGTGGTGGAGTCGGCCGAGATGTGCCCAGGAGAGTGTATTTTCATTGAAATGAGAGAAACTGCTGTTGCATAAATGAAATGGCGTGTTGCGGTACATGGGGTAGTGGCAATTGTTGTGTTGTCGTGCTCCTCTACTTCGGAAAATGTCAGTGCAAGCTCGCAGCCTGTAGTAGCGGTTCCTCCTCTAGAGGGACTCACGCAAATTGTTGTTGCAAATGAACATAAAGGCGGTTACAGCCGCTCGTTGTTTAGTGAAAACAAAGATCTCGATAAAGATGGTTGCAACACCCGTGCAGAAGTTTTAGAACGCGACAGTTTGGTGCCGGTGCAGAAATCGGGCGGGCGTTGCACGGTCGATTCTGGCAAATGGTTGTCTGTATATGACGGCCGCACATGGTTACTCGGCCGCGATGTGCAAATTGATCATTTGGTTTCCTTGAAAGAAGTATGGGATTCCGGTGGTTGGGCATGGAGCGCTGCACAACGCAGTGACTATGCAAACAATCTGGGAAATCGCATCACATTGAATGTGGCGACCAAAAGTGAAAATGCGAAAAAGGGTGAAAAAGACCCTAGCAACTACTTGCCGCCTCTTGTTTCTTACCGTTGCACCTACCTCGCAAACTGGGTAGCAGTGAAAGTGCAATGGAAGCTTTCAATGGACCAAAGTGAGTACGGTCGCATCAAGAAGCTTTTGCAAGGTTGTGGAACTACTTCTACAACATCCACTTCGTCAACTACTTCCATTTCGCTACCGCGTTCAAGTACGTCAACCACCACAGGTGGAGTATTACCACTAGTAGAAGGCTCAACGGCTGCGCTGTTGGCGAGCATCGTTGTAGAAAATGAGTACACCAGTGGCTATGTACGTGAACTTTTCCCACATTGGAAAGATCTCGATGGTGATAGTTGCGATACTCGCGAAGAAGTCCTCATTCGCGACAGTCTGACAAAGGTGCAGGTTGATCCGTTTGGTTGCGAGGTTGTTGCTGGCGATTGGTTGTCGCCATACGACGGAGCACGGTGGAGCGACAAGAGCAATATCGATATTGACCACGTTGTTGCGCTCAAAGAAGCATGGGACTCTGGCGCATGGGCCTGGACCACTGCACAACGCACCTTGTACGCCAACGACCTCAGTGATGCACGCACGCTGCTTGCGGTCACCGACTCGGTGAACCAGTCGAAGTCTGATAAAGACCCCAGCAATTGGTTGCCGCCACTTGCGTCGTATCACTGCACGTATATTTCCGATTGGGTAGCCATCAAGGCCCGTTGGAAATTGTCGATGGATCAAAGTGAATACGGTCGAGTGAAAAAACTTGTGGACAGTTGCGCAGGAACCCCAGTGGTCACATCGATACCGAGCACTGTTTCGAGTGTGACAACCACCGCTCC
>CAMCZG010000010.1 GCA_945886445.1 Bifidobacterium breve | reverse complement strand
CCAGCCGCTAATGGTGACCCGATTTCTGGTTATGTGCTGCAGTCGTGTGCTGGTGAAATTTGTGCAGCGGTTACTGGTGTGACTATTACTTCGGGTATGACGGTGACGGGGCTTACTAAAGGCACGTCGTATTCTTTCCAGGTTGCTGCAGTGAACGCTGCTGGTACTGGTGTTCCCTCGTCGAAGTCGTCTCCTCCGGTGACTCCTCGTGCGGCTCCTGATATTGTGACCAATATTTCTGGCAAAGAAGGAAATACTCAAGTAGTTCTTACTTGGACTGCGCCTGCAAATAATGGTGATGCCATCACCGACTATGTGGTGCAGGCATGCGATGGTTCATTGTGTTCAACATTTGCACAAGATGCATCGGCTGGCAAGATCACAATTTGTCACGCAAATGCTTCTGGAGGATTTCTGGAATTAACGGTTGATAGAAACTCGCTCAACGGGCACGGAGGTCATTCGAGTGACATTATTCCTGCGCCGCCAACGGGATGTCCTAGTTCGACAAAAGTGGCAACTACTACTACTTCGACCACGTTGCCCCCTGCACCGGCTGTTGTTGGAATCACTGTGATAGGGCTCACGAATGGTGTTCGTTACACATTCAAAGTGGCAGCAAAGAACGCTGCTGGTACCGGTGAAGCTGGTGTGTCTGCTTTTTACACGCCTCGTCGTGCTCCTGACGCGCCGACTGGTGTTGAAGCTAAGGCCGATAACACGGGTGGTGTTGGTGTGTCGTGGACTGTGCCACTGTTCAACGGTGGGTCGGTAATTACTGACTATGTTGTGGAATATGCAACCGCAACCACTGACTATGTTGTGTTTGCCGACGGAGTAGGTACCGGCACTTCAGCCAAGGTCACTGGCCTCACCCCAGGTGTTGAGTACACATTCCGTGTAGCTGCAAAAAACATTGCAGGTCAGGGTGCGTATTCGGCTGAATCCCTTGAAGCCATCGCGATAGCACGTACCGTGCCAGGGGCACCTACTGCTACTGCTTCTTCCACACGAGACAGCGCTATTGAACTTGAATGGAAGTTTGTTGCACCTGAAACAGACGGTGGATCTGAAATCACTCAATACGACGTGGAGTGGGCAAAGATAGGCACCTCAGATTGGTCTCGTGCGGCTTATAACTTCCGAACAACACGTATTGAGGGTCTTGAAATTGGAAAGCAGTACAAGTTCCGTACTACTGCAAGTAATGATGCTGGCGCGGGGAGATATTCGGCAGAGGTTGTTGCGATCCCGCAGAAGCCACCGAAGAGTGTCACCAACTTGACTTACCAATTGACTAGTTCATCGGGAATCCAAACCTTGACACTTAATTGGAAGGCACCTCTCGATACGGGCGGTGCGCCGTTAACGAAGTACAACTTTGCTTACTGCATAGGCGTTTCTGAAATCTGTAAGACAAAGACATCAATGTATTCAAGGAACAATGTGCTGGCAACCACCACTTCATTCATCGTGGCCCCAGGAAATTATCGCTACTATGTTGCCTCAGTGAATGACGCTGGAGTGGAAGAATGTGCCGATCCAAAACAAATTAAGTGCGGCACTTCAATATCTGTTGACGTCGCCGGATAAACCTCTTCTATTCGAAGAGACTAAGGTTTTCGCATGAAAGCTGCTGTGTTGCGTTCGGGTCATATGGTGGTCGACAACTTCGCTGAGCCAGTTCCTGGTGAAGGCGAAGTGTTGGTAGCCGTGCATGCCTGTGGCATTTGCGGCTCCGACCTGCACTTCGTACATCATGGTGCAAACTTTCTTGCATTGAGTAGCGAGATGAATGGTGTCACGAAACGTCCACCGGTGGATCTCACTCGAGATGTTCATATGGGCCATGAGTTTTGTGCAGAAGTTTTAGAGTCGGGCCCGCGCACAACGGGGCCGAAGCCAGGAACTCTTGTTACCTCAATGCCCGTTCTCGTTCGCAATGGTGAACGTCAGAGCCTGTCATTTTCCAACAGTGTTGCTGGCGCTTATGGCGAGCGCATGGTGTTATCAAATGAACTTCTTGTTCCCGTACCTACGGGCGTCACTGCAGTGAATGCGGCACTCACTGAACCACTGGCAGTGGGACTGCACGCAGTTAATGCATCTGGCATCAAGCCCGGTCAAAGTGCGGTAGTAATTGGCTGTGGGCCAGTCGGGCTTACTCTCATTGCTTGTTTGAAAAATATAGGCATTTCGCCTGTCATTGCTTCCGACTACTCCTCGGCGAGGCGTGCAATTGCGGCAGAAATGGGAGCCGATGTTGTTGTTGACCCCGCCAAGGAAGATGTTGTTTCTGCGTGGCAACAATACGATGGCAAACAGCCACTTGTTGTGTTCGAAGCAGTAGGTGTGCCGGGCCTCATTAATACCGTGATGCGTGATGTGCCGCGTGAAACAAAAATTGTTGTTGTTGGTTTATGTATGGAACCCGACACTTTCCAACCAGTATTTGGTGTCTTAAAAGAACTCACATTGCAGTTCGTTGTTACCTATAGCCCAAAAGAATTTGAACAAGCAATGCATCTCATTGCAGATGGCACCATTGACGTTTCTCCAATGGTCACTGGCCAAGTGGGGCTAAACGATATAGCGCAAGCATTTAGTGATCTGTCACACCCAGATCAACACACCAAAATTATGGTGATGCCACTTATGGCATAATAAGTAGATGTCATCTACTCCCGTCTCAGTTTCTCGCGATGTTTCAGCAACACCAGAGCAGGTGTGGAAACTTGTAACCGACCTTCCGCGGATGGGTGAGTGGTCGCCTGAAAACCGTGGCGGCACCTGGGTAAAAGGTGCAACGGGTGCGGCAGTGGGCGCACACTTTGCTGGCAAAAATAAAAATGGCAAGAAATCTTGGAACACAAAAGTTGTGGTGAATGCCTGTGATGAGCCTCGCAAGTTTTCGTTTGCCCTCACCGTGATGGGTGCAAATTGGTGTGACTGGGTTTTTGAAATTGAACCAATAGCAAGTGGCTCGCGAGTGACGCATAGTTGGGTTGACCACCGAAAGACATGGCAAGACAAGTTGGGCAAGTTGGTCAGTGGAGTCTCCGATAGGGCAAGCCACAACAAGGCAAATATGGAAGTTACTCTCGAGCAATTAGCGCAAGCTCTCAACGCCTAAGGTTGGCTCATGACTCTGGTACAGCTTTCGAAAGACTCCATCGACCTCGGCATTGTGGTGAGCGATGCCGACAAGGCGTTGGCGTTTTACCGCGATCTTTTGGGGTTCACATTGCAGGGTGAAATGCCTATGCCAGGCGGAGCAAAAATGTACCGACTCTTGTGTGGAACCTCGCTTCTCAAAATTATTCACGCGCCAGGCGATTTGTCAGGAGCGGCAAAGGGTGGCATTACCGGGGCACTCGGACTCCGCTATTTCACCATGTACGTCACCAATTTGCAGGAAATTTCCGATCGTTGCGCTGCCGCTGGCTACAACGTGGCCATAGCGCCGGTCACTATTCGCCCAGGGGTCACCATTGCCATGGTGGAAGACCCCGACGGCAATTGGGTGGAGTTCCTAGAGACCTCTGCGACATAAATAAGGGGCATTTTGAGAAGTGCCTGACGTAGTGTGAGGGGAGACTTTGACCCCTATAAGGAAACACGCCATGCCAAAAGACATCATGCAATCTCACAAATTGGCCAACGTGTTGTACGACATTCGTGGCCCAGTGCTCGATGAGGCCAAGCGCCTTGAGGCCCAGGGTCATCGCATTATCAAGTTGAATATTGGTAACCCTCAGCCTTTTGGTTTCGAGACGCCACCAGAAATTTTGGTTGAGGTAGTACGTACCTTGCCGACGTCGCAGGGCTATTCCGACTCTCAAGGGTTGGTGTCTGCTCGCACGGCAATTGTTCAGCATTACCAGGAACGTGGCATCGATATCACCGATGTTGACGATGTGTGGCTCGGCAATGGCGTGAGTGAACTCATTCAAGTTGCTCTCAATGCACTGCTTGATGAGGGTGACGAAGTGCTCATTCCAGCTCCCGATTACCCCTTATGGACCGCTGCTACCAGTTTGTCGGGTGGCAAGCCTGTGCATTACTTGTGCGACGAGTCGAGTGATTGGATGCCCGACATTGAAGACATGCGCTCGAAAATTACGAAGCGCACAAAAGCAATTGTCATCATTAACCCCAACAACCCCACAGGCGCTGTGTACAGCCCAGAAGTGTTGCGGAAAATTGCCGACCTCGCAGTAGAGCATGAGCTCATTGTGATGGCCGATGAAATTTACGACAAGATTCTGTACGACGATGCTGTACACACCACCTTCGCCGCTATTGCACCCGATGTATTCACCATCACCTTTAACGGTTTGTCGAAGGCGTATCGCCTTGCAGGCTTCCGTTCGGGTTGGATGGTGATGACGGGCCCACGGCGACACGCAGCGAGTTATATTGAAGGCGTCAGCATGCTCACCAACATGCGACTCTGTGCCAACGTTCCAGCACAAAACGCAATTCAAACAGCATTGGGTGGCCGTCAAAGTATTCGTGACTTAGTTCTTCCGGGTGGGCGTTTACTGGAACAACGTGATGCAGCAATAAAAACTTTACGTAGCATTCCTGGGGTGACGTGTGTTGAGCCGAAAGGTGCGTTATATGTTTTCCCGCGCCTCGACCCCGAGGTGTACCCCATTGTGGACGACCGCAAGTTTGTGCTCGATTTCCTGCGTGCCGAACGCGTGCTTGTAGTTCAGGGAACCGGTTTTAACTGGCCTACTCCCGATCACTTACGCATTGTTACTTTGCCGTGGGCTGCAGACCTTGTTGAAGCAATTGAGCGCTTGGGCAACTTCTTGTCCACCTATCAGCCCTCGTAAAAAGTTTTAGCAGTTCAGTGCTGCGGTGAGATGTGCAAATAACTCGTCGTATGTGTTGAGCGCAGGAAACTGCGGAAACTCAGCGGTGATGTTGCTTGGGGCATGAAAGAGAAACCCTGCATCTGCGGCACCGAGCATTGCGGTGTCGTTATATGAGTCGCCTGCAGCTGCTACGCGGTAGTTGAGAGCCTTAAATGCATTCACTGCGTGTCGTTTCTGATCGGCTTGGCGCAATTCGAAATCGATAATGCGATCATTTTCCACAATGAGGCGATGACAAAAAAGTGTTGGCCAATTCAGCAGTTTCATGAGAGGCCGACCGAATTGTTCAAAGGTGTCAGAAAGAATGATTACTTGAGTGCGCGTGCGTAATTCGTCGAGAAACTCCACAGCTCCGGGGAGGGGAGACAGGCCTGCAATGACCCCTTCAATACGGCTCATGGTGAGACCGTGCTGATTGAGAATTTTAATACGCCCCTTCATGAGCAGGGCGTAATTGGGTTCGTCACGTGTGGTGCGCTGTAATTCGGGAATACCTGTACTTTCAGCAACTGCAATCCAAATTTCAGGTACCAGAACTCCTTCAAGGTCGAGAGTGACGATGCCTTGTTGAGATGATGTTGCAACTGCCATGTTTCTATTCTTGCCGATGGGCTGGGCTGGGCCCACTTTTTAACGCGAGCACTTCATCTGAAAACTGGTCAAATAGGGGAAATACCGATGTTACTCTTTGCCCATGTCGGAAAACTATGAAGATCTCAGTGCCTGTGCTCTTACCCCTGAACTTGAAGAACAACTTATTGCGTCGCAACGCGAATGTGTTTTTATGTGGGTCAATAAGGCGGGCGACCCATTTGGTGTGGTCATGGCATACATGGCGAAAGATGGAAAAATCTGGATGACCGCAGCTGAAACGCGCAAACGTATTTCAGCCATTCGTCGCCACCCACGTGCATCTATTTGCATCACCAGTACAGGGAGCAAAATTGGTGGCGGTAAAACGGTGTCATATAAAGGCAACTGCATAGTGCACACCGGCCGTGATGTTAAAGATTGGTTCTACCCAGAATTTGCCACGTACATTCGCCCCGAGAGCCCGTCGGCCGCACAGGAATTTGAAAAGTTCCTCGACTCACCTCATCGCGTTGTCATTGAGTTTGTTCCCGATTACACCTTGAGTTTCGACGCATCTCTCATGTGGCAACGTTCGCCGGGCGTTATTCGTTAAGCCATCAGGAATAATCGAAAAATGCTGGCGTAAACTAAGCAAGTGACCTCGCCGCTGCAAATTGCCTTTGTGACCTCGGCATCAAACATGTCTACATTGCCCGAGTCGCCGGTAGAAGTTGCATTTGTGGGGCGTTCAAATGTGGGGAAGTCGTCACTTATCAACGCGCTTGCCAACCGCAAGCAACTTGCCAAAGTGTCGAACACTCCCGGGCGTACGCAACTCATCAACTTATTTGAAACACCAAGCAAGGGAACCATCGTCGACCTTCCGGGTTATGGATATGCCAAAGTGCCGGGGCGTATACGCGCAGGGTGGGAAAAGATGATTGTTGGCTACTTGCTTGAGCGAGAAGAACTGGAAATGGTTTTTGTTTTGGTTGATGGTGAAATTGGGCCCACCAAACTTGATGTGCAAATGCTCGAGCACCTGCGTGAAAATGAAGTTCCGCATACCATTGTTGCTACGAAGCACGACAAGGTGAAGTCGTCGAAACGCGATACGCGAAAGCGCGATTTGGCTGCAGGCTGCGAAGTGGCACAAAAAGATGTCATGTGGGTGAGTGCGTCGAGCGGAGTGGGCATTGACTCGTTACGCAATGCCGTGAACGGCATTTTGGGTAAGGCTAAATAGCGATAGCGGTGGTTGTGCGAAAAAGTAAGAAAAAATCTGGTCGACTAGAAATGGAAGATCGCCTTCTAGGAATGGTGGAGCGTGCTTCATCAAAGGGCGAATCGCTACCTGGTGAACCCACACTTGCCAATATGTTGGGGGTCAGTCGCCCATCGTTGCGTGAAGCACTTGTGCGACTTGAGCGAGATGGCGTTATTCATCGCCGTAAAGGCAGCCAAACTTTCATTAACAAAGATGCATTAGACCTTGCTGGTCGATTCGACCAGGTAGGCGACTTCTCAGAAGTGCTCAGCGAAGCAGGTTTTGTTCCCAGTGTGGAAGTGCTTGTTGAAGAGCGAATTAAAATGGGCAGTGAATCCGCAAATGCATTTGGATGTGAAGTGGGCACTCCTGTTTTACGAATCGTGAAAAGATGGCTGGCAGACGGTAGCCCAGTTCGTGTGGCGATAGACGAGGTCCCCCTTCCTTCGCTCGATGTGAAATTGCCAAAAGGCCGTTCAGTGCTGGAGTTAGTTCCTCACCTCACTGGCCAGAAGGTTCTGTGGGATCTTGCTGTTCCTGGGGCAGTGAATGCAACAAAAGAACTTTCAGAATGGTTGGATGTCCCTTTGCGGTCAGCTCTACTCGTATTGGAGTGCATTGGTATATCGCAAGCGGGAGAACGTGTTTTTTATGCCCATGATTATTACGTTCCGGGAGCGGTGAGATTGGGTCTCATCAGAACGGTAGACAAACTGCATTAGGTATCTCTTGAACTCATTGAGTTGTACAAAAAGTCTATTGAACATTTACTTTACGTAAGAAGCACACTTTCGAAACATGTCTGACATCTTTCTGTGGCAACATGTCAGACATGTTGGAGTATCGCTCAGGAAAAACCCCCTCAAAAAACTGGGCGATGAAGAGGCGTCAAGATGCAATGGGTGGACGCTGGAAAACGGTCATTCCGCCGATGATTTCAGTTTTCGTCTTGCTCGGAGTGTGGTACGGATTCAGTGCCCGCCTCAAGCCAAGTCGGCAGTTTCTGCTGCCCCCACCCCATAGTTTGTTCACCAAAGCATTTTCCAATTCTCGTGCTCGTGAAGAAATCCTTTCCAGTTTAATTTTGACTACAGAATTGGCTCTAGTTGGTCTGCTCATTGCCGTTTTCTTGGGAGTGTCGCTCGGACTTTTGATGTATCGCTTTGGATGGTTAGAGCGAGCTAGTTACCCCGTGCTTGTAGCTCTTCAAGCAGTCCCAATATTGGCGATATCTCCGTTGATGACAGTGGCTTTTGGCTACGGATTTGGGTCTAAGTGCATCGTGTGCGTGGTGATTTCATTTTTCCCTATTCCCACAAATTTACTTCTAGGTCTGAAATCGGTCGAGCCATCGATGCATGACCTAATGACTTTGCATGGTGCCCCGTGGAGAACGCGTATTCGTAAGTTGGCACTGCCAAATGCATTGCCCTATCTATTCACGGCATTTCGTATCTCTGCCGGGCTCTCGGTGATTGGGGCAATTGTCGGTGAGCAGTTTTTTCAGCAAGGCAAGCCTGGTCTCGGACAGCGTTTGATTCAGTACCGAGTATTACTTGAGTATGAGCGCCTCTATGCCACTTTGCTTGTTTCCTCTCTGCTTGGAATTTCGGTCTATCTATTCTTCACGGTTCTCGGTAAGCGCCTTACGTATAAATGGCATGCATCGGCATCATGATCACTCAATCTCTACTCAGCAAATAACCCCGAAAGGAAAATCAAATGCAACATAATAAGAAAATGATTGGAGTCTTAGTAGGACTCGCGATAGCAATCAGTGCATGTGGAAGTAGTTCTGATTCTGCAGATACCGAAGAGGTAACTGCCGACTCGGCGGCAACAATAACAACTGATGCCGATGCCACCGTGCCAGAGTCTGGCGCACCCGGGGCGTTTGCCGCTGCGAATTACACAACATCATTGGCGGACGTATGCCCGAACCCATTGATTGTGCAAAAAGATTGGCTAGCAGAAGTTGAACATCATGGCTTGTATCAACTCATTGGTGGTGCAGGTGAGGCAACACAGAATATTTACAAAGGACCGCTTGGTTCAACGGGTATTGATCTGCAAATCATCGATGGCGGGCCAGGCTTAGGTGATGGTGCAACACCAAGTTCCGCTTTGTATGCGGGCAACTTAGTGCAAGGCGTGACACCTCAATTGGCTTATGTCTATACAGATGACGCAACTTTGCTTTCAAAGAAGTTTCCTACGGTTGCAGTTTTTGCTCCACTTGACAGCAATCCACAAGGTTTGATGTACGACCCTGAGGTATACGGCGAAATCAAGACCGTTGATGATCTGAAAGCTGCAGTCGACAAGGGTGCAAAAATGTACGTAACGTCAAAGCAGTATTCCTACGTTCGTTATCTCATTGGTAAAGGCATTCCATCTGATGCATTTGTTGAGGGCTATGCCGGAGACAAAGACAAATTCGTAACAAACGAAGGTAAGTGGCTTAACCAAGGCTACGAATCGAGCGAGCCTTACACTTTTTCAAAGGAAACTCCAGAGTGGAACAAGCCCGTTAAGTTCGTAACAGTCAATGAATTAGGGTTGGGTATCTATCCGCTTACTGTTGCTGTTGCCAAAGACAAACTTGCTGAACTATCACCATGTTTAAAGAAGCTTGTCCCAATTATGCAGCAAGCAGTTGTTGATTATCTTGCCGATCCAGCTGAAGTAAACACTTTGGTGGAGAGCATTAACGCAAAAGATCTCGGAGCCGCTTTTTGGAAGACCTCTATTGGTCTCAACGATGCAGCAACGGAAGCATTTGCCACGCGCGGATTCGTGAGCAACGGAGATAACGCCACAATTGGTGATTTTGATGAAGCACGAATTCAGGGCGTGATGGATATTTTGAAGCCACTCTTCACTGCTGATGGCTCTACGACAATGGACCCAGCTGTTAAAGCAGCAGACGTATTCACTAATGAATTCCTAGATCCAGCCATCGGGCTGAAGTGAGTTGTGTGGGTCGGTGCCTCCCGGTTCTTTGCGCACCGACCCACATTCACTTCTCTTTAGCACTCTTACTCAATACTGAGGAAACGATTTAAAATGAACGAGCATCTGAATAATCATGAAGATGGCCGCTGGGCCGGGCGCGATAGTCGTAAAGACGTCGTTCGTAATCGGGTTTGGCATGAACTTGAAGCAACCGGGTCGGTTCATGGAGCGGCCGTGAGCACAATTCCTAATTTTCTAGGAGCAGAAAAAGCTGCTGCACTTTTAGGATCGCTTCCATTTTGGAAAGAAGCATCGCTCGTCAAGTCAAATCCCGATGCCGGTCAGGCCCCAGTGAGGCTTCTGGCACTGCAAGAGGGCAAACGTGTTTACACACCTGTGCCTGAACTTGTTGCAGATTACCCATTTGTCGAACTCGACCCAGTGCGCTTGAAAAAAGACGGAATTGCGTTTGAAGAAGTGATGTATTCCCAAGGTGCCATGAAATATGGAAAGCCATTGCAATTTGAAGAGATGGACCCCATGGATGTTCTTGTGGTCGGTTGTGTAGCAGTGACTCGTGCCGGTGGAAGAACGGGCAAGGGCGCCGGTTTCGCCGACCTTGAACTTGGAATTTTTCGTGAGTTAGGTCTGATTCCAAACGGTGCACCGTTGGTGACAACTGTGCATCCAATTCAATTAGTCCCAAATAGTGACGTTGTTATGGCTGCGCATGACTCTCCGCTGGATTGGATCATTACAACGGAAGAAATTCTTGAAACAAATACTAAGTACCCGCGGCCAAAAGGCGTTGATTGGGATTCAGTTCAACCGGATCAATTTGACAACATCCCATTTCTGCGTGAGATGATGAAGAGGATTACGACTTGAGCTTAGAAGTAGAACCTTCGCTTTCCTTTCGAAATATATCAATGGAGTTTCCAGATGGTACGAAAGCAATCGCCGATGTCTCCTTTGATGTGAGTAAAGGAGAGTTTGTTACTGTCGTCGGGCCTTCAGGTTGTGGTAAGTCCACTCTTTTACGTATCGCCTCTGGGCTGCTCGAACAAACTTCTGGAACAGTAAAAGTAGATCGTTCAAACATTGGGTATGTCTTTCAAGACGCCACACTTTTTCCCTGGCGTACAGTGCGCTCAAATATCGAATTATTTCTCGAGCTACACAAGATCCCTAAAAGTGATAGAGCAGAGATCATCCAGCGCTCCATAGATATGGTCGGACTGACCGGATTCGAAGATTATTACCCAAAGGCTTTATCAGGCGGAATGAGAATGAGAGCTTCATTGGCTCGCACACTGACTCTTAAACCACCTTTGCTGATGTTCGATGAACCATTTGGGGCGGTAGACGAAATTACGCGCGAATATCTGAATGAAGAAACTTTAAAGTTGTTTTCTCAAGAGAAATTTGCAGGATTATTTATTACGCACTCGATAAGTGAGGCTGTTTTCTTATCTACACGCGTACTTGTAATGTCCGCACGCCCAGGCAGAGTTATTGCCTCCTTTGACGTGCCATATGCATACCCTCGAGATCCTTCATTGAGATTTGAAGCATCTTTCGCTGACTTGTCGGGAAAAATTAATGAAGCATTGCGGAGTGCTCACACTTAGAGCACTCTGTGCCTGCTGCGCGCAATCCGCAAAGCAACAGCAATCATCACAAATTGCAGCGGCAGGCGAGCCCAGGAAATAAATTGCTCGCCTCCTGAACGATTGCGCCAATCCCAGGTCATGTACAAGTTGGCGGGGTAGACGGCAATGAGAAGCGCGACGAGCCCGTACCCACCCCATTTGCGCGTAGATGGCCGCAAAATGAGCCCACCCACAATCAGCTCGGCAACGCCGCTGGCGTAGGTCCAGAAGCTATTGCTGAAGGGGAGCCATGGGGGAACGATGTCATTGAAATAACCAGGTGAAGCAAAATGCATGATTCCGGCAAAGACAATGATGCTTCCCACTGCTACGGCTAAGAGGTTTCGGCGCATATCAGTAGTATTTCCTATGTGCCCAAGAAAGTTGGGCTTTAGTCGCGAATAATTGAGGGGAAAAGATGCCAAAGCCGGGGATGCATTCAGGAATAGCCACAGACGTTGCCATGAACTTGGCAATGTCCGAGCACGTGTTGCCTTTGTATGAAGCAGTGAAAGAGTTTATTGCAAACGAAGTAGACCCCATTACCGAAGAGTTCTATGCCCTTGGCGAAGGGCGTGCCGACCGCTGGGGTTACGCGCCTGGTCAGCTTGAACTGTTGCAATCTGTGAAAGATAAAGCGAAGGCGAATGGCTTGTGGAACTTCTTCTTACCAAACGCCGAGACTGGTGAAGGTTTATCAAACCTCGACTATGCCTACATAGCAACTGAGTTGGGTAAGAACCCGTTGGCCTCTGAGTGCTTGAACTGTTCGGCTCCTGACACAGGCAACATGGAAGTGCTTGAGCGTGTGGGTACTCCTGCACAGAAAAAAGAATGGCTTGAGCCATTGCTGCAAGGTGAAATTCGTTCCGCTTTTGCAATGACCGAACCCGATGTTGCGTCATCTGATGCAAAGAATATTGCCACCACTGCAGTGCTCGATGGTGATGAGTGGCTCATTAACGGTGAGAAGTTTTACATTTCAGGTGCTGGTGATCCACGCTGCAAAATCATGATTGTGATGGTCATGACTAGCCCCGATGGCCCGCCGCATCGTCGCCAATCGCAAATTCTTGTTCCTATGAATACTCCGGGTGTGGAAATTATTGGCGCAATGCATGTATTCGGTGAAGACGATGCGCCACATGGCCACATGCATTTGCGCTTCAACGATGTGCGTGTTCCGAAGGACAATATTCTTTTAGGCGAAGGTCGTGGTTTTGAAATTTCACAGGTTCGCCTCGGACCAGGACGCATTCATCACTGCATGCGTTCTATCGGTGCAGCAGAGCGCGCCCTAGAGCTCATGGTGCGCCGCGGTTTGCATCGTGAAGCATTCGGAAAACCACTGACGCGATTGGGTAAAAACCCTGAAGTCATTGCCAAAGCACGCATTGAAATTGAGGCATGTCGCCTAATGGTTCTGCGCGCAGCGAAAGCAATGGACACACTCGGCAATGCTGAAGCACGTGTATGGGTGAGCGCTGTGAAGGCAATGGTTCCTCAGCGCGTTTGCCAAATTATCGACGAGGCAATTCAAATGCACGGAGCAACAGGTGTTTCACAGTGGACGCCGCTGTCGCGCATGTATGCCAGCCAGCGCACATTGCGTTTGGCCGACGGCCCCGATGAAGTGCACTGGAGCGTTGTGGGTCGTGCGGAAATTGCTCGCTATGAAGATGATCCTGTGATGGGCACTCCAGAGACATACCGCGGTATGTTCTCAGGCCCATCCTGAGGCTGTGGCGTTAAGGGTGCTGCGGGTGAGGAACTGCCCGCACATCTAAATCGGAAATTCCAGCGAAGTCGCTGGGGTTCACTGTGTACAAGGGAAGCTGATGTGCAATTGCTATTGCGGCAATGAGCGTGTCGAAAGCGCGAGCTTTTCTCTTGCTTCCACTATTGCGGAGTTCAGCTGCAATTCCGCCATAAATGCGCGCAGCAGATTCATTGAAGGGAAGCGAATCGAATTCGCTTTCTGCGAGCTGTAAATGGAGTTGTCGTACTTTGCGTTCGTGTTCTGTTTTGGCAACAAGTGGCCCAACGGAAAGTTCGGCAAGCGTGATGCTGCTGATGACGGGAAATTCTGGCAGTTGAACTTCATCGGCCAATTCATTCAGCAAGATGAGCGTGCTGGTGTCAAGCAGCCCATCGGCAGCAGTGCTCACGAGATGCTCTGATCGATGATGGAGTCGATATCGGCTCGTAGTGCCACTGGGTCGAGCGAGGGAAGGCTCTGCCACTTTTTCCGCAAGACACTGATGTGGGTGGGACGTTGATGCACGGGATGCAGCTCTGCGACTTCAGCGCCATCACGTGTAACCAAGAGGCTCTCACCCGACAACACACGGTTGATGACCGCGGATCCGTTGTTGCGTAGTTCTCTCACAGTGATCTCCTTCATGACAGGCAGTGTATCACCGGTGATACATGTGCTTCCTCCGTTGTCTGATTGTGTGAACTAGCACTATTTTGCGGTCATTCGCGGGGGTCAACACCCTGACAGAATGCAGGGGTGAGCATTTTAGGAAATCGCGTAACCCGCATCGAAGATCCCCGTTTTCTAACTGGCAAAGGTACATATATTGCCAACCTCGATCTGCCAGGAGCGCGGCATATTTCCTTTGTGCGCTCTTCCATGGCGCACGCAAAAATAACCGGTATTGATGCAAGCGAAGCGTTGTCGATGCCTGGTGTTATTGCGGTGCTCACCGCAGCCGATGTTGATATGGAACCAGCGCAGCCTTCAATTCCTTTGTTGAACCAAGACATGCGACGGCCCTTTTTAGCAATTGATGTTGTGCGTTTTGTGGGCGACCCCATTGCGATGGTTATTAGTGAAACCAAAGAGCAAGGTGTTGATGCAGCAGAAACTGTTGTAGTCGATTATGAACCATTGACTGCAGTGCTTGATGTTGCCGATGCACTAGCCGACAAAACAATTTTATTTCCTGAAGCAAAAACAAATGTTGTGTTTACTTTGCCCACTCCGGCAGACCCTTCCATTTTTGCCGATTGTGAAGTTGTAGTTGAATTAGCAATTGAGAACCAGCGTGTTGCGCCTGCGCCAATGGAAGTGCGTGCAGCAGCAGCAACATGGGATGGCAAGCGGCTTACACAGTGGGCATGTAGTCAAGGAGCTCATGGTGCGCGCGATGGTTTAGCCGCAGCGCTTGGCCTTGCTAAAGAAGACGTACGCACAATCACTCCCGACGTGGGTGGCGGATTCGGCGCAAAAAATGGTGTCTACCCCGAAGAAATTCTGGTGGGTTGGGCAGCAAAGAAGTTGGGTTACCCCGTGCGCTGGACAGAAACACGTAGCGAAAACATGCTGGGCATGGGCCACGGTCGCGGACAACGCCAAATTGCAAAAATGGGCGGAACACGTGATGGTCGCATTACTGCGTATCGCCTTGAAGTGTTGCAAGACTCCGGTGCCTATGCATGTATCGGTGCTGTATTGCCCATCATGACGCGAATGATGACAGGTGGCGTGTACGACATTGCCAATATTGAGTACAACTCATATTCGTTGGTCACCAACACCACGCCGATGGAGGCATACCGCGGTGCGGGCCGGCCTGAAGCAACGGCGGCAATAGAACGCACCATCGAAATGTTTGCGCA
Organism: Bifidobacterium breve; assembly: GCA_945886445.1. GTDB lineage: Bacteria > Actinomycetota > Acidimicrobiia > Acidimicrobiales > Ilumatobacteraceae > F1-20-MAGs119. Next base: position 23,308 of record CAMCZG010000010.1, on the reverse strand, counting down.
GGCTTGTGGCATTGATTCCACTGAAGTGCGCCGCAAGAACTACATCCAACCATCAGCGTTCCCTCTCACTACGTCTATGGGCGCTGCATACGACTCTGGTGAATATGAAAAAGCGCTCGACATGGCGTTAAGTGCATCGGGTTACCAGGCATTGCGTGCTGAACAAAAAGCGCGCCGCGACCGTGGTGATGTTGTGCAGCTCGGTATTGGTGTTGCATCGTATGTAGAAACCACAAACCCAATGGGAAGTGGTGAATATGGTGCAGTGGAAATTACCAACGATGGTGGTGCCATTGTTCGCACGGGTTCCTCGTCGCACGGCCAGGGTCATCACACTTCGTGGGCAATGATTGTTTCTCAAAAAACAGGCATACCTATGGACAAAATTGAGTTCCGCTTCGGCGATACCGACGATATTGAACGCGGTAACGGCACGGGCGGTTCGCGTTCGTTACAAGTAGGCGGAACTGCCGCTCAAATGGCTGCAGAAAACGTCATTGAAATTGCACGCCAAAAAGCTGCCGACTTGCTTGAGGCCGCGCCAGAAGACGTGGTACTTGACGCAGCAACTGGTGCATTCCACGTAGTGGGTTCGCCGCGGCCAAGTAAAACATGGGCGGAAATTGCTATTGCATCGCCAGTTGCATTATTCGCAGAAGCCGACTTCACGCCAGAGGGTGCAACGTTCCCCTTCGGTACACACGTGAGTGTTGTTGAGGTAGACACTGAAACCGGCTCTGTTGCCATTGTGCGCCACATTGCTTGTGACGATGCAGGAACAATATTGAACCCGCTCATTGTTGATGGCCAGGTACATGGTGGTGTTGCGCAAGGTATTGCGCAAGCATTGCTTGAAGAAGTGCGTTACGACGATGGTGGTAACCCCATCACGTCGAACCTCGCCGACTATGCCTTTATTACAGCAGCAGAGTTGCCGTCGTTTGAGCGCATTCCCATGGAGACCCCAACACCGCGAAACCCATTAGGCGCAAAAGGTATTGGTGAAGCCGGAACAATTGGTGCAACTCCTGCAGTGCAGAATGCCGTTATTGACGCAGTGCATCATTTAGGCGTGCGCCATATCGACATGCCATGTACGGCAAATCGTGTGTGGGCAGCTTTACAAAGTGCGCGTTAGTGAGCGAAAACTAATTCACCTTCGGTTCAGTTAAAAGTACCCTGCAAGACAGGATTTTTGTCTCGCGTTCAGGTCTAAAAGAATCACAATGAAGAGGTGGTGGACGATAAAAAAGCTGTGTACTTTTTCATCTGGTCGGGGGAAAATTTTCCCTACCTTTACCGAATGGCAGTGGAGTCGGTTCTCCTCAATGTGCCCAATGCCAATGTGGTCATTTATGTCGTGGGTAGGCCACCGCAAACCCGTCATTTTCAGGAACTTTCGCAGTTGCAACGTGTGGCCGTATGCCATTTGAACCCGTCTGACCTATTTAAGCTTTTGCCGAAAAATCTTGGTCATGTAGCCAATGTGTACAGAGACTTGCCTTCGAGTTCTGTGGCAGCTCAGAGCAATATCTTGCGATATTGCATTCTCTTCTTGTACGGAGGGGTATATCTCGATTTTGATACCTTCACACTGCGTCCAATTCATGAAATGAAAAAGAGCGACACGGTCGTAGGTGAGGAACTGGTATGGCGTGGTGATGAAGCGCGGGTGGCTGGTTCAAAGTACGTCTACCTTCACTTCACGACGTGGGCTTGGGCGCTGTCGTGGGTGGGTCGCCGGATTGATGCACGGTACTTTCAGGGAAAACTGCAATTGGCAAAGCGGTGGAAAAGCACCGAAGGATTCTGGGGCAAGTATCAGGCAAATAATGCCGTGATTGTTGCAAATGCGGGCACAGCTTTCATTGAACGGGTACTTATTGGTCTGAGAGATTCAAAAAATAATGTGCGTTACTCAACGGGGCCGACACTCATTAGCAAATTGATTAGTGAAGATGATTCAGATGTGGAAGTCCGTCGCTCCACCCATTTTTATTCAATACCACCTGGCGAGAGCTTTCGATTTTTTGAAGACCACTCTTTGCAACTATCAAATGAAGTTGCCGTCATTCACTATGTGGGCTCAAACCACGCAGAGTTACTCCAAGTAGTTACACCGAGTTTGGTGGCATTGCATCCACATTCGGTCATAGGTCGAATTGCCCGTGACATTGAAGCGCGTCGCAAAACGCTGTATCCCACTAGTTCCACATCGCGATTGGCGAATTCGTGATTCAACCTCTTATTACCTGTTCAATGGTGACTCGCAATAGGCCAATGCTTGCACACCGGGCAATTCACTGTTTTATGAATCAAACGTACGCCAACAAAGAGCTTCTTATCTTGGATGACGGCGATATTGATTACACCCCAATCATTGAAAGTTTTGGCAAAGGTGCCCCCATCAACTATCACCGCTTAGCTCCATCTAGCGGACGCACATTGGGCGAATTACGAAACCTGTCTATCGAGGTAGGTAATGGGGACATTCAGGTGCAGTGGGATGACGACGAGTGGTACCACCCAGAAAGAATGTCAATGCAGTACGAGGCATTGAAGGGGTCGAGTGCGGGTGCTGTTGCATTGAAATGGACCTTGATGCATATAGATACTCCGCAGTTCACTCAACACATGTATCGCGCTGATTCAGGTCTTGCTACTCCTGGCACATTGATGTTCAAAAGAAGCTCAGTTCGTTACCCTGCTTTGCCGCGCAACGAAGATGGCATCTTCATGCGTTCCATTAAGAACGAAGTAGGACTAAAGGTCCTTGGAAAACAGAAATCCCATTTATTTGTCCGGTGCTTCCACGGAACAAATACCTGGGATGAGCCGCATTTTCTACGCAAGTTGTACAGAAATCCTGTTGACTGGCCAAGTTATTTTGTAAATAAATTTTTGAGAAGAGAAATAACACAACACCGCGCGTTTCGACTGACAAAAGCAGAGATTGACACCGCAAACGAGCTGAAGTTGTATGCAATGAATACGGGCGAGCACTCGCAGTATCGATCGAAGGTCGCTTGAATATTCAACTTGCTTCTAAAAAATTGAAATCAGAGTTCACTCACAATGTGAAATGGGTGGCAATTGGTCAGACAGTCGCACGCACTGCACAAATACTCATCACATTGCTTTTCGTGTATCTCTTAGTTCCGTCTGCTTGGAATGAACTAGCAGTTGCCTTATCGCTGTTTCTTGTTGGTGTCACTGTTGGTTCTTTAAATTTAGAACACAGCATTTTATTTTTCCTGCCGCGTAGACCTCAGGAAGTATGGGGTGCTCTTCTTTCTACAACAATGAAAATGTTGTTTATTACAGGCGGCGTAACAGGTCTCGTCATTTCCCTTAGCGGAATACTTTTACTTGACGCGAATATGAAGGTTCCGCTATTGCTTGTAGGTATTGCTGTTTGTCTAGAGATTCCCACCGTCATTGTTGGGCCAACTCTTATTGCTCTCAACAAAAGCCATAAATCTGGTCAGTGGGATCTCTTCCAAGCTTTATTTCAATTTGCGTTAGTTTCACTTCCCGCATTTGTCATAGGAACAAGCAACTCAATTCTTCTTGGTCTTATTGCCGCATCGGCATTTCGGCTCGTAAGTGCACTTTTCATCATGTATGCAATTGGTGCTCGAATGCGTCACAAATTTTCTCTCTTGCTTGTAGTCCAACAAATCAGATTTTGTTTACCATTGGGCGTAGCGCTGGCGGCTGGGGTACTAACGCGCAGTATTGATAAGTGGCTTGTGGCAATCTTTGCCTTCCAGCAAGTAGGTATGTATGCCGTAGCGGCCATAGAGATTCCGCTCCTTGCGGTACTTCCTTACGCAGGCGGGGCAGCAATAGCGAGTGACCTTACTGCAGCATTTATGCGCGGTGATATTAAAGGGGCTCACCATATTTGGTTGCAGCAACTTGAAAAAATGATTATTCCTGTTATTTACTGCACGGTTGGAATCGTTTTAGTTGCGCCGGAACTCTTCGAGATTCTTCTTCCTGCCCGTTATATGGCCGTCATCGTTCCGTTCCAAATTTTTACCTTTATTGCGGTGCACAGAGTCACCGAGTACGGATTAGTTCTGCGAGCTGCCAACAGAAGCGAGTTGGTGACGCAGTCAAGTCTTGTTCTACTTGGATCAAATGTTGTGTTGGCTGGACTTGGTCTAATGGCTTTTGGGCTCTCAGGTATGGCAATGGGAAGTCTGATGGCCTTTGCAATCGCATGGGTTTGGATGCTGAAGAAGCTTGCAGGAATTTTTGACATCCACATGCGTGAAGTGTTTGCGTGGTCAAGATGGGCAGTAACGCTCTTAGCCGCATGTACCACAGCGGTGAGCGCGGTTTTGTTGACACATGGTCTTACTGAAACACCATTGAGAGTCGTGGCGAAACTGGCAGCCTTGGGGGTGGGGGGCTATGTATTTGTCAAGCTCCAGGGACAAGGGGCATTTTCCAAAAAGGTCTTGATCTCATGACTTCAGTTGAAAATGATCGTTCCATTATTCAAAAGAGTGGTGAATCAAAATTCGGAACCAAAAAGTTGCGAATCACGATTGTCGCTGAAACTTTTCTGCCTGTGGTTAATGGAGTTACTAATTCCGTATTGAGAGTGATCGAAAATATGACTCAGTTCGGACATGAAGTAACTGTTATTGCGCCTGGCCCAGGAGTAGACGTCTATCAGGGTGCAAGAATTATTCGTCTTCCCTCGTTTGGTTTGCCGGGCTATTCAGGAATTCGACTCTCGCGCTCTGTGAAGGAGTTAGAAGAAGCATTGCTAGCTTCTCGACCAAATATTGTGCATGTCGCGGCCCCCGCAATTCTGGGGAGGGAAGCATTGAATATCGCTGAAACACATGGAATTCCCGCAGTTGCTATTTATCAGACTGACATTGCTGGTTTTGCGTCAAGGTATCACCTGTCGTATTTACACAAACCTATTTGGACCTTTGTAAAAGCAGTACACAGCAAAGCGGCTCTCACCTTGGCGCCATCTACTGCCGCCGTTTGGGACCTTCGTGAGCGGGGGGTGCGCAATGTTGCACGTTGGATGCGCGGAGTCGATCTTGAACGGTTTGCACCTCAATTTCGTAATGAGCAATTGCGTAAGAAGTGGGCCCCAAACGGTGAAGTCATTGTTGGTTATGTCGGGCGGCTTGCGCGTGAAAAACAAGTTGAACGACTCATTGAGATATCTCGCATTCCAGGTGTGCGTGTAGTAATTGTTGGTGAAGGACCACTTCGTAAAAAACTTGAACGCTCAATGCCAAACGTAGTTTTTCTCGGATTTCAGTCGGGGAATAACCTCAGCGAGGCGTATGCATCGTTTGACCTATTTGTGCATACGGGAGTTGACGAAACTTTTTGTCAGTCTGTACAAGAGGCACTTGCCTCTGGAATTCCCGTCATTGCACCAGCTGCTGGCGGCCCCCTTGACCTCGTTCAACACGGTTTCAATGGTTACTTATGGGCGCCAACTTCACAAGTGTCTCTCAAAGGAGCCGTTGTTGAACTAGCACGGCACCAGCTGAAAAGAGAAAGACTCGCAGCACAAGCGAGGAAGTCTGTGGAAATGCGTCCATGGGTATCAGTAATGCGGGAACTTGAAGGACATTACAGATCACTGGTGGACGGTCTTGAATTTGCCTATTCGGAAATGTCGACATGACATCACTTATCGTCTCCTTGCACGATGTTGCGCCCGCAACCTCTGAATTAAGCCGGCGTTGGCTTGACAATTTGGAAACTATGGGGGTGAAGGCATCTTTACTTGTAGTGCCTGGCTTTTGGAAGTCGCGTCACCTACATGACAACCAGAACTTTATTGATTGGTTGCATGCCGCCGAACTGAACGGACATGAAATTGTTCAACATGGCCTCCATCACGAACGAATGCAGAAAGCTGTTAATCCTCAAGCAATTAATACATCAGTTGGTCGGCGCATCAGCGGCAAAATTTTGGCGCGCGGCTGTGAGGAGTTTTGGGAACTGTCGTACGAAGAAGCCACTGAACGTCTGAAAGAAGGAAAGAAACTTCTTGGTGAAATTGGATGCGAAGCTGAAGGATTTGTTGCCCCTGGATGGCTGTTATCTGAAGATGCAAAAAGAGCAGTCTCTGGTCTGGGATATCGATACACAACAACTCACACAAAAATTATTGACTTTCATAAAAATGTATCGCACAAAGTTTTAGCTTTGTCTTTGCGCCCTACCAAATACGCATCATCTGCGAGCGCTATAACAATGTCAAATATTTCAAAGTGGAGCATTAGCAGAGATAAACACATTCGTATTGCATTACACCCAGAAGATTTACTCCACGAGAAGTTACGTAAAACAGGATTAGCAACATGTTTGCAAACACTGAACTCAGGATACATTTCGCAAACTTACAAAGATTTTTTGGTGACAGAGCATGACGAAATCGCATTTGATTCGAGGAAAAATTAGACATGCACATTATGCAGATTGCCAATTTTATTACATCAACATCGGGTGGTCTCAAGAGGTGCCTTTCAGAATTACGTTCTCGGTATTTAGAGAATGGTCACGAAGTAACACTGGTAATACCTTCGAATAAAAATTTCACGAGCCGTGAAAATGGGGTCAACATCATTCACTATCGTGGGTTGCCTTTGGTGGGCTCGGGCGGATATCGGGTCATCCTGCGGCGAAATCCTTTGATGGAACTAATTAACGAGATTCATCCAGACATCGTGGAAGTATCCGACAAAACCACTCTTGCTTGGTTACCTAATTACTTGCGATCAATGGGTATTCCTAGTGTGGTCATTTCTCATGAGCGCACAGACTTGGCGATGAAAAGAAATCTGCCAAGTTGGATGCCTGCTCAATCGTTGAGCAATTCATGGAATGCCTCCCTTGCGAGAGGAGCGTCTGTGGTTGTTTGCGCCTCGCAGTTTGCGGCAAGTGAATTTGAGGGAAGCAACGTTGACATTCGCCTCATTCCACTTGGTGTAGACACAGATACCTTTAGCCCGATACTGCGTGAGTCAAATCACCCACCAATTAAAATGGTGTATTGCGGTCGTTTTTCGCCTGAAAAAAATCCAACGGTGGTCATTGAAGCCTTAAGAATTTTGCAGACTCGCGGTGTATCGGCCTTACTCACAATGATCGGGTCTGGACCACTTGAAAAAGACTTACAGGAATTGGCGCAAGGTTTGCCCGTATCTTTCCTCGGGCATCTCTCTAGCCGAACAGAAATTGCTCAACTTCTTGCCCTTGCAGATGTTGGTGTGTACATGGGCGGAGTAGAGACATTTGGGCTTGCCGTTCTTGAAACGCTTGCCTGTGGGACACCAGTCGTAGTGTCTCAAGATGGGGCTGGAAAAGAGTTGCTCACTTCCAATGTTGGGGTGGCAGTCGACGACGACCCTGCCGCAGTTGCTGATGCGGTTCTTGACTTAGCTCAAAATGATTCTTTCGCAGATATCTCAGTTGAGTGTCGAGAACACGCTGTGCAGTTCACTTGGGATAAGACAGCAGCTGCCATGCTGAACATTTTTGAAGAACTCACGAGAGATGCACTCATAGAAAGAAGAGCATCGTGAGTGTCAGGCTTGAACCGGCAACCAATTACTCCAGCGAAGTAGCGCGACTTTTTCAATCATCAATGTGCCTCGGTGATCCGCTCCCGTTTTCCCTGAAACGGATTAAACAATATGAAGATCTTTGTATTGGTTGGTACTTGCGATCAGACGCGAAATATTCGGTGGTTGCAGTAGTGGATCATCAGGTAGTGGGTTACGTACTAATCTGCGATGAGCTGAAGAGCCTCGATCGGTGGGTGACAACACGAAGCCTTCGACTCATTTTGATTGTGTGTTTAATGCGAGCAGCGCGTTTAGTTGATGCTCAATCGTGGGCCTTCTACCGAAATCGGGTGAGGGATGCCAGAAACGCTTGGTCGTTTCGGCGCACCCAAACAATTTGGCCAAATATCAGTGTGCATATGAATATTGAGCGTCAATTCCGCACTGGTGAAGTATCGCTTGCACTACGTAACCATATTGACGAAGTTTGTAGGGTCACGGGAAACGATTTTTGGATAGGTGAAGTAAACGCCGTTGGCGAAAAGCGTGCACGGGCACTTTCTCGTGTAGTAGGCGAAGTGCTCAGCATCAGAAAAAACATCACGATGGCAGAGGCCACAGCGCAAGATGTTCGGCTAGTCACTGTGATGCGCAAAGTGAATTACGATGTACCCAAAGAGGATGCGCTAGTTAGTTAGAGCCGGCCAGGTGGAGCCGCGTCGGGACGGTCTTTCCACATTTTTTTAGAGTCGAAGTCAAGTTTGTACTCGGGCTTGACTTCAATCACGATGCGCCCTGGTGAGTCGAGGTGCTCAAGAAATGCTGCAGCGCCCGCTGGGTTATCGGGGCGCACAGCGTTAGCAAGTTCAGGAAGCATCCAGTCGCGCGTTGCGCGGTCGTCGTGCACAATGCAGGGTCCGCGCAGTGACACTGTTTTTCCTGGCCCTATGTCGGTACCAACAGAAGAGATCATGACGGCTGCATAACCGGTGCGACGAATTGCCGCAACACGTGGGCGGGTAGCAGCAGCTGTCAGCCAAATGCTGCCGTTACGCCAGAGGTAACTCATGGCCACACCAAAAGGTTGGCCAGCTTTGTTGGTCCATATAAAGGTGCACTCAATTTGCGTATTGAGTAGTCGCTCACGCAGGTCGTCGTCGAGCCAACAATCTTCTAGGTGTTCTGCATCTCTTGCCATGTGTTCACCGTAGCCGATGATGCGGAGCAGAAGTTATGGCTCAACAATGGCAAAGTTGGTTTGGAAGGTGTCGAGGTCGCCAAGCACGGTAATGAGTGCGGTGGCATCACCTTCAATAGAGATATTTCCCGCTTGTATTTCGTCGAGGAAGGTGGTGCTTTGTGAAATGACTTCAAGCAAAGTGCGGCGAGTAGTGGTAATTGACGCAGCCGCCTGTGGGTCGTGACGACCTGGCGTTGAAAATAGCGTGCGGTGCGAGATGCCAAGAAGCCATTTCTCTTCAATGTCGGTAAAGGTCCAATTCAACGACAGTGAAACCCCGGCTGCTTCATCTGATTTAAAACGAACGGCGAGTGTGTCGAACACTTGCTGAATGGTCATTGCTAAGAGCAAACCTTTAGCGCGAATTTGTGTTCGGGCCGCTGGAGGTGGGCCTTGGCGAAGTTCTTGAGCGCCCATGAGATATGAATTGCGAAAGGTAGAAGACTCAGCCTGGTAACCCAGCTGCTCAAATGCGTCGGCTTGCAAGTGGCGTGCTTCAGAGTTCTCGGGGTTGGCGAAAATGAGATGGTTGAGTAACTCTGCAACCCAGCGATACTCGCCACGCTCAAATGCGCCGCGGGCACTCAGCAAAAGGGCTGCTTCGCCTCCGGCTAGTTCAACGTATTTCTTGCCTGCATCACTTGGTGGCAATTTATGAAGGTTGGCTGGGTTGGCGTCGTACCAGCTGAGGTACCGCTGGTAAACAGCCTTGACGTTATGCACGAGGTCGCCGTAGTAACCACGAGTATGACTGTGCTCAAGAAAATCTTCTGGCAGCGTGAGCATCTCGGCAATTTCAGAAGCTACGTAGCCGTGGTTTGCAAGGCGCATTGTTTGATCATGCATCCAGCGATACAGGTCGCGTTGCAGTGTGAGGAAGTGAACAATGTCGGCATTTCCCCATCGCGGCCAGTGGTGAGAAGCAAACATCAACGAAGTGTTTGCGCCAAAGAGTTCAATGCTTTCATTGATGTACTTCGACCAACTGAGCGCATCTCGCACTTGAGCACCACGAATAGGCACAAGGTTGTGCATGGTATGTGTGCAATTTTCTGCCATGCACAACCATCCATGGTCAGGAAAGAAGAAATTCATTTCAGCAGGTGCTTCAGTGTCTGGCGTGAGTTGGAAAACAATGCGTACGCCATCGACTACAAGTTCTTCACCTGTATATGTGATGTCTTCGGTAGGCGCAATGAGCCCTGATGCACCGAGGGGAACTGATTTTCCTAAACCAGAATCAATATGGCCAGTAGCTGCTGCAGGGAGCTGTGATCCAAATTGGTAACCGCTGCGTCGTGCCATGGCGGGGCCGGCAATGACATTTTCCGACACTGTTTCATGCAAAAAACCTTCAGGGGCAATGACTCTGCACTTGCCGGCATCAACCTCGGCCTGAGTGGTGACACCGAGCACGCCACCAAAATGGTCGATATGAGAATGCGTGTATATGACTGCGGTAACGGGCCGTGCGCCTAAATGTTTGTTAGCTAGTTCGAGCGAAATACGAGCGGTATTTTCATTGGTGAGTGGGTCGATAACAACCCACCCCGTATCGCCTGCAATGAAAGTGATGTTCGAAATGTCGTAGCCACGCACTTGCCACACATTGGGCGCTACTTCAAAGAGTCCATGAATGACATTGAGTTGTGCTTGACGCCACAAACTCGGGTTGACGGTGCTGGGGCTAGGGGAGCCCTGCGCAATGAACTCGTAGCGGCTGATGTCGTACACCATGCGGCCTTTGGCGTCTTCAATGCGGCCTCCTGGCCATTGCGCAATGAAACCCCGCTGAGCATTGTCGAAGTCGCTTTGGCTATTGGGTGCAACGACCTGCGCATTGAGCTTTTGCGTATGTTGGCTAGCGTCGTTTGCGTGTTCCTGAGGTGGCACTAGGCAATTCTACTGTGCGTTTCCGACTCACCATTCGGTGTGAACTTGGCTTATTATGGGCTGATTCACCAATACTGGGGGGCCAATGAGCAGTGATCTAGAAAAGCGTGTTGCACGTCTTGAAGCAATTGAAGCAGTTCGGTATGCGTTTAATCGCTATTTTCATGCAATCGACAACAACAACATCGATTTGCTCATCAATGAGGTATTCACGAAGAACGTGGTGCTTGAAGTCGCTAATTATCCGCCAGGCAGCGGCAAGAACTTGTTGCTCGACACCGAAGAGAAAATTCGTGCGGTGTACGGCCCTATTAAAGCCGATGGTCATCGCCACAACGCCACCAACGTGTCGGTTCTGGTGAATAAAAGCGCCACAAAAGCACAGGTAACTGCTTATTTTGTCACCACCATGGCGTGGGGAAATCAGGGCGGAGTTTACGAAGCTACTTTTGTGCCTGATGACGACGGAACCTGGAAAGCCAAGCATTGGCTTGTTTCCAGCCAATGGGGCTGGCGCTTGGCCGATGCAGGTATGGAGCTTCCGGCTCCGTATTTGTATGAGCCTCCATCGGTTGGCACGAAGCATGGCGGATATCAGCCGAAGTAGTAACTAATCTGCCTCTGGGCGGGGTTATTCATTTATTTGGAGGATCCCATGGATGCAGTACTCGTTATTGGACGTGTCTTGTTCGCGCTTATTTTCGTTGCGTCGGGCATAAATCACATCGCTAAAGCTGAACACATGACTGGCTATGCCCAGTTCAAGAAAGTTCCCGCAGCAAAAGCATCAGTCATTTTGTCTGGCGTATTTTTCTTGCTTGCCGCAGCATCAATTATTCTTGGCGTATACGCCGACCTTGGTGCGCTAGTGCTTGCTGTATTGCTCGTCATTATGGCTGTGATGTTTCACAACTTTTGGACACAAACAGACCCACAGCAAAAGCAAATGGAACAAATTGCATTCTTCAAAAACATCTCAATGGCCGGTGGCGCATTGGTGATGTTTGCAGCACTTGCTAATGCAGAAGCAGGCGTGCGCGTTATTGGGCCAATGCTCACAGACGGGCTGTTCTAGAAAAATTTGTCAGGTAGTGGTTGGCGCACAGTTCGTGTTCGCCAATCACTACCAACAAGACTCACCGAATGACTGAAATGCGTAATCACAGATTTCTCATAATTGGTGCAAGTGGCGGGCTCGGCAGCGCGCTGGTTGAAGCCCTGAATGAGAAGGGCGCTGAGGTTATTGCAATAGCTAAGAGTGGCCCTTTCGGACTCGATATTACGAACGAAGATGCGCGCCGCCAGTTGTGCGAACTTGTTGTTGCCCACGATGGTGTTGACGGCGTCATTATTGCGAGTGGGGTCGTTGGTTTTGGTATTCACGGAACCCTCAATAGCGCCGATATTGCGCAACTCATTGATGTTGACCTCGTAGCGCCGTTGCAGGTTCTGAATGATCTTGTACCCCATATTCGCGAGGGTGGAAATATTACGGTCATCACAGGAGCTGTGGTCGATTTTGCAACGTTGGGAATGGCTGCTTACACCGCAGCAAAAGCAGGCCTGTCGGCAAGTTGTGCAGTGTTGCGCCGCGAGTTGCGTTCAAAGAAAATTAGCGTTCTCGACGCACGCCCTCCACATACTGAAACGGGCTTAGCAACACGACCTTTGTATGGTCAAGCACCTGCAATGAAAGAGGGCCTGAGCCCCGCATCGGTTGCCGAGCGCATTATCGCTGGAATTGAAGCCGGCGAAACTGAAATTCCACCAGCTCTATTTAGTTAGAAACACGATCGGGTGCGTGGGCTTCAATAAGTGCGTCCATGTAGTCAGCGCTTTCTAACTCAAGAGCTGAGCACGAATTCAAAACTTCAATGACTTGTGGGTCGGGGTGCGTGCCTGCAATACGTTGCCATGCACCTGCACCTTGACGCTCGGCGTTGGCCTGAATGCGAAGTTGATCCCACACAGAAAATTGAGCAAACACTTCGTAATACGTATCGAGTGCGCCGGGAAGTGGAGCTTCCAACTTCTCGCGCAACGATTCATCTAAATGAAATGCGCCTTCAATGCGGTTCGCAATTTCATCTTCTGCTTCAGAACACTTCATGAGACCTTCAGCATGTTCAGGAAGCATTTCTGCCCAACCGCGATATCGCGATGCTGCACCTCGCTCAAGTAGCGCCAGAAAACGCGGGGTAATTTCTGGTGGAACCTGTGAGATGTAAGGAGACAAGAGTTCGCCGAAGCGCGGAATGACAAGTTCGCTCATGGCTCGACCTTAGTGAAATAGAGGCCGAGTGGGCTACTTGCGCGAGCGATTGGTGAGAAATGCCCCAGCAAGCGCAACGCCACAACCCAATAGCGAGAGCCCAGCTACTACTTCATTGCGAATGACCGCTCCGAGAAATAAAGCCACCACCGGCATGATGTAGGTGGTCACCGAGGTGCGAGTACTGCCCACTCGACCCGCCAGGGTTGTAGTGAGTGCATAGGCAATTCCGGTGCCACCAACGCCTAACCCCACCATGGCGAAAAGCGAATGCCAGGCGAAGGAACTGCTGGGTATTGCAGCAATGCCAAAGGGGGCAGTGAGAACGAAGGCCACTACTTGGGCGCGAACAATAACGGGAAGCGCACCGTGCTTTTGCTGAAGCGGCACCGCAAGGTTGAGTGCGATGCCGTAGCAGCACAAGGCACTCATAATGAGCACGACACCAAACGCGCTTGACGAAGTTTTGTTGGCCGTGGGAATTGCAATGAGCAAGACGCCGCAGAATCCAACAAGTAGCCCGAGTATTTGATTGCGATGCGGAAAGCGTTTGTGCATCAGTGAAGCAACCGTTGCAACAAACAACGGTGTAGCGCCGTTCAACATGCCTGTCACACTGCTCGATACATGTTGTTCGGCAAAGGGAAAAAGGCTCAGTGGTATTGCGATCCAGAACACGCCGAGTAGCGCAATAGAAGGAAGATCTTTTTTCGGAATGTACTTGCGTGACTGTGGAATTGCGATGAGTGCAAGAAAACCAAAAAGTACGCGCAAGGGCGTAATGAGCGCAGGTTGAAAGGCGTCGAGCCCTTCGGCAATGAAGAAGAAACTTGAACCCCAAATGAGGCCAGGTATAAGTAGCAATAACCAATCGTTACGACTCATGCGGTAGTCGCTATGAGTTGTAGAAGCGCTCACTCGAGCGAAGCCACAACAAGTGGGTGCAAGTCGGGCCACGATGATGCGAATCCTGGGTGCAACTCATAGGTGTGCACCGCGTCTATATGCACCCAATGCAAATCTGCCGATTCAGCATTTGCGATGCTGGCGTTGGCATCACCATGACAGTGTGCAATCACCGTGTCGTAACGCCATGGTCCATGATCATCAGAGTAGGTGTGCACCACAGTGAGGTGATGTTCGTGAACGCCCACTTCTTCAAATGCTTCACGTTTTGCCGCAGCAATGGAGTCTTCATGCGAGTCGAGTGCCCCGCCAGGCAAAGCCCATGTGCCGCCACCGTGGGTCCAGTTAGCACGTAACTGCAAGAGCACGTGAGGTTCGGGTGTATCGCGGCGCACCAAAAGCAACCCAGCAGCACCGTATAAACCCCAATGGTGGCCGCCACAATCACAACGCACCCAACCATCTCCATCACGTAATCCCATACGTCTCACCCTATGTGATCGCAATGCCCACTATCGTTTCCATATGGCACGCCCACCCGTTTCACTTCATGCCTTAGCGGCCGCTCGAGGCGATGTTCCCGCCGATATTTTGCTGAAAGGTGGGCGAGTACTCTCGCCAACGACGCGTGAATGGGTCACCACCGACCTCGCCATTGCCGATGGAGTAGTTGTGGGTTGGGGCGAGCGCGATGCGCATGAAATCATCAATGTAGATGGCGCGTCGCTTGTTGCTGGTTTTGTCGATGCGCACATGCATTTGGAGTCATCGAAACTTTGGGTCGACGAATATGTCAAAGCGGTGCTGCCAAATGGAACAACCGCGGTTGCTGCCGACCCGCACGAAATTGCCAACGTGGCAGGCCTAGAGGGAATACGTGCACTTGTAGACGCTGCAGAAAAAATGCCATTCACGTTTGGGGTGGCTGCTTCGTCGTGTGTGCCAGCGTCTCCTTTTGAAAGTGCGGGCGCTGCGTTTTCCGCCGCCGATGTAAAAACAATTATTGATGAGCTCGGTGCAATTGGCGTTGCAGAAGTAATGAACTACCCAGCCGTCATTAATGGCGACCCCATGTTCCGCGACATCATCGCTTCGGCTGGTTGGCGCAAGGTCGATGGTCATGCGCCAGGTTTACGAGGACGAGCTCTCGATGCATACTTGGCAGCAGGTATTGAAAGCGACCACGAATGTTTCGCACTCGATGAAGCGCATGAAAAACGCCAAAAAGGAATGTGGGTTTTTCTGCGTCAAGGCTCGGTGTGTCAAGACCTTTTAGAACTCTTGCCCACGGTTCTTTCACACGGCCCCATGTGCACTGCATTTTGCAGCGACGACCGCGAGCCAGACCTACTGCGCGATGAAGGACACATTAACCATTGCTTGCGACTCGCAGTTGAAGGTGGGCTCAATGAAATTGACGCACTTATTGTTGCGTCATTTCTGCCAGCCATGTATCACAACTTTTTTCACTTGGGTCAACTGGGGCCGGGCTATCAGGCCGACGTTGCCGTGTTTGACACGCTGCAAGGTTTCAAGCCTTCACTCGTACTGCAACGTGGAAAAGTTGTTGCGCGCAATGGTGTTATAGAGCCTGGTGCAGTACCCGTACTTGAGGCACCACAAAGTTTGTACAACCGTGTGCGCTTGCATCATGTGCCCAGTGCAGCAGAACTCACCATTGAAGAACCAACAAATGGCAAAGCACGCGTGATTGGTGTGACCTCAAAAACAGTGCGTACAAAGTCGCTCATTTTGGATGTGTCCGATGAGGCTAATGACATTGCACGTATTGCTGTAGTAGAACGCCACAAGGCAACGGGCCGCATTGGTCTTGCCTATGTGTCGGGTTACGGAATTCAGCGTGGAGCAATTGCGTCTACCGTTGCACACGATGCACACAACATCATGGTGGTGGGCGCGCGCGATGCAAGTGGGCCGGCCGATATGTCGGTTGCTATTGCTCGTGTCGCCGAAATGGGCGGTGGGCAAGTGGTAGTGGTCGATGGCAAGGTTGTTGCCGAAGTTGCGTTGCCAATTGCTGGGCTCATGAGCCCAAAGCCACTTCTTGAAGTAGCTGCAGAAATTGATCGCGTAGTGGAAGCTGCTCGTGAACTAGGCATCACCCTCGACGCACCATTTATGGCGTTGTCGTTCCTTGGGCTGTCGGTCATTCCCGACCTGCGCATTACCGACCTCGGGCTCATTGACGTGAATGAGTTCGCCATTGTCCCCGTCTCCCTCTAATTCGTATTCGCTCGTAGGCTCAAGGGATGTCCGTACCCCTGACCCCCATCACACTTGAGGGTCGTTTTGTACGTCTCTTGCCACTCACCAATGCCCACGTACGTCCTTTGTTGTCGGCCGCCGCTGGTTCTCGAGAGAGTTTTCAATACACGTGGGTGCCTGAACCAACCACAGCCGACGTGACTCGTTACATCAGTGCTGCAGTTGCAGAGTTCGAATCCGGAGCTGCGCACCCGTTTGTAACTGTGCGCATTGATTCCCCCGACACGGTGGTGGGATCAACACGATTTTTGAATCTTGAGTATTGGCCCGATGCAACTGGGCACCCGAGCACACGCGATTTCCCCGATGCAGTAGAGATCGGTTCAACTTGGTTGTCGCATGATGCGCAACGCACTCAAGTAAATACCGAGGCAAAATTGATGATGTTGACTTATGCATTTGAAACATGGGGAGTGCAACGTGTTGTCTTGCGCACCGACGCCCGTAATGCGAAATCTCGAGCAAACATCGAACGCATTGGCGCAAAGTTTGAAGGCACATTGCGTCATCACAAGCATTCAACCGATGGAGCGAACAACGGACTCCGCGACACGGCTACCTATTCCATCATTCGTGAGGAATGGGAAGCAGTGAAGGCGAGCCTCAATGAAAAGCTGTCCCAGTAGCGAATTCTGGATAGGAAACCCTCAAATGTAAGGGCGTGTTCACCTTGCGTTAACCAAGTGGTTATCGGGCTACTTCTTTGCACTGCGAAACTTTCGCCATGTCTATTGCCACCGTTGACAAGCCAACGGACGATGGGCCTCCGCGGAGGGCCATCACCAACCAAAGAAATGCATCCGATAAACGCTTTCGAGCAGTTGTCACCGCAGGAGCCATGTTCGCCTTCGTCGTATTGGCGCTCATCGCTGGTTTTCTTCTCTTCCGAGGCTTTGAAGTATTCAAAGAGTTTGGTTTTGGGTTTCTCACTTCATCAACTTGGGACTCTGGCACTGGCGAATCGCTAGAAGGAGCTTCGTTCGGCGTTGCTGCGATGCTTGTTGGCTCCGTCATTGTTGCCCTCATGGCAATGATTCTTGCATTACCGTTTGTCATTGGTACGTCGCTTTTCCTCGAGTACTACATTGGAAAAAAACTTCGCGCGGTTCTTGTTTCCATTCTCGACCTCATGGCAGCTATTCCATCCATCATCTATGGTTTGTGGGGCTACTTAGTGCTCATGCCATATGCTGCTGGTTGGGCCGAAACAATCAATAAATATTTTGGTTGGATTCCTATTTTTAAAGTTGATGTTGAGAACTTTGATGCATCCCCATTTATCTCTGCGTTAGTACTTGGGCTCATGATTATTCCCATTGCCAGTTCGGTAACGCGTGAGGTGTACTCACGTGCTCCTCAAGACCAAATTTCTGCTGCTTATGCACTTGGAGGGTCGCGTTGGGGAGCTTTGAAAGCAGTAGTGCTGCCATTTGGTCGAAGTGGTCTGATAGGTGGAATGTTGCTTGGCTTGGGTCGTGCACTCGGGGAAACAGTGGCCGTTCTTCTCACGCTTAATCTTGTGTTCGAATTGAAGTTTCAAGTTTTGGCAAGTGCTGGCGGAAACGTCGCTTCGCTCATTGCAAGTCGCATTGGTGAGGCTGGTCCATCTGAAATTAAGGCGCTCATGGCCGCTGGACTTGTACTTTTCACACTCACCTTGCTGGTGAACTTCGGAGCATCCATCATCGTTTCTCGTACCTCAAAGGTTGCACAATGAGTGACACATCAACTCCATCAATAATGCAGGAAGTTCAGCCGCGAAAGCCTTGGGTGAACAGAGGTCAATCGGTTCGTGACATGGTGCGCCCAACTGTTTTAGCCGGCGTGGTTGCATCGGTAGTAGTGCTCGTTACCGGCCTTGCTGGTCCATTGGGTTTTTATTTTGCTTTTGTACTGGCATTCATTGTCGTTTCTTTCATTAATGGCATGCGCCACGACAAAGTGAAAGCAATTGACAAAGTAATGACCACGTTGGTGACTGCAGGTTTTGCTACTGCGTTCATTCCGTGGGCATCTATTTTGTTCACTGTTTTCAAACGCGGTGCATCTGCAATTTACTTTGGGTATTTCACCCACGACATGGCTTACACAGCGGGCGATGACGAATTGGGTATGGGTGGGCTGTCGCACGCGTTAGTGGGCTCACTTCTTATTTTGCTGATGGCGTCAGTCATCGCAATTCCATTCGGCATTGTGACGGCGTTGTACATCACGGAAGTCAAGGGAAAACTCAGCGGTCTTGTGCGAGTCATTGTGCAGTCAATGAGTGGTGTGCCGTCAATTGTGGCAGGGCTATTTGTCTATGCAGTAGTGGTGTCGCGCTATAGCTTTAGCGGTTTTGCCGGTGCTATTTCGCTGGCCATTCTCATGTTGCCTACAGTGGCAAGAACCTCTGAAGAGGTTTTAAAACTTGTACCAGAAGACCTACGCAGTTCTGCTTACGCCCTTGGGGCCTCGCAAATGGCCACCACCTTTCGCATCGTGCTGCCAACAGCGCGCTCGGGTCTGATTACTGCATCAATGCTTGGCCTGGCGCGTGTTGCTGGTGAAACTGCTCCGCTCATTCTGACGGCGTACTACTCGGCGGTGTATTCATTGAAAGTAACTGGGCAACCGCTTGCGTCGTTGCCCATGTATATCTTCCAAAACTTTTCGACCGGAACCGATACTGCACTGACTCGCGCATGGGGTGGAGCAGCAGTACTTCTCAGTTTTATTTTTATTCTCTTTATAATTGCCCGTCTTGCGGGCAGAGGGTCAAGGAAGTAACGCCATGGAAAATGACGACATCAATCTCACCGTGAATGCCACAAACACGAATGCCGCAACAGGAGGAAATGCTTTGGACGAAGGTCGAGTAGGAACAAACGGGTTGCAAACCAAAGGCGTGCACGTATGGTTCGGTAAGCACCACGTTTTGGAGGATATTTCCCTAGATTTCCCAGCAAATAGCGTCACGGGTCTCATCGGGCCTTCGGGTTGCGGTAAGTCAACTTTCCTTCGCGTTCTTAACCGCATGCACGAATTCATTCCAGGTGCCGCAATGGCTGGCGAAGTGTTCCTTGACGGTGAAGAAATTTATGGTCCGAAGGTCGATGTCACCGCTATGCGGCTCAAAGTGGGCATGGTTTTCCAGAAGCCGAACCCATTTCCTTCAATGACGATTGCGGAGAACGTTCTGGCAGGTTTGAAACTTGCCAACATTAAGGTGCAAGACAAAGACAGTCTTTTGGAAGAGTGTCTTACTCGTGCCGGCTTGTGGAAAGAAGTAAAAGATCGCTTGAAGTTGTCGGGTTCTTCACTCTCTGGTGGTCAGCAACAGCGGTTGTGCATCGCCCGTGCTCTTGCTGTAAAGCCAAAGGTGTTGTTAATGGACGAGCCATGCTCGGCTCTTGACCCCGCTTCAACTTTGAAAGTCGAAGAAACCATTGTGCAACTATCTGCCGACATGACCATTGTGGTGGTTACGCACAACATGCAACAAGCAGCTCGCGTTTCCGACTTCTGTGCATTCTTCTTATCTGACGGTGGACCTGGCCAGGTTGTAGAAGCCGACCGTACCTCTGTGATCTTTAGTTCACCTTCCGATCAGCGTACGGCCGACTACGTGCAAGGGCGCTTCGGCTGACCTCAGTTGAGTTTACTCAGAGTTAACTTTGGGCACCCCAAAGCGTTACTCAAACAACCTTTTGGCTTTTTATTCATCTCGTAAGATCCCTCTGTAACCAACCCCTATTCGGAGGAATATACATACATGAAACTGTCAAAGAAGTTTGTTGTTGGCCTTGCGGCTACAGCAATTGTTGGATCTTTCGGGATCACTGCAGCATCTGCAGCAACAATTGTTGCCGGTGGTGCAACTTTCCCACTCAACCTTATGGAGTCGTGCCGCGCTTCGTTCGCTGGTGATTCAACTGCTAACGCTGCCGGTCACAAAGTTGACTACACCGGCGTTGGCTCGGGAACAGGCAAGGCTAACTTTTTCAAGAACGACTACACGTTTGGAATGTCAGACTCAGTTTGGAAAACTTCGGAAATTACAACTGCCGTAGCAACAAGCGGTGGTGCAGCTCGCACAGCCACAAACTTTGTTTTTATGCCGCTTATTTCTGGTGCAATTAACATTGCATACAACCTTGAAGGTGTAAAGCCTGCTGGCACCGTTTTGCAATTGTCATCTGCAACTGTTGCAAAAATCTTTGCTGCACAAATCAAGACGTGGAATGACCCAGCAATTCTTGCTGACAACCCAGTTGCCGCTCAGCCAAACCTTCTTGGTTTGAACGGTCAGACAAAATTCACTTTGAAAAAAGCAAGCGCAACAAAAGCTACTTTGACTGCAACGTTGACTTCAAAGGCTGTGACTAGCAAATCAAAGAACCTCATCATCACCTCGAGTATTGATGGTGGAACGACAGTGAAGAAGATCTACAACAAGAAGCCAAAAGCCGGCAAAATTACGTTGTCGGTTCCTTACGCTGCAGGAACTGTGTACTCCATCACTCTCGACAAGGCCCTCATTGGTTCCGTGTCGGTAGATGCAACATCAGTAACTATTCCCGCTACACCAATCACCGTGTACAAGCGCAAAGATACTTCAGGTACAACCAACAACTTTGCTAACTACTTGAACAAGTCACAGCCAACTATTTGGACAAAAGAGACTAACGATGCCTTCGACACTGCTTTCCCAGGAACAGTGCCAACCGATGGTTCATTCGTTGCTGCTCAGGGTAACGACGGTGTTGCTAACGGCGTGATGGGCAAAAATGGTGGAATTGGTTATGCAGAAACTTCGTTCGTGAACGAGCGTCAAACTGCTGGCAAGCCAATCCAATCAGCGAAGATCAAAAATGGTGCAGGCGAGTATGTCGCAGGTAGCTCTTCAGGCGCAAAGCTTGCAGTTGGTGCTGCAGCGGTTAACTCAACGACCGGCATTGTTACCTTCGACTACGCAAACACAGTTGCAGGCGCTTACCCAATCACAGCAGTATCGTACGGCATGGCCAACACCGCTGCTTTTGGTACAGCTGCAAACAATGCAATTGCGAAGAGCTACGTCAACTACGTACTTGATACTTGTGCTCCAGCAGTTGCTGAAATCAAGGGTTACGCAGCATTGCCAGACAGCATTGTCACAATCGCCAAAACGATTGCCGCAAAGATCGGTGCATAAGCACTTCTTGCTGAATTAGTAATACGTATTAATTAGCTGCTACCGCAGTGGTTGAAGTCTCTGAAGAGGTTTCAGCTACTGCGGTAGTTTGCGTTTCGGGCACAGTTGAAGAAGCGTCTACAGATGTTGTAGTTTCAACAGTTGTCGACACGCGTTTTTCTTCTGTAGTGGTCGTCTCGGGCTTGCTCGGTTTGTCTTTGGGCAGCGTTGAGGTGGTAGTCACAATGACCCAACTCACATCGGGCCACGGAATGCTTGCGGGCGCTGGTGGGTCGCTCGGGCGCTGCAGAATCCACGTGGTAACCGAAGCCCCAAAGACAAGCGCCGAGGCGATGGTGGCGCGACCTATACGCCTCATGGTGCGCCCTCAATGGCAATGCGATGACGAATCTCGCGAGCTACTTTCCATTGCTGAGCGGGAAGCGTGCGACCAGCAAAGCGCAGTTCAATAGTTTCTGCACCAATGTCTTCTACACCTGAAACCACCGGTTGCTCCAATATGAGCGGTGCCCATTCGGGGTCGTGAGAAATGTCGTGGCCAATGCGGTTGAGCATTTCAATTGCAGCATCGAGGTCTGCTTCACGCGAAACTGGAATGTTGATGAGCACGCGAGCCCAGTCACGCGAGAGGTTGACGGTTTGGCGCAGGCCACCGTTTGCAGCAGTGACGAGGTCGCCGTCAAAGGTGCGAATTTTGGTGACGCGCAAAGTGACTTCTTCCACGCGGCCTTCGATCCAGCCAACAGGAACGAGTGGCCCTACGCGCACTACGTCGCCCACACCGAATTGCCGTTCGGAAATAATGAAGATGCCAGCAAGAACGTCACCCACAATTTGCTGGGCTCCAAAGCCAAGACCGGCACCCACAATAGAAACCATTGGCACCACTGCAGCTGCCGGCAGGTTGAGGAGCAAGAGCGTCCATACAAAGGCCACTGTGGCAATAGTGAAGTTGACACCCCAGCGAGCTGCGCCGAGAAGAGCACCTTGGTATCCGCCCACAGCATTGTGGTCGAGTGGGTCGGCGGCTGCGCGCTGGCGCTTTAAGCGTTCGGCTTGGTAACTCGCAAGCAGGCCAATGGCGCGAGTGAAAAAGAAGGCTCCCGAGGTAATGGCAACAATGAGAAGCCCCTCGTCGCGCAACCAGTTCCAGGCCCCCGTTGCTCGCTGGGCTGCCATTAAAGAAATCATCTGCGCTCCAGCATAACGAGGTGCCAAGATAGGCAGGTGACACAGGAATCGCTTGTACTTGGCACTTGCCACCACGACTGCCCCGATTCGTGTGGCTGGCAAGTGACAGTGGAAGGTGGGGTGGCAGTGAAAATGCGTGGAAACCCTGCGCATCCGTACTCCGCAGGGGAACTGTGCCCCAAGGTGAACCATTTTGTTGAGCGGGTGTATAGCCCGCAACGCATCACTACGCCGTTAGTGCGTGATGGCGCAAAAGGCGAAGGTATCTTTCGCGAAGCAACGTGGAAAGAAGCTTTAGCGCTCGTTGCGCAAAAAACTCATGAAGCCATAGACGTGTACGGCGGCGAAACCGTGTTGCCGTGGTCGTCAGCGGGCAACCAAGGGCTATTGCAGATGTCGTCACTCGATAGGCGGCTCTTTGCGCGCATGGGTTCATCGCTCACAGCGGGTTCATTATGCGGAAGCGTCGCGAAGAACGGGTTTATGGCAACCACTGGTTCTGCCCGCAGCACCAACCCCATGCACATTGTTGATGCGCAGTACATCGTTTTGTGGGGAACCAATACGCGACTCACTAACAGGCACCTGTGGCCGTTCATTGAAGAGGCGCGCGGCAAGGGTGCGAAAGTAGTTGTGGTCGACCCCATTCGCACCATTACTGCCGATGAAGCCGATTGGTTTATTCAACCTTTCCCCGGTACCGATACCGCATTGATGCTTGCCATGATGCATGTCATTATTCGCGACGAATTATGTGACGACGAGTTTGTTACACAACACAC